>NZ_JBEPAM010000085.1:0-18398 GCF_040298605.1 Kitasatospora sp. NPDC001527 | reverse complement strand
CCAACCAACACTCTTACCCACCCCCCCCCTCTACCGACCGGCGACGGGGGCGGTGTTTCACGTGAAACACCGCCCCCGTCGGCGGGAGTCTCCTCGCGCAGGTGCCGGACGAGCGGCAGCAGCCGGGCGCGGCCGCGGGCGCAGCGGCTCTTCACCGTGCCGACCGGCACGCCCAGCAGTTCGGCGGCCTCGGCGACGGGGTAGCCCTGCATGTCGACCAGGACCAGTGCGGCCCGCTGTTCGGCGGGCAGGGCGGCGAGTGCGGCGGACAGCTCGCGGTGCACCTCGGCGCGGACCACCGGGGAGTCGGCCGGCTCGGCGGAGCCGACCAGGGCGTCCAGCCGTTGCGGGTCGTCGTCGAGCGGCTTGGTCCGGCGGGTGGCGGCGCGGCGGGCGCGGTCCAGACAGGCGTTGACCACGATCCGGTGCAGCCAGGTGGTGACGGCCGAGCGGCCCTGGAAGGTGTGGGCGGAGCGGAAGGCGGAGACCAGGGCGTCCTGCAGGGCGTCGGCGGCCTCCTCGCGGTCGCCCAGGGTGCGCAGGGCGACGGCCCAGAGCCGGTCGCGGTGACGGTTCACCAGTCGGCCGAAGGCCTCCCGGTCGCCCGCGACGTGCCGGGCGAGGAGCGCCGCGTCGTCGTCGTGCTCCGGTCCGTCCTGCGCCACGTCCACCCCTCGCCGTCCGTGCCCCGTCGCAGCCCGCGGGTCAGCCGGAGACCTTCACGTCGGCGATGTGCCCCTGGTACTGACCCGGATGGGACATGGTGTCCGGGTTCTTGGTCAGGCCGGTCAGCCAGATCAAGAGATAGCGGGTGGTGACCGGGCTGTCCAGCTCGTAGGAGAGGCTGGTGCCGGTCTCCTTGCCGAGGACGCCGAAGTCCTTCGGCTTGGCCGCCGTGGGGTTGCCGATGCCCTTGCCGGGCATCCGCAGCTCGGCCGTGGCGGGGGTGGCGAGCTTGACGTTCACGCTGGAGACGGTCTGCGCCGTGCCGAGGTCGAGCAGCAGGCCGGTGCCCTCCTTGGTCTTCGGACCGAAGGGGTCGCCGTACCAGTTGGTGGTCCACTCGCTGTTCGGGTCGCCGTCGATGGCTTTCTCCTGGGCGAAAGTGCCCTCCGGGCCGTCGCCCAGTGGGTTGTAGGAGATCGCCTGGAGGACCGGGACCGGCACCGGGTCGTGGGTGGGCGTGTGGGCGCTGGGGGTGGCGCTGGTGCCGCTGGGCTGGGGGGCCGCGACGGCGGTGCTCTGCGAGCGCAGGTAGTCGACCAGCTGCCAGGAGGCCACGCCGATGGCGCCGAGGGCGACGGTCCAGACGGTCACCTTGACCACCCGGCGCAGCCGCCGCCCGGCGCGGCGCACCGGCGCGGTCACCGGGGTGGGGCCGGTGCCGGGGGCGGCGACCACCCGGGTCGGGTTGGGCGCGGTCGGCAGGGCGTGGGTGTTGTGGCGCGGCGGGTTGGTGAAGACCGGCAGCTCGGGCTCGGGCTGGCGGATGCGCGGCATCAGCGCGATCGCCCGGGCGAGTTCCTCGGGGGTGGTGATCGGCTCGGCGTGGTGCGGCGGGTGGTCGGACAGGGCGCGGGCGGCCAGGTCGGACAGCCCCTTGTGGACCCCGGCCCGGACCTGGTCCGGTGCCACCGTGCCGAGGTCGCGCGGCAGGCCCCGCAGGTCGTAGCGGTCCTCGGGGTAGGGCCAGCGGTGGGTGAGCGCGGCGAACAGCAGGGCGCCGACGGCCCGGGTGTCGGCGCGCTCGGCGTCCTCCTCGGTGCCCTCGGCGGGCAGGCCGCGCAGGGCGGCGTCCACCGCGATGCCGTTGATCCGGTACTGGCCGCTGTCGGTGCGCAGCACGCAGCGCGGGGTGAGCCGCAGGTGGGCCTGGCCGCGCCGGTGGGCGGCGGCCACCGCGTCGGTGACCTGGCGGACCATCTGGTAGGCCTCGTGCGGCTCCATCGGGCCGTCGGAGAGCAGCTTGGCGAGGTCGGAAGCGTGCGGCAGCCATTCGCGCACGACGTAGACCAGTTCGCCCTCCTGGACGGCGTCCAGCACCTGCACGAAGCGCGGGTCGCCGAGCAGGGCGGCCGACTTGGCGGCGGCCAGGACCTTGCGGGCCCGCTGGTGGCCGGCGGCCATCAGGTGGACGCCGACGGCGCGGCGCAGCTTCTCGTCGACCGCGCGCCAGCTGCTGAAGGTCTCGGTGGAGGAGATGCACTCCTCCAGCCGGTAGCGGTGGCCGATGAGGTCGCCGCTGTGCCGCAGCGGGGCGGGCAGGGTCTGCGGCAGGGTGGCGGTGTCCCGGGGGTCGTGGGTGGGCTGCGGGTCCCGGGGCGGGCGCTTGCCGGCGGGGCGGTCGGCTGACGCGGTGGCGGCCCGGCGGGCGGCGTCGCCGGCGGCGAGTTCGGCGGCGATCTCGGAGGCCGACAGCGGGGCGGTGATCTCCGAGGTCTCCTCGCTCCCGGCCGGGGCGCCCCCGGTCGTGGCGCCGTCCTCGGCGTCGCCCTCGGAGGCGTCCTCGTCCTCGGCCGTGGCGTCGGCCGTGGCGTCGGCCGGGGCGTCGTCCCCGGCGTCGGGTTCGTCCTCGGAGGCGTCCTCCTCGACGGCGGAGCGCGCGTCCGCCGGAGAGCCGGCCGTGCGGGCCCGGGCCGTGCCGTCGGCGAGTTCGTCGATCGCCGCGGCGAGCGCGGCCTCGTCCGCCGCTCCGTCAGCTGCTGACGTGTCGACGACCGCCTTGGTGCCATCAGCCACCGTGGTCCAGCCTCCCCTTGTGTCGCCCCGGGCCTGAGAGAGTCGTTGGAGCGCTTCGGCCGGTGGCCCCGGTGCTCCAGGACAATTGTGCCCACTGTTCTCCACCGGGTACGACCGCCGGGAGGCCCGCGCGGTTGCCTGACGGTGGAGAGAAGTGGTGCGGATCGGCATCGGGCCGCCGGGCCCCGGCCCGGGACGGTCCGGGGAGCGCGGCGGCCCGATGCCGGGTCAGCGGCCCAGTCGGCCGCGCACCATACCCAGCATGGCGTTCAGCTCCTCGATCCGCAGCCGCTTCGCGATCAGTACGAAGACGGCCAGCTGGAGGCCGCCGGCCACCAGGACGGTCAGGACGGCCCCGGCCCAGCCGCCGACGACCCGGGTGACCGCCAGGCTCACGCCCAGGCCCACCAGGGCGGCGGGGACGGAGGCCGTGGCGAGCCGGGAGTAGGTCTTGCCGATCCGCTTGGTGTCCAGGCCGCCGATCTTCTTCTTCAACTTGGGCAGCGCGACCGTCACTCCGACGGCGTAGGCGAGGCCGTAGCCGAGGGCCATACCGGTGACCGTCCACTCGGCGGGCAGCAGCAGCCAGCAGAGCAGCGAGAAGACGGCCTGGCAGGCGGCCACCCAGACGGTGTTGGAGAACGGCGTGCGGGTGTCCTCGTAGGCGTAGAAGCCGCGGAGCATCACGTACTGCGCCGAGTAGGGGATCAGGCCCAAGGCGAAGGCGGAGAGCATCAGACCGACGTTGCGGGCGTCGTCCAGAGCGGTGTCGCCGCCCCCCACCGCATAGATGGACTGGCCGATGGCCGGGCCGAGCGAGAGGAAGAGGAACGCCGCGGGGACGACGGCGACGGCCGTGGTGCGCAGCCCGTAGGAGAGGTCGTCGCGGACGGCGCCGGCGTCCTCGTCGGCGGCCGCGCGGGACAGCCGGGGCAGCACCGCGCTCATGATCGAGACGGTGATGACTGCCTGCGGGAGCTGCCAGATCAGCAGGGCGTTGGAGAAGGCCGCGAGGCCGACACCGCCGTGGCCGTCCGCCGCGGCGTCACTGCCGGCGGCGATGGCCAGCTGGGTGATGACCAGGTAGCCGGCCTGGTTGGCGAGTACGAAGAAGAACGTCCACTTGGCCAGCCGGGCCGCCTTGCCCAGGCCGTGGCCGCGCCAGTCGAAGCGCGGCCGGTAGGAGAAGCCGGCCGCCCGCAGGTAGGGGATCATCGCCAGCGCCTGCACGACGAGGCCCACCAGGGTGCCGATGCCGAGCAGCCGGACGCCCTCGGGGGTGATGGTCGCCGGGGTGACGCCGTCGAAGCCGCCGTACACCCAGATGTAGGCGCCGAAGGTGAAGATCACCACGATGTTGTTGAGGACCGGGGTCCACATCATCGCGCCGAACCGGCCGCGGGCGTTGAGGATCTGTCCCATCACCACGTGGATGCCCATGAAGAAGATGGTCGGCAGGCAGTACCTGGTCAGCGCCACGGTGGTGTCCGCGTGGGCCGGATCCGTCATCATCTTGTGGGCGATCAGCTGGACCAGCAGCGGTGCCACGAGCACGGCCAGCAGGACCACGCCGGCCAGGCCGACCATCACCAGGGTGAGCAGCCGGTTGGCGTAGGCGGTGCCGCCGTCCGCGTCGTTCTTCATGCTGCGGACCAGCTGCGGCACGAAGACGGCGTTCAGCGCGCCGCCGCCGATCAGGATGTAGAGCAGGGTCGGCAGGGTGTTGGCCGCGTTGTAGGAGTCACCCATCACGGCGATGCCGATCGCGCCGGCGATCACCATGGTGCGCAGGAAGCCGGTGCCCCGGGAGACCAGGGTGCCGGCCGCCATGATCGCACTGGAGTTCAGCAGCGAGGCGACCTTGCCGCCGGACGTCTTCCCGTCCTCCGGCGCGGGGGCGGCCGGGGCGGACCGCTCCTCGGCCGCGAGGTCGGCGAGCGGCTCCACCGCGGGCGGCAGCTGCACCGCGGCCACCTGCATGGTGGCCTCGTCCTCGGCGAGCGGCGGGTCGAACTCGATCGGCGGGACGAAGGGGCGGTGCCCGTCCGGGCCGTGGCCGCCGGGATGGCCGGGGCCGTACGGGGCCTGCGGCCCGTGCTGCCCCGGGTACGCGCCGGCCGGGGGGAACGGCGCGGGCGGGACGGGCGGCTGCGCGGCCGCCGGCTGCTGGACGGGCGGGTGCTGGACGGGGGGCTGCTGGGCCGGCGGGCGGGGCGCCTCGGCGGTCGCCCGGTTCCCGCCGAACAGCGCGTCCACCCCGACGTACTCGGTGGACTCGGAGTCCCAGGAGGAGTGCGCGGGGCCGGGCTGCCACTGCGGCTGGCCGCCCCAGCCCCCGGCCGCGGCGGCCGGACCCGCGGGGACCGCCGGATCCGCCGGGGCGGCGGCCTGCGGCGGAAGGCCCTCGCGCCGGCCGGCCGACACCGGGGTGTCCCAGCCCGGCTGCACCGGCGGCACCGGGGGCGAGAACGGCGTGGGCGGCACCGGTGCCGGGTACTCGCCGCCCTGCGGCGGCAGCTGGGGCGGCACGTCGTAGGCGGCCGCCGGCTGCTGCGGCGCGGCGGGCCGCGCGGCCCGCAGACCGTACGGGTCCTGCTCGCCCGGACCGCCCTGGTACGCGTCCGCCGCGTACGGGTCCTGGGCATAGGTGTCGGCCACGTACCAGTCGCCGGACGGCGACTCGGCGCCCGGACGGACCTCTCCGCGGCCCGGAGGCCGCTCCTCGCTGCGCCCGGTCATGTCACCTCTTCGCTGTCGTGGGGGAGGCCGCCCCGGGGTCGGGCGGTGTCGGCGGTGTCAAGGACCAACCTTCTCATCACTGGTGGCCCGATCACGGCCATCCGCGCTGCTGTCGCGCGGTGTCCGCGCCGCGTCGCCGCCCCGGCCCGGGGCACCGCCCGGGCCGTCGGGGCCGTCCGGTCCGCCCGCCGGGCCGTCCGTCGGGTCCTCCACCTGGTCCGGCGCCGGATCCTGCGCCGGGCCGTCCGCCGGGCCGTCCTGCGGGCCCTCGCCGTCCGGGCCGTCCTGCGGACCGTCCGCCGGGGCGAGCGGCGCGTCGCCCTCGTCGTCGTGCGCCACCCGCCGCTTGCGCTGGCGCAGGAACCGCAGGGCCGCCAGCAGGAGCAGCACCAGCCCGCCGCCGAAGACGTACAGCACGCCGTTGGTGACCGAGGTGACCTCGACCCTGAAGACCACCGGTGCGCCGTACGGCTTCGGGTCGGGCCCGGTCGTGTAGAGCTGGGCGGTCATGTTCACCGTCCCGTTGTTCTTCGCCTCGGCCGGGAAGCGCAGCGTGACGCTCTGCGCGGCCGGCAGCACCAGTTCCTCGGCCGGCAGCTCGACCCGGAGCCGGTTGGGCTGGCTCGGGCTCAGCACCAGCTTGAGGTTGGTGACCGTCTGGGTGAGGTCGTTGCGGACGCTGACCTGGAGCACGCCGGTGTCCCCGGCGAAGGTGATGACCCGCTTGGGCGGCACCTTCACCGCGCCGGTGAGCTCGTCGAGGTACTCCTCCACGCCGGCGCGGTACTCGCTGCCGGCCGGGGCCTCGGCGCGCCACTCGGTGGACAGCGAGCGGACCATCGCCGCGCTGAACGGCCCGCGCACCCGCTGCGGCAGGGTCAGCACCCGCATCAGGGTGTCCAGCTTGGCCTGGATCCGGGTGGTGGCCGTCAGGTCGGCGGCGGGCAGCTCCGAGTCGCGGACCCGGGCCGGGTAGTCGGCCGCCGCCGGGACCGCGGTGCTGGCCTTCGGGTCCGCCGGCATCTGGGCGAGCCCGTCCAGCTTGACCGGCTCCACCCACTTGCCGTCCTGGGCCGTCTGGAGGGCGCCGGCCAGCACCTTGGCGGTGCCGGCGGTGAGCTCGCGCGGCGGCATGACGAGCAGACCGCGCGGGTGCTGCGGCTCCTGCCGGGAGATCACGAGGGTCTCGGCGAGGAACCGCTGGAGCGCCAGGGTCTGGTCCTGCGGGGTCGCCAGGTCCTGCTCGAACAGCGAGGAGACCGTCTGGTCGGCGACCACCGCGGTCTGGCCGTTGCCGATCGGCCGGGTGGCCGTGGGGGTGTACTTCAGCGCGTCCGACTCGGGCATGCTCGCGCCGTTCACCAGCACCAGGCCGGCGCCGGCGCGCTGGGCGACCGAGGCGATCCGCTGGTCCAGGTGGCCCTGGTAGGGCCAGGCGACGTCGGCGCGGGTGTCCACCGAGAGCCGGCCCTCGACGGTCAGCCGGCCGGCGGTGGCCGCCTTGCCGAGCGCGGCGTCGATGCCCTCCAACTCGGCGGCGTTGTGCGCGATCGAGGCGAGGTCCGGATCGGCGTAGGGCAGCGCCACCACCTGGCTGCCCGGCTTGGCGACGGCGTCCCGCAGCTTCTCCAGCCAGGCCGTGGCGGCGGCCGTGCCGGTGCCGGCGACGGTGTTCTCCTCCTTGGCCGCGTCGCCCGAGGTGCCGGGCTTCTGCACCCGGTAGTTGGGCTTGGCCATGGCGAACGCGGTGTCCAGCAGGTCCGGGTCGACCACCCAGGTCAGCCCGGTCAGCGTGGCGCCCGTCTCGACCAGCGCGTACAGCCGCCCGCCGGGCGCGAACTCGGCGGCCAGGCTGTCGTCGCGCAGCACCGGGGCGGTCTGGTCGTTGTCGGAGAGGGTCTGGGCGACCAGGACCGGGGCGTGCGTCAGCGGCCAGAGGGTGGTGACCTTGGACGGCTGCGCCTCGCTCGGGTTCGGGTCGTAGGGCAGGAAGGTGCGGGCGATGCCCAGCGGGCGGTCGCGCTGGTTGTCGGTGGTCGAGCCCCAGACGTCCACCGCCAGCTCGTACACGCCCTCGGTGGAGAGCTGCAGGTCCGCGACGGCGACGCTCAGCGTGTACGGCTGGCTCTGGCCGGGGCCGAGCTCGTTCAGCGCGTACTGCGGGCTGTCCAGCGAGATGCCGTCCGCCCCCTGCGGGGTGGTCCGGGCGGCCACCCCGGCGAGTTCGCTGCGGGTGGTCAGCGGCTTGCCCGCCCAGGGCTTGCGGACCGTCGCGTGCGCGGACTTGAGGACGGACTTCCCGCCGTTGGTGACGTGCCCGGAGACGGTCACGATGCCGTTCGGGGTGGCCACCGGCTTGTTCACCGACTCGATGGTCATCGACACCGGGTACTCGGCGGTGACCGTCGAGTCGGTCTGGGCCGCTTTGCCGGCGGGGGCCGCCGAGGCCGCCGGGAGGCCGGGCAGCGCGGTGGCGAGCACCAGCGCGGCGCCGGCCGCGCCGGCCAGTCGCCGGGCGGCTCGTCGCAGGACCCGCCCGGGGCGCCCGTCCGCCCACCGTCCCGGGTGCCGTGCCGGCTCACTCACGCGGTCCGCCCTCGCTCACGGGTTCGCCCTCGCCGTTCTCGATCGCTGCTGCTGCTGGTGCCGTGCTGCTGCGGATGTTCCGCCGGCCGTGGGGGGTGCCGTGAGGATCAGCCGTGAAGAAAAAGGTGGTGTCGTCCGTCGTCCGGGCGGCCATGACGGCGCACGGCACCGCGGCCCGCCGTCGGTGCCCCGGACTCGTCCCACCGGCATGGTAACGATGTGGTGAGGGGTGCGGTGTTGCGGGCCGGGGAGTGAGCGCGCGTGAACGCGCGGGCGGCGGGGCCGCCGGGCCACGTACCCTTGTGAGCCGTGTCCACTGCCAATGAGCCCACCGCCCACCCGACCGGCGCCCATCATTCCAGTTCCGCCGTCCAGGTCGTCCCCGGCCTGAGCGAAGCCCAGACCCTGGGACTGCAGGAACTGCTGCGGGTGTCCCCGGTCGCCGACGAGATCGCCCGCCGCTTCCAGGCGGCCGGTCACCGGCTCGCGCTGGTCGGCGGCTCGGTCCGGGACGCCCTGCTGGGCCGGCTCGGCAACGACCTGGACTTCACCACCGACGCCCGTCCGGAGCAGGTGCTCAAGCTCGTGCGCGGCTGGGCCGACGCGGTGTGGGACGTCGGCATCGCCTTCGGTACGGTCGGCGCGCGCAAGGACACCCCGCAGGGGTCCTTCCTGATCGAGATCACCACCTACCGCTCCGAGGCGTACGACCGCACCTCCCGCAAGCCCGAGGTGACCTACGGCGACACCATCGAGGAGGACCTGGTCCGCCGCGACTTCACGGTCAACGCGATGGCCGTCGACCTGCCCGGCCGGGGCTTCGTCGACCCGCACCACGGCCTGGAGGACCTGGAGGCCCGGGTGCTGCGCACCCCCGCCACCCCCGAGGAGTCCTTCTCCGACGACCCGCTGCGGATGATGCGGGCCGCCCGGTTCGCCGCCCAGCTGGACTTCGATCCGGCCCCCGAGGTGGTCACGGCGATGACCGCGATGGCCGAGCGGATCACCATCGTCTCCGCCGAGCGGGTCCAGGCCGAGCTCAACAAGCTGCTGCTGGCCCGCAACCCGGTCAAGGGCCTGCGGATGCTGGTCGACACCGGACTGGCCGACCACGTGCTGCCCGAGCTGCCCGCGCTGCGCCTGGAGCGCGACGAGCACCACCGGCACAAGGACGTCTACGAGCACTCGCTGACCGTCCTGGAGCAGGCCATCGACCTGGAGCAGGACGGCCCGGACCTCACCCTGCGGCTGGCCGCGCTGCTGCACGACATCGGCAAGCCGCGCACCCGCCGCTTCGAGTCGGACGGCCGGGTCTCCTTCCACCACCACGAGGTGGTGGGCGCCAAGATGACCCGCAAGCGGATGCGCGAGCTGAAGTACTCGAAGGAGCTCACCGAGGACGTCTCGCGCCTGGTCGAGCTGCACCTGCGGTTCCACGGCTACGGCGGCGGCGAGTGGACCGACTCGGCGGTGCGCCGCTACGTCACCGACGCCGGCCCGCTGCTGGAGCGGCTGCACAAGCTGACCCGCTCGGACTGCACCACCCGGAACAAGAAGAAGGCGGCCACGCTCTCCCGCACCTACGACGGCCTGGAGGAGCGGATCGGCGAGCTCAGGGCGCGGGAGGAGCTGGACGCCGTGCGCCCCGCGCTGGACGGCAACCAGATCATGGAGCTGCTCGGCCTCAAGCCCGGGCCGATGGTCGGCAAGGCGTACAAGCACATGCTGGAGCTGCGGCTGGAGCACGGCCCGATGGAGCACGAGGCCGCGGTGGCGGCGCTGCGCTCCTGGTGGGACGCCCAGCAGTAGGACACGGAGCGGCGGGCGGGGGCGGTCCAGGGGAGAACCCGGGACCGCCCCCGGCCCGTCCGCGGGGCTCGGGGCCGTCCCGGGGCTCAGAGCTTCTTCAGGCAGAGGACGAAGCTGAGCGCCTCGGTGCTCGCGTCACGGGTGTAAGTGCTCTCGGTGCCCGTCACGTTCTCGCAGGCGGTGTCGTTGTCGCTGGTCGCGTAGACCTTCTTGAGCACCTTGTACTGGGCCCGCGCGTCGGTGCAGGGGAGCATGGTGATCCGCGGGTTGGCGTCGTGGGTGGCCGTGGTGCCGTTCTCGTTGCGCAGGCAGTCGCCGGCCTTGGCGTAGTCGATGTCGCTCGGCACCTTGGAGGTGGCGGAGGGCGTCGGCAGGGTGATCGTCGGGGCCGGCGCCACCGGCGGCAGCGAGAAGCTCGGCGAGAAGGTCGGCGCGGGGACGGTCACCGTGGTCGGCGTGGGCAGCACCAGCGGCCGGTACGGGTCGTCGGCGTGCCGGGCGCCGAGGAAGGCGCCGGTCGCGATCAGGACGATCGTCGAGCCGATCCCGAGCACCGGCAGCAGCAGCATGAAGATGTGCGGGCGCCTGGTGAGCGGCACGCCCGGGTCGAGCTGCGGTCCGTGGGTGCCGGGCGCCGGCGGCGGCAGGTCCTTGATCCTGTTGTGGGCGGCGAGGTTCCGCAGCAGGGTGACCACGGTGAAGATGCCGGAGAGGTAGCTCCACCAGCCCTGGACCAGGGTGCGGGCCGACATGTCGCGGACCACGGCGGTGCCGCAGGTGCGGCAGAACGGTCCCGGCTGCTTCAGGAACCGCATGATGATGATGATGCCCTGGTGGCCCCGGACGGTGGTGTCGACGGCCGGGAAGCCGCCGCAGAACCGGCAGACCGGTCCGCCCTGGTGGGCGTAGCCGGCCGGCGCCGGGTAACCCCCGGCCTGCGGGGGGTAGGCGTAGCCGCCGGGCGGGGCCTGGGCGGGAGCGCCGTAGCCGGGCGGGGCGGCTGGCGGCGGGGCGGCCGGCGGCGGGGCGGCCGGGTAGCCGTAGCCGGCCGGCGCGGGGCCGGCCGGGGGCTGCGGGGCCGGCGCACCGGCGTAAGGGTTGCCCGTGGCGTACGGGTTGGCGCCGTCGGCGGGCGGCATGCCGCCGTACGGCAGCTGGGGCGGCGGAACGGACAAGGGGATCCCCCGGGAAGGAAGGTCGGGTGACGGTGGGTCAGGACTTCTTCACCGGCGGGACGCCGGTGAGCGGGCCGAGGCAGAGCACGTACCGCTTCTTGTTCCAGCGGCGGCCGCTCTTGCCCGAGACGGTGCTGGTGGTGCCCGCGGTGCTGCGGCAGCGGGTGGCGTCGGTGGTGGAGTCGAACGTGGCCAGCACCTTGTAGTTCGCCTTGCTGTCGGTGCACTTGACCACCGAGACGTCGCGCGAGCCGGAGGCCTTGACGCAGTCGCCGGCCTTGGCGCTGCTGACGCTCGGACCGCTCACGAAGTAGCCGACGACCAGGGCGATCACGCCCAGGACCAGGCCGGCCGCCTTCAGCCGGGCCTTGCCGCGGCCCTTCGCGGCCGGCGCGCCGGGCGGGACCGGGGCGGCCGGCGGGTAGCCGTGCGGCGAGGGCGGGCCGTAGGGGGCCTGCGGGTGGGGCTGCTGCGGGTACGGCTGGTGCGGGTACGGGGGCGCCGCCTGCGGGGCGGCCTGGGCGGCCTGGTAGCCGTAGCCGGGCGGGGGCGGCGGTGCGCCGTACCCGGCGGGCGCCGGCTGGGGCGGGCCGTAGGGCTGGGGTGCGGGTGCGCCGTAGGGCTGCGGGACCGGCGCCGGGCCGTACGCCTGAGGCGGCGGCCCGTAGGGATGTTGTGGTGTGCTCATCAGATTGTCCCCCGAGACAGACTGCTGTCGCTCCGACAGATCTGACGTACCTTAGCGACTCGCGCCGACGGCCCCGGGCCGCAGGGGCGGCCTCCGCCCGAGGCCGGCGGCGGTCAGCAGGACGGGTCGCCGGGCAGCGGGCCGGTGCGGCGGGCGGCGCGCAGGTAGAGCACGGCCGCCGCCGCGTACACCAGGGACACCCCCAGGACGACCGCGACCGAGCGGCCGGAGAGCGGCAGCACCAGCGCCGTGACCAGGGCGGCGGCCACGAAGGCGACGTTGAAGAGCACGTCGTAGATGGCGAAGACCCGGCCGCGGTAGTCGTCCTCGACCGACTCCTGCACCACGGTGTCGGCACAGATCTTGGTGCCCTGGGTGACCACGCCGAGCAGCAGCGCCGCGATCAGGCAGGGCACCAGGCGGAAGCCGAGACCGAGCAGCGGTACGAAGAGCACCGGCGCGGCCAGGCAGAGCGTCAGCCAGCCGGCCAGCCCGAGCCGTCGGCTGCACCAGGGGCTGATCACCGCGGCGACGAAGAACCCGGCGGCGGAGAGGCCGACCGCCAGCCCCAGGGTGGCCAGGCCGGCCGAGCTGTCGGCGGGGTCGTTGAAGGTGTACCGGGAGAGCATCACCACGACCACGATCAGCACGCCGTAGCAGAACCGGGCCGCGGTCACGGCGGCCAGCGCGTGCGCCGCCGGCCGCCGGTCGCGCACCAGGTGGGTGACGGCGGCGCGCAGTTCGCGGGCGGCCTGGACCAGGGCCTGGCCGAGCGCGGGGCGGCCCGGGTGGTGCCCGGGGCCGAGCAGGTCGCGGTCCATCCGCAGCGCCGCCAGCGCGGCGGAGAGGTAGAGCAGGGCGGCGAGCGAGACCAGGGCGGCGTCGGCCCTCGGCCCGGGGGACATCACCTGGTGCAGCAGGAAGCCCAGCCCGCCGCCGCAGGCGGCCGCTACGGTGCCCAGGGTGGGGGCGAGGGCGTTGGCGGTGACCAGCTGCTCGCCGCGCACCACTCGGGGCAGGGCCGCCGACAGGCCCGCCAGGATGAACCGGTTGAGCGCGGTGACCATGAGCGCGGAGGCGAAGAAGAGCCAGGTCGGCGCCTGGGCCAGGAGGAGCCCGCCGGTGACCAGGCCCAGTCCGAAGCGGGCCAGGTTGCCCAGGTAGAGCACCTGGCGGCGGCGCCAGCGGTCCAGCAGGACGCCGGCGAAGGGGCCGATCACCGAGAACGGCAGCAGCATCACGGCCAGTACCGAGGCGATGTCGGCCGGTGAGGACTGCTTCTCCGGGGAGAAGACGACGTAGGCGGCGAGCGAGACCTGGAAGACGCCGTCGGAGAGCTGGGACAGCACTCTGGCGGTCAGCAGCCGACGGAAGTCGGGGCCGCGGAGCAGGCCGAGGAGCGTGGCACGGTGCGCGGTCCGGTGGGTGCTGCCGTTCTCGGTGATCGCCACGTGCCCAGAGTGCCATGGAACCGGCCGCCGTTTCACGTGAAACATTCGACCCGTGAAGGCGGACGGGCCCACGGTCGTCGACCGTGGGCCCGTCCGGTGTCCGAGCGGGACCGGGCTCAGTGCCCGGAGGTGCTCAGGTTCAGCGCTCGACCTCGCCGCGGATGAACTTCTCGACGTTCTCGCGGGCCTCGTCGTCGAAGTACTGGACCGGCGGGGACTTCATGAAGTACGAGGAGGCGGAGAGGATCGGGCCGCCGATGCCGCGGTCCTTGGCGATCTTCGCGGCGCGCACGGCGTCGATGATGACACCGGCCGAGTTCGGGGAGTCCCAGACCTCGAGCTTGTACTCCAGGTTCAGCGGGACGTCGCCGAACGCACGGCCCTCCAGGCGGACGTAGGCCCACTTGCGGTCGTCCAGCCAGGCCACGTAGTCCGAGGGACCGATGTGGACGTTCTTGGAGCCCAGCTCGCGGTCGCGGATCTGCGAGGTGACGGCCTGGGTCTTGGAGATCTTCTTGGACTCCAGGCGCTCGCGCTCGAGCATGTTCTTGAAGTCCATGTTGCCGCCGACGTTCAGCTGCATGGTGCGCTCGAGGATGACACCGCGGTCCTCGAACAGCTTGGCCATGACGCGGTGCGTGATGGTGGCGCCGACCTGGGACTTGATGTCGTCACCGACGATCGGCACGCCGGCCTCGGTGAACTTGTCCGCCCACTCCTTGGTGCCGGCGATGAACACCGGGAGGGCGTTCACGAAGGCGACCTTGGCGTCGATGGCGCACTGGGCGTAGAACTTGGCGGCCTGCTCGGATCCGACCGGCAGGTAGCAGACCAGGACGTCGACCTGGGCGTCCTTCAGGGCCTGGACGACGTCGACCGGGGTCTCGTCCGACTCCTCGATGGTCTCCAGGTAGTACTTGCCCAGACCGTCGAGGGTGTGGCCGCGCTGGACGGTGATGCCGGTCGGCGGCACGTCGCAGATCTTGATGGTGTTGTTCTCGGACGCCGTGATGGCGTGCGCGAGGTCCTGACCGACCTTCTTGGCGTCGACGTCGAAGGCGGCGACGAACTCCACGTCACGGACGTGGTAGTCACCGAACTGGACGTGCATCAGCCCGGGGACCTTGCCGGCCGGGTCGGCGTCCTTGTAGTACTCGACACCCTGCACCAGCGACGTGGCGCAGTTGCCCACGCCCACGATGGCTACGCGAACCGAACCCATTCCGGTTGCTCCCTGTGATCTCATGAGCGCCGCCGGGGGTCGGCGGTACTCGTCCTGCTTCTTCGATGACTGCTGACGGGCGCGTGGACGCGCCCCCTCCTGCCGCGCGGCACAGAGCTGACGCGGTGTCAGCGCTCCTGGGCGGAGCGCCCCGGGCGGTCGTACGGTGGCCCGGGCGGGTCCACGGACCCGTCCTCCTCGCCTCGGCCGTCCGAAGTCCTGGGTACTGCGGGGCCGGTCGCGCCGGCCGACGGGCCGGTCCGGCCGGTGCGGTTGGCCCGCTCGGTCTCGATCAGCTCGTTGAGCCAGCGGACCTCGCGTTCCACCGACTCCAGCCCGTGCCGCTGCAGCTCGACGGTGTAGTCGTCGAACCGCTCGCGGGCCCGGGCGAGCGAGTTGCGCATCCGCTCCAGACGCTCCTCCAGCCGGCTGCGGCGGCCCTCCAGCACGCGCATCCGCACGGCCCGGTCGGTCTGGCCGAAGAAGGCGAAGTGCACGCCGAAGTGCTCGTCCTCCCAGGCGTCCGGGCCGGAGTCGGCGAGCAGCTCCTCGAAGCGCTGCTTGCCCTCGGCGGACAGCCGGTAGACGATCTTGGACCGCTTGCCGTTGAGCGCGGTGGCCGGGACGTACTCGACGTCCGGGTTGTCCTCGACCAGGAAACCCTGGGCCACCAGGCTCTTCAGACAGGGGTAGAGCGTTCCGTACGAGAACGCGCGGAACGAGCCGAGCAGGACGTTGAGCCGCTTGCGCAGCTCGTACCCGTGCATCGGGGCGTCGTGGAGCAGTCCGAGAACGGCGAACTCCAGCACTCCTGAGCGCCTGCCCACTGCCGTCGTCCTCCCTTCCCCGGCCGGTCCGCGACCCGCCTCCCTCGGCGGTATGTCGCTCCGATGTATCGGCTCGATATATCGAGAACAGTAAGCCTGGGTCCCCGAACCGGCAAGGGGGACGCGCGTGAATGTGATCACAAGGCGACGCGCGGGTGTGCTTGGCAACGGGCGTGTAATGATCTGCTGCCGTTTTGCGGCTATTGGCAGTTGATGCCCGATTGGGCCGGTATCCGAGCTGCGTACGCTGTCGCGTGTGCACGAGGACCACCTCCGGGGTTAGGTCGGTTGCGGGCATCGGACGTGGACCCTGCCTTCAGGCTCGACCGGCCTGGCGAGGAGTAGCTGGAACATGAGCGAACGACGACGCAGGTCGCCCGGTGGCGACGGTCGTCCCCCGGGCGGAGACAACGGGCGTCCGGCAGGCGCCGGGCGTGACGAGATCGGTTCGGAGGGGCTCGGCCGACGCAGACCCCAGGGCGGGCGGGACACCGCCCAGCAGCCCCGGATGACCCGCGCCGAGATGCGCAAGGCAGCGCAGAAGGGCGGCGGCCGGCGCGGTGGCGCGGCGGCGGACGACCGGGGCGCGACCCCGGGGAAGAAGCGGCTCATCGACTACCCGCGCTTCGGCAAGCAGGGCGTCCGCCGCTGGCTGCCGTCCTGGCGCCAGTGGCTGAGCGCCGTGCTGCTGTTCGTCGCGGCCTGCGTGGGCGCGGTCTTCTTCGTCTACCAGACGACCGAGATCCCGAAGCTGAACGCGCTGGTGAACGACCAGAACAACATCTACTACTGGGCCGACAACACCGAGATGGTCCGCAAGGGCGAGACCAACCGGCAGATCGTCGAGCTCGCCGACATCTCGCCCAACCTGCAGAACGCGGTCATCTCCGCGGAGAACGCGACCTTCCGCACCGACAGCGGCATCGACCCCAAGGGCATGATGCGCGCGGTCATCAACATGGCCAAGGGCGGCGAGACCCAGGGCGCCTCGACGATCACCCAGCAGTACGTGAAGAACGCCTACCTGACGCAGGAGCAGACGCTCTCGCGCAAGGTGAAGGAGTTCTTCATCACCCTGAAGGTGAACCAGGAGTTCGAGAAGAACGACATCCTCAAGGGCTACCTGAACACCAGCTGGTTCGGCCGCGGCGCGACCGGCGCCCAGGCCGCCGCCCAGGCGTACTACGGCGTCAACGCCAAGGACCTCGACCTGTGCCAGAGCGCCATGCTGGCCGGCCTGCTCAAGGGCGCGTCGTTCTACGACCCGACGGTCGAGGCCAACCGCGCCCGCGCCGAGGAGCGCTGGGCGTGGATCCTCGACCGGATGGTGGAGACGAAGAACGCCACTCCCGAGGAACGGGCGAAGTGCACCGCCTTCCCCCAGCCGATCAAGCAGGTTCCGCCGGCCAACATGAACGGTCAGATCAGCTACCTGGTCGAGACCGCCAACAAGTTCGTCATGGCCAAGGACCCGACGATCGACCAGCGGGCGATCGACAAGGGCGGCTTCAAGATCTACACGACCTTCCAGAAGGACAAGGTCGACGCCCTGAAGAAGGCCGTGGACGACGTCAAGGCCGAGCAGCTCAACCCGCAGAAGCGCCCGGCGACCGACAACTTCGTCCAGTTCGGCGCGGCCAGCGTCGTTCCCAACGACGGTGCGATCGTCGCCATCTACGGCGGTGACGGCGTGGAGAACGGCCACCACGGGAACAACGCCGACGCCCAGGGCGTGCAGGTCGGCTCGACCTTCAAGCCCTTCGTGCTGGCCGCCGCGATGCAGACCGGCGTGCAGACCGCGACCGACGAGAAGGGCAAGCCGAAGCGGATCAACGCCGACAGCCGCTACCTGTCCGACGACATGTCGGAGATCCGCAAGCCGGACGGCTCACTGGTGATCGGCGACGAGGGCAAGCCCTACCGCCAGGCGAACGAGGAGAAGGGCAAGCGCGGCTACGTCTCGCTGCGGATGGCCATGCAGTACTCCTACAACGTGCCCTTCGTCCAGCTGAACCAGGACGTCGGCGGCCAGAACGTCATGCAGATCGCCGAGGCGGTGGGCATCCGCAAGGAGAACATCGAGAAGGAGGCGAACACCATCACCTTCCCGCTCGGCGTCTCCACCATCAGCCCGATCCGGATGGCCGACGCCTACGCGACCTTCGCCGCCAGTGGCAAGCAGGCCGACCCGTACTCGGTCACCAAGGTCCTGCTGGACGGCAAGGAGCGGCCCGGCTTCGGCAAGCACGAGACCAAGCAGGCGCTGGAGCCCGCCGTCGCCGACAACATCACCGACGTGCTGGTGAACGTGGCGAAGAACGGTACCGGCAAGAAGACCAACACCCTGGGCCGCCCGGTGGCGGGCAAGACCGGTACCACCGACGAGGCCATGTCGGCCTGGTGGGTCGGCTACACCCCGCAGCTGGCCACCAGCGTGGCGATGTGGCGCGAGGACCCGGCCCACCCGGGGCGGCTGGAGCTGAAGGGCACCGGCGGCAAGGACACGGTGCACGGTGGTGACGTCCCGGCGGACGTCTTCACCCGGTACATGAAGGCCGCGCTCGCCAACGAGAAGAAGCTGGACTTCCCGACCCCGCAGCCGATCGGCTCGCAGGTCGACTCCTCGGGCGCGCCCAGCACGGCCAGCGCCACGCCGACGCCGACCGCGACCGAGACCGCGCCCACCGCCCCGGCGGACCCGAACGCCGGCCAGCCGACCCAGCCGCCGGCGACCCAGGAGCCGGCCTGCGTCCCCGGGGTGGACTGCCCCGGCACGGTGCCCACCCAGCCGGCGCCGACCAAGACCAACCCGAACCCCGGTGGCGGTACGGGCGGTGGCACCGGCGGCGGTACGGGCGGTGGCACCGGCGGAGGTACCGTCGGTGGCGGCACCGGCGGAGGGACCGGTGGCGGCACGGGCGGCACCAGCCCGTCGCCGAGCTGCCTGCTCGGCCCGATCGGCTGCACCACGCCGACCCAGCCGCCGACCACCGACCCCGGTGGTGGCGCCGGCGGCGCGACCGGCGGTCCGACCACCAAGCCGCCCAGGCCCAGCGGATCGACCTCGCCGTCCCCGAACGGCAACGCGGCCGCACCGTAGGACGGTAGGCCTTCGTGTAGTAGCGCTGTGCCAGGGCATCGTGGCGTTCATCCATGGCCATG
>NZ_JBEPAM010000084.1:0-18497 GCF_040298605.1 Kitasatospora sp. NPDC001527 | reverse complement strand
CCTCCCCCTCCCTTCCCGCTCCCACCCACTCCCGCTATCCCGTTGTCCCACGGCCCCGTTCACCACGGCCCTTCCCCGGCGGCGGCCCGCCGGGTGGGCGGGCCGCCGCCGCCCAGGGGCCCAGGCGCTCCGCGCCCCCGGGCGGGGCGGAGCGGCGGCCATCCGAGGGGTACCCCGTTGCCGGATCGGGTGGTGAACGGTGACCACGCCGCGGGGTGTTCGTCGGGTGCAGCGGCGGGCCGCGTCCGGCCGACCGCACCGCACCACCGATCCGAAGAGGTGCCCTCATGCCCGAGCCCTGGTCCGAGGCCTCCGCCGTCGACGGGACGGCGGCGCCGGCCGCCCCGAAGACGCTGCTGGAGCAGATGCAGGACCTGCTCGCCTCACTCACCGCGGACCTCGCCGGCCTTCAGGCCACCGGTGCCGCCACCACCTCCTCCACCGACGAGGACGGCGGGCCCGCCGCCGCCCGCTGACCCGGCGGCTCGAGTTCGAGCACCAGTAAACGCTCGGCGCTCTCCGCCTCCCCGGGTCGCTCGCCCTCGATCCTCCGCACGGCGTCGCGCAGTTGGCCGACCAGCTGGGTGCACTCCGCCCCGGCGTCGACGCCGTCGATGCACGCCCAGTAGAGGCTCTCGGTGTCGGCCCCGCAGGCCAGCACGACCAGCGTCTCCCCGATGTCCCGCAGGAGCCCGGCGAGTTCGTCCAGCATCGGCCCGAGCTCGCCGAGGTCCCCGAGCCTTCGGGCCCGGCTGCCGGGCCCGAAGGCCGACACCGCCGCCACGTCCCCCGTCGCATGGTCCAGGCAGCACGCCGCGTGCATCGCCGCCTCGGCCAACAGACTCCCGAGGCCGACGAGTTCGCCGTCCTCCTCCCGCGCGAGCCGGGTGCCCACCGCCTCGGCGAGCAGCGCCGCCTGCCGGGCCTCGGCCAGCACGTCCGGGATGTTCCTGGTCTCCGCCAGGGCGTGCCGGGCGGTCTTGATCAGGCGCAGCGCCTCCATGCCGCACGCTCCTTCCGTCGCTCGCGCGGCGCCCTGCCGCGCGGTCACGGTGAGAGGGTGCGCCGGGACGGAAGGGGGTGCGGGCGAGCAGCGGAAAGCTGTGGAAAACCCGGGGGCTGTGGACAACTTCCGTCCCCCACGAGGATTAGGAGGCTCCCTCCGGGTTGACGTCACCGGGTGCCCCGGGGGCCGGGAAGCGCAGCTCGTTGCGCTCGATCTTGGCCTCCAGGGCGGTCAGCGGGTCGACCCCGACCGCCGTGCAGAACTGGAGCAGGTAGGCGAGCACGTCGGCCACCTCGTCCCGCACCCGGTGGGCGCGGTCCGGATCGGCCATCACCGCGGACGCCTGCTCGGGCGTGAGCCACTGGAAGATCTCCAGCAGCTCGCCGGCCTCCACCGTCAGCGCCGCGGCGAGGTTCTTGGGCGTGTGGAAGGGCTCCCAGCGGCGCGCCGCGGCGAACTCCGTCAGCCGCTGCCGCAGCCCTTCCAGCGTGGGCCCGGGGATGTCGGTCTCTCGTTCGTTCACCCGTCCAGGTTTACCGCATCGCCCGACACCGGACCGGACGCCGAACCGGCCGCCGGACGGGGCGCGGGCACGGGAGAGGCCGACGAGCCGTCCCGCGCCGCCTGGACCGGCACCCGCGCCGTCTCCGCCCGCAGCACTGTCAGCCCCGAGCCGGGGTCGCGCCGGCACTCCACCACCGCCACCCCCGGCGGCAGTTCGCCCGCCGCGCCCAGCGCGTCCCGCGCCGCGGCCGGCTCCTGCAGCGTGGCGCAGACCCGCAGCTGGTTGCGCCCGGCCATGTCCCGCGCGAGCCGCAGCAGCGAAGCGGTCTGGTCGGTGCCGAGCCCGGCCCCGAGGTCGTCGGCGAGCACGGTGAGCTGCCGCTGCGCCCACGGCACCTCGATGGCCACGTCGAGGTCCAGCACCCCGGCGCCGGTGAGCAGCACGGCGGCGAACGCGAGGTGGCGCAGCATGCCGTCGGAGGCCTGGTCGGCACCGGTGCGCCCGAGCAGCCCCTCGTCGAAGACGGCGAGCACCCGCCGGTCGTTGCCGCTGCCGCGGTGGGCGAGGTCGAGGCCGAGCAGCGGGTGCGGGGCGGCGGACTGGACGACGCGCAGCAGTTGCCCGTAGCGGCGGGGGCACTCGTTGCCGAGCCGGGCGACGACGGCGGAGATGTTGGCGGCGGTGCTGAGCAGCCGGGCCTGCGGGTCGGGGCGGGCCCAGCCGCGCATGAGGGCGGGCACGGGGTGGACGGGGAAGACCTCGCGCAGCGCGGTGAGCAGTTGTTCGGCGGCGGCGAGGACCTTGCGTTCGCCGGGCGAGGAGCCGGCGACCCGCAGGGGGATCTGGGCGGTGATCAGCGTGTCGCTGGGGAACGGGGCGCGGATGTCGCCCTGCCGGGTGTCGTTGTGCCAGCTGACGTTGACGCGGCCTTTGCGCAGGTCCTGTTCGCCGGTCTCGACGAGGGTCTGCCCGTCGAGGGTGAGCTGTTCCCGGGCGATGCGGACGGGGCCGTCGGTGCGGACGACGGCTTCGAGGCCGATCGTCCCGTCCGGGGAGCGGACGGTGCAGCCGAGGATGAGGGCGTTGCGGCCGTGCGGGACGCAGCCGTCGAGGCCGCCGCGGACGGGGGTGGCGAGCGGGCCGGTGGTGCCGGGCCGTCCGTCGAGGGAGGCGCCGATCTCCTCGCCGAGGGCGAGCCGGGAGAGGACGGCGAGGGCGTCGAGGGCGTTGGACTTGCCGACGCCGGCGGGGCCGTGCAGCACGGTGAGGGGCGCGAGCGGGAGGGTCGCGCGCCGGTAGGACTTGAAGGAGATGAGCCGGATCTCCTCGACGATCGGGCGTTGGACGGTCGGCACGCCGGGGTCCGGGCTGCGCTGCTGCGGGTGGGCCGGCACGGCGGGCCGGGTCGCGTCGCGGTTCACCCGTCGGACGTTAGCCGCCGGTCGGGAGGCAGAAACGTGCCTGCCCGGCAGATTCATCCCATCGGGGTGGCACCGGCGCGCGGTGGCCGGGCCCGCGCCCCTCCCGGCGCGGGGCCGGGCCCGGCGGCGGCCAGGGCGGCGGCGTGGTTCAGCGCCGGTAGGCGGCGACGGTGACGGAGGCCGTCACCTCGACCGGGTCCGGCAGGGCGGCGAGCCGCCGCGCCAGCCGGTCCGGGTCGGTGTGCCAGGCGCTCGGCCCCATGCCGACCACGGTCCGCACGTCCTCGGCGGACAGCCGCAGCGTGAACTCGACCTCGCGCTGCCCGGCCGGTGTCAGGTGCGGCCCGAGCTTCTCGTCGATGCGCCGCTGCTTCTCCTCGTCGACCGACAGCAGCCCGAGGGCGGTGACGAGTTCGCGCAGGTGGCGCGGGGTGGGTGCGACGAGCAGCAGGGTGGCGCCGGGCCGCAGCACGCGCCGCAGTTCGGGGCCGTTGCGCGGGGCGAACACGTTGAGGACGAGCCCGGCGGAGGCGTCCAGCAGCGGCAGCGGGCGCCACGCGTCGCAGACCACGGCGCCGATCCGGGGGTGGGCCCGGGCGGCGCGGCGCAGCGCGTACTTGGAGATGTCGAGGGCGGCGCCGGGCCGGCCGGGGAGGGCGTCGAGGACGTGGGCGAGGTAGTGGCCGGTGCCGGCGCCGAGGTCGGCGACGAGTCCTTCGGGGCCGGCGTCGGCGGCGGCCTCGGCGAGGGCGTCGGCGATGGGCCGGTAGTGGCCGGCGGCGAGGAAGTCGCTGCGGGCGGCGACCATGTCGGCGGTGTCGCCGGTGCCGGTGTGGGCGTCGCCGGCGAGCAGGCTGACGTAGCCCTGCTTGGCGACGTCGTGGCTGTGTCCGGCGGGGCAGCGCAGGGTGCGCCCGTCGAGGGTGAGCGGCTGCGCGCAGTGCGGGCAGGCCAGGTAGGGCTCGATGTCCTGCAGCAAGGGTCCGTCTTCTCTCGCGGCCCGGTCGGGTGCTCGGGCCGGGGTGCCAGCCTAACGAGCGGTGGCGCCGGGGCCCGCATCCGCCGGGGCGGCCGTGCGCGGGCCGGGCAGCGGCCGGCTCCCCCGGCTGCCCGCCGCGGCGGCGCGCAGGGCGAGCGCGGCCAGCGCCTCGGGTGCGCCGGCCTGCCCGCGGATGCCGGGGAAGGCGTTGACGTCGACGACGACCGCCTCGTCGGGCCCGTCCAGCAGGTCGACGCCGTAGACGTCGAGGCCGAACACCTCACCGACCCGCAGGGCGAGCCGGGCCCGTTCGGCGGGCAGGTCGCCGGGCCCGAAGCCGGCGGGGCCGTGCGGCTGCGCGGTGTGGCCGGGGTCGGCGAGTTCGGAGCGCCGGCGGGTGCAGAAGAGCTGTCCGGCGACGACCCAGAGCTTCAGGTCCCAGCCGGTGCTCGGCAGGTAGGGCTGGGCGACGACGGGTTCGCCGGGCCACTGTTCGGCGAGGGCGCGCAGCCGGGTGAGGTCGTCGACCCGGGCGACGAGGTCGTGGCGGCGGCTGTGCCGGCTCTTGACGACCAGCGGCAGCGCGAGTTCGCCCGCCTCGGCGAGGGCGAGCAGCGCGGCGGGGCCGTCGGCGGTGCGGGTGGGGGCGAAGGGCAGGCCGGCCCGCCGGGCGAGTTCGGCCATGGCGGTGCGGTCCTGGCAGAGTTCGGTGGCGGCGGCCGGGTTGACGACGGGGGCGCCGCGTTCCTCCAGTGACCGGGCGAGGGCGAGGGCGGCCGGGGTGCGGGCCTTGAGCAGGTAGACGTCGGCGAGCGGGCCGTCGCCCGCCGGTCCACAAGGGTCGAGCGCCTCGACGCGGTGGCCGCGCGCGGTCAGCAGGGCGCCGGCCGCGGCGAGCAGCGGGTGGTCGGGCGCGGCGGTGATCAGGCCGATCCTCACAGCGGGCCGCCGACGCCGACGCCGCCGAGGCCGGCCGCTCCGACCCCGCCGATCCCGAGGGCGGCGCCGCCCTGGGCGGGCATCCGGACCGCCCCGGTGCCGAGTGCGACGGCCTCCAGTCCGGAGGCGTCCAGCGCGACCGCGGGCGCCGTGACGGCCGTGCCGGTGCGGGCCAGCCGCAGGATCGCCCGCGCGACCCGGGCGACCGCGTCCGGTACCTGCCGGAAGCTCGGGAAGTCGTTGATGTCGACGACCACCGGCCCGTCCGGGCCGAGCAGCACGTCGACGCCGTAGAGGTCGAGTCCGAAGACCTCGCCGACCTGGGCGGCGATCCGCGCGACCTCGGCCGGCAGCGGCACCTGCCGCTCGCGCACGCCCTGGTCGGGGTTGAGCGGCGAGCAGCGCTCGGTGGCGTAGAGCTCGCCGTCGACGCAGTACACCTTGAGGTCGGTGCCGGAGTTGGGCACGTAGGGCTGGGCGATGAGCAGGCCCTCACCGGCCAGCAGCGGGCCGAGTTCGGCGAGGTGTCCGGGGTCGCGGACGAGCCGCACGGCCCGTCCCGAGCTGCCGTCGGCGGGCTTGACGACCAGTGGGTACTCGGCGGCGGGGATCTCGGCGAGCCGTTCCCAGCGGGCGGCCGCGTAGGTGACGGGGACGGGCAGTCCGCGGGTGCGGGCGATGACCGAGGCGAGTGCCTTGTCGCGGACGCCGCGGATCGAGCGGACGTCGTTGACGGTGGTGAGGCCGACGGCCGCGGCGGCCTCCAGCAGGGTCAGGCCGGGCCCGCCGGAGACGGTCTTGAGCACCCAGGCGTCGTGGCTCCCGGCGCGCACGGCCTCGGAGATCGCCATCAGCGAGTCGCCGGGGCGCAGCACGTCCACCCGGTGGCCCCACGCGGTGAGCCGGCGGACGACGTCGAGCGGCATGCCGTCGTGCCGGTAGTGCTCCTCCACCAGAAAGCAGAGCCTCATGACCCAGTCATCCCCCTCGCTTCGCCCAGCGCGGACGTCCGCCGTTCCCGTCCGGCAGAGCTGTAAAGGCCCCAGGATGTCATGGGGCCCGCACACAAGATCGTCCGGCCTGTAAGCGTTCGGCAACAATCGCGCGGAAATGCCCGAGCCGGGCGGCCCCGGCGGACGCCGGGTGGCCGGGGGCCCTTTGGGGCCGTTGCCCGCCGGGGCCGCAAATCCCTGGCAGGAACGCGTCGGTCCTGCTTGGATGCACGGCGTGACCTCTGACGATCTTGCAGCCGCCGCCCCCGACCCCGACCTCCTCGAGGAGATCGAGCGCTACTACGACGCGGTGCCGCGCGCGGCCGCGCGCGTCGAGGACTTCGGCCCGCTCAGTCTGTTCGTCCGCGAGGGCGCCGGCTGGCCGTACTACGCGCGGCCGGCGCTGGGCCACGAGGGGCCGGCGGCCACCGCCGAGGACGTCCGCCGGGTGCTGGACCGTCAGCGCGAGCTGGGTCTGCCGCAGGCCTTCGAGTGGGTGGCCGAGCACGATCCGCTGCTGCGCGCGGCGGTGGAGGAGGCGGGGCTGGCGGTGCACGAGCACCCGCTGCTGGTGCTGGGTCCGCGGCAGGACGTGCCGGACGCCCCGGACGGGGTGGCGGTGCGGGTGCTGGCCGCCGACGATCCGGCGCTCGCGCAGGCGGTGGCCGTGCCGCACCTGGCGTTCGGCGAGCCGGGCACCGGGGTGGGCGGTGCCGGAGCGGTGGAGCTCGCCGCGGGGGCCGAGGCGGTGGCGGCCGACGGCACGGCGGCGCGGGTCGCCGAGCGGATCGGGTCCGGGCACACGGTGCTCGCCGCGGCGTTCGAGGGCGGCACGCCGCTGTGCGCGGGCCAGCACAACCCGGTCGGCGCGGTCACCGAGGTGGCGGGCGTGGGCACGCTGCCCTCGGCGCGCCGGCGCGGGCTGGGGCAGGCGGTCACCGCGGCGCTGGTCGCGCACGCCCGGGCGAACGGGGTGCGCACGGTGTTCCTGTCCGCGGCCGACGAGGACGTGGCCCGGATCTACCGCCGGGCGGGTTTCCGTCCGTTCGCGACGGCGCTGATCGCCGAACCGGCCGGGAGCGCCTGAGCGGGCCCGGGCCGGCCCCGCGCTCACTCCGAGTCGTCGTCGTCCTCGCCGCTGACCTCCTCGTCCTCGGCCTCGTCGACCACCCAGGCGGCCAGCCGGTCGGCCACCCCGGAGACGGTCAGCCGCCCCTCGCGGATGGCGCGGGCGAGGCTGCGGACCTCGCGGGCCGTGGTCGCCACCGTGCAGCCGCTGGCCACCAGGTAGGCGTAGGCGGCGGCGGTGGCGAACAGTTCGTTGGTCTTCTCCAGCGCCGGCACCCGGATCAGCTGGTGCATGAGGGCGGCGGCGCGGTCCTGCGGTTCGGGGTAGACGGCGATGTCGAAGATCTCGGCCTGGTGCCGGGCGACGGCGGCGAGCAGCGATCCGTAGTCGGTGACCTGCGGGTCACCGGGTGTGTACTGCTCGGCGGTCATGAGCAGCCACGAGAGGTCGACCTCCAGTTTCAACGGCGCACGTCCTGGAGGTCGGCCCCGCCGCGCTGCTCGCCGAACTCGGCGAGGAACGCCGTCTCGTACTCCTTCATGAACTGCGCGGCCGCGTCGACGAAGACCCGCCCGGCCTCGCCCATGTCCTGCTGGACCAGGCGCTCGATGTACTGGTTCATGCTGATCCCCTGCTGCTCCGCCCGTTCCCGGGCCATCTCCGCGGTGGTGGCGTCCACCCGGACGTTCAGCTGCTTCTTACCCATGAACCTCAAGCTAGCGCTGATGTGCTAGCACAACAAGGGCGCGCGCGGCCCCCGCGCACGCCCGCCCGACGCGCCCGGCACCCGCCGGGAGCGAGACTTGAAGAGTTCTTCACCTTCAGAGACTCTGAAGTGCCCTGAGCATTCCGTGGAGCGGCACCGACCGGTGTGGAGGCCGGCAATGACAGCCATGTTCGACCAGGAGCTGCGCGAGCAGCTCGCCCAGGCCCGCAAGGAACTCGCGGCCGCCCGGGCCGAAGGGGACGCCGACGGCGTCCAGGCGTACGAGGGCCGGATCACCGCGCTGATCCGGCTCGCCGCCCAGCACGGCATCGACCTGCCGCACGACGACCGGGAAGAGGAACACCCCCTGCCCTGACCCGCCCGCGGCGACACGACGGAGGCGGCACCCGGAAACCCCGGGTGCCGCCTCCGTCGTCGTCCGCGCGGGCTCACTCGCCCCCGACGGGCTCCAGGATCGCCACGCACTCGAAGTGGTGCGTCATCGGGAACAGGTCGAAGGCCCGCAGCGAGACCGGCCGGTAGCCGCCCTCGCGGAAGAACCCGAGGTCCCGGGCGAGGGCCGCGGGGTCGCAGGCCACGTACGCGATCCGGCGGGCGCCGAGCCCGGACAGGTGGGCGACGGTCTCCCGCCCGGCGCCCGCGCGCGGCGGGTCGAGCACGATGAGGTCGGTCGCCGTGATCCCGGTGCGCGGCAGCAGCGCCTCGACCCGGTCGCACTCGATCCGGACGTTCTCCAGCGCGGCCAGGTTGTGCCGGGCGTCGGCCACCGCCTGCTTGCCGGACTCGATGCCGAGCACCGCCCCGTCCTCGCCGACCCGGTCGGCCAGCGCGCCCGCGAACAGGCCCACCCCGCAGTAGAGGTCGAGCGCGTTCTCGCCCCACTGCGGGTCCAGGCCGTCGAGCACGGCGTCGACCAGGGTGTCCGGCGCCTCCGGGTGGATCTGCCAGAAGCCGCCGTTGCTGACCCGCCAGGTGCGCCCGGCGGCGCGCTCGCGCACGAAGCCGCGGCCGTGCACCCGGTGGGTGTTGCCCTGGTCGTCGATCCGGGCGATGGAGACCGGACGGTCCAGCTCGACCAGCGGCAGCTGGGCGCCCGGCGCCGGGGTGAGGACCACCTGGCGGTCCATCGAGCCGGAGGCGGCGATCGCCTCGACCGAGGCGACGCCCGGCCAGTCGCGGGACTCCACACCGAGCTCGGTGACACCCTCGGCGGCGATCAGGCAGCGGTCGACCGGCTGGATCCCGTGCGAGCGGTGCTTGCGCAGCCCGACCCTGCCGCTCGCCGGGTCGACGGCGTACTGGACGCGGGTGCGCCAGGCCGGCACCTGGCCAGCCGGCAGCTTGCCGCCGACCGGCTCGACGCTGCCGTCCCAGCCGGCCTCGGCCGGGGTCAGTCCGGCCAGCTTCGCCAGCTGCTCGGTCAGCACCTGCACCTTGAGCTTGCGCTGGCCGCCCGGGGTGACGTGCTGCCAATCGCAGCCGCCGCACTTGCCGGGCCCGGCGAACGGGCACGGCGGCGCGATCCGGTCCTTGGCGGGCTCCAGGACCTCCACCGCGTCGGCCCGCAGGAAGCGCGAGGTGGTGGTGCCCTCGGTGACCTGCGCGATCACCCGCTCGCCCGGCAGCGTGTGCCGGACGAACAGCACCCGGCCCTCGTGCCGGGCCACGCAGTGCCCGCCGCCGTGCGCGACGGGGCCGACCTCGACCTCGTAGCGCTCGCCGACCAGCGGGTCGCCGGTGGGCACCCTCGGGGCCTGGGGCGCCTTGGGCGTCTTCGGGCCCTTGGCCGGCCCGGTCGCCTTGGACGCCCTGGGCGCCTTGGACGCGGCCTCGGCCCGCGGCGCGCGGGCGGCGTCGCGCAGCGCCCGCGGCGGGCGCACGGTCTGCTTGCGCGGGCGCTCGGCGCGCTCGCCGCGCTCCGGGCGCGCGGGCTCGTCCACGCGCTCCGGGGCGCGCTCCTCCGGAGCCAGCGGCGCCGTCCGCGCGGTGAAGCCGTCGCGGTCGGTCGCCTCCGGGCGCGACGGCTTGCCCCAGCGCGGCCGGGCGACCTGCCCGGGTCGGCCGGCGGCACCGCCCTTGCGGGCGCCCTTGCCCGAGGAGCCGGAGGAGCCATGGGAACGAGACGGGGTGTTGCGGGTCACTGGGAGGAGTCCTTCGTGCTGCGGTCGGCCGGGCCGGCGGGCTTCGCCGAGACTTCCGACTTTACGGCCTTGGGCGCCCGGGGCTCACCACGCCGGACGGAACCCGGCGCCGACCAGGCCTTCTGCGGCTTGCGACGCTCCGAGGACTCCAGCTGCCACGGCACCGAGGTCACCATCACGCCCGGCTTGAACAGCAGCCGGCCCTTGAGCCGCAGCGCGCTCTGGTTGTGCAGCAGGTGCTCGTACCAGTGGCCGACCACGTACTCCGGGATGTACACCGACACCACGTCGCGCGGACTGCTGCGGCGCAGGTTCTTCACGTAGTCCAGCACCGGCCCGGTGATCTCCCGGTACGGGGAGTCCAGCACCTTCAGCGGCACCTCGATCCCCCGCTCGTCCCACTCCTCGCGCAGCGCCGCGGTGTCCGCCGGATCGACGTTCACGGTCACCGCCTCCAGGGTGTGGGCCCGGGCGAGCCGCGCGTACGCCAGCGCCCGCAGCGCCGGCTTGTGCAGCTTGGAGACCAGCACGATCGCGTGCACCCGGGTGGGCAGCACCACGTCGTCCGGCTCCTCGGCGGCGACCAGCTCCGCCGAGACCCGGTCGTAGTGCCGGCGGATCGCCTTCATCATCACGAACAGCACGACCATCGCCGCGATGGCGATCCAGGCGTGGCTGATCTTGGTGGCGAGCACGACGATCAGCACCGCCATGGTCATCACCAGACCGAAGGTGTTGATCGCCCGGCTGCGCTGCATGTGGCGGCGCTTGGCCGGGTCGCTCTCGGTGCGCAGGTTCCTGGTCCAGTGCCGGATCATGCCGGACTGGCTCATGTTGAACGACACGAAGACGCCGACGATGTACAGCTGGATCAGCCGCGTCGGGTCCGCGTCGAAGGCGATGATGAACAGGATCGCGGCCAGCGCCAGCAGGATGATGCCGTTGGAGAAGGCCAGCCGGTCGCCGCGGGTGTGCAGCTGCCGCGGCAGGTAGCGGTCCTGCGCCAGGATCGAGCCCAGCACCGGGAAGCCGTTGAACGCGGTGTTGGCGGCCAGCACCAGGATCAGCCCGGTGACGGCGGCGACGAAGTAGAAGCCCGGCGTGAAGTTCGAGAACACCGCCTCGCTGATCTGGGCCAGCGCGGTCTTCTGGTGGTAGTCGCCGGGCGCGCCGACCAGCTGATGCGGCTCCTCGGCCATCTGGACGCCGGTCAGCCGGGCCAGCCAGATGATGCCCATGAACATCACGACGGCGATGCTCGCCATCATCAGCAGGGTGGTCGCCGCGTTCTTGCTCTTCGGCTTGCGGAACGCCGGCACGCCGTTGGAGATCGCCTCCACGCCGGTCAGCGCCGCACAGCCCGAGGAGAACGCCTTGAGCAGCAGGAACACCATCGCGAAGCCGGCCAGCGACTCGTTGCCGGGGGTCGGCTCCAGGTGGAAACCGGAGCTCTCGGACGGCATGTCCTGCCCCAGCCCGAAGTGCCGGACCACGCCGTACACCACCATGCCGAGCACGCCGATCATGAAGGCGTAGGTCGGGACGGCGAAGGCCGTGCCGGACTCCCGCACGCCGCGCAGGTTCATCCCCATCAACAGGATGACCACGACGACCGACAGGGTCAGCTCGTGGCCGCGCAGCGCCGGCACCGCCGACACCACGTTGGCCACGCCCGAGGTGGTGGAGACCGCCACGGTGAGGATGTAGTCGACCATCAGCGCGCTCGCGACCACCAGGCCGGAGTTCGGGCCGTGGTTCACGGTGGCGACCTCGTAGTCACCGCCGCCGCTCGGGTAGGCGTGCACGTTCTGCCGGTACGAGGCCACCACCGCGAGCATCACGATGGCGACCACGACGCCGATCTGCCACGAGAAGTGGATGGCAGAGGCACCCGCCAGGGAGAGGGTCAGCAGGATCTCCTCGGGCGCGTACGCGACCGAGGAGAGCGCGTCCGAGGCGAAGACGGGCAGCGCGATGCGCTTGGGGAGCAGCGTCTCCCCCAGCTTGTCGCTGCGCAACGCACGCCCGATGAGGATGCGTTTCGGTAGGTCAGTCGGCATAGGCACGTTAAGGAATCGTAGGGGCAGGACGGCGCCCGGTCCGACGCACGCCCCCGGTTCGTGCCCCCCTTCGTCGCGACTGTGTTCGGTGGACCGGCTAGCGTGTCGGATACGAGCAGGCGGGCAACACTCAGGTTGTCGTACCGAGCCCCACGAAGAAGCCCGCCTCGGACGACGGGGCGGGGAAACGGAGATCGAACGGTGTTTGCGCAGGTCATGGCCCCAATAGGACGGGTGAGGTAGCGCCGGTGCACATCGTCATCATGGGCTGCGGCCGGGTGGGCTCCGCGCTCGCCCGCGCACTGGAGAAACAGGGCCACTCGGTGGCCGTGGTCGACCAGGACCCGACGGCCTTCCGCCGCCTGGGCGCCGGGTTCAACGGGCGCCGGGTGACCGGCGTCGGCTTCGACCAGGACACCCTGCGGGAGGCCGGCATCGAGGAGGCGGGCGCCTTCGCCGCCGTCTCCAGCGGTGACAACTCCAACATCATCGCCGCCCGGGTGGCCCGGGAGAACTTCGGCGTGGAGAACGTCGCGGCCCGGATCTACGACCCCCGCCGCGCCGAGGTCTACCAGCGCCTGGGCATCCCCACCGTCGCCACCGTCCGCTGGACGGCCGACCAGATGCTGCGCCGCCTGCTGCCGAGCGGCGCCGAGCCGCTCTGGCAGGACCCGAGCGGCGCCGTCCAGCTCGCCGAGGTCGCCTACGCCCCGGAGTGGGTCGGCCACCGGCTGAGCGAGCTGGAGGCCGTCTCCGGCACCCGGGTGGCGTTCGTCACCCGGCTCGGCGAGGGCCTGCTGCCCTCGTCCCAGATGGTGGTGCAGGAGGGCGACCTGGTGCACGTGATGCTGCGCCGGGCCGACCTGACGGCGGTCGAGGCCGCGTTCGCGCAGGGCCCGCAGAAGGAAGGTCACTGATGCGAGTCGCCATCGCCGGAGCCGGCGCCGTCGGCCGCTCGATCGCGGGCGAGCTGCTGGAGAACGGCCACGAGGTCCTGCTGATCGACAAGAACCCGAACTCCATCTCGGTGGAGCGGGTACCCATGGCCGAGTGGCTGCTGGCCGACGCCTGCGAGATCACCTCGCTCGACGAGGCGGCGCTGCAGCGCTGCCACGTGGTGATCGCCGCCACCGGTGACGACAAGGTCAACCTGGTCGTCTCGCTGCTCGCCAAGACCGAGTACGGCGTGCCGCGGGTGGTCGCCCGGGTGAACAACCCGAAGAACGAGTGGCTCTTCAACGAGTCCTGGGGCGTGGACGTGGCCGTCTCCACCCCGCGCCTGATGTCCGCCCTGGTCGAGGAGGCGGTCAGCGTCGGCGACCTGGTCCGGCTGATGCGCTTCAGCCAGGGCAACGCCAACCTCGTCGAGCTGACCCTCGCCGAGGACACCGAACTGGTCGGCACCCGGGTCGGCGACGTCCCGTGGCCGCCGGACACCGCGCTGGTGACGATCCTGCGCGAGGGCCGGGTCCTGGTGCCCGGCAAGGACGACACCCTGGAGGGCGGCGACGAGCTGCTCTTCGTGGCCGCCCAGGAGCGCGAGGAGGAGCTGGAGGACCTGCTCTCCGGCTCCGCCGGCGCCCAGTAGCCCGCGCGGAACGACGCCGAGGGCCCGCACTCGCTGGGAGTGCGGGCCCTCGGCGGTGGACCGGCCGCCTGCTACCGGCCGGCGGACGACTCGTCGGCGGGGTGCTCGCCCACCGCCGGCTCCTCGTCCAGCTGCGCCTTGATCGGCGGCGGCGCCTTCAGCAGGATCTGCCAGGTCACGTACATCGCCAGCAGCAGCGGCGGGATGCCCAGGGCGACCTTGAGCCAGCCCAGCAGGTTGACGTTGTGGGTGAAGTAGAGCGGGAAGAGGATCACCGGCTTGATGCCCATGATCGCCACCCACGCCCAGGTGGCCTTGGTGTAGGCGGCCAGCCGGCCCGGGTTCTGCTTGCGCCAGGTGAACATCTCGCCGGTCACCGGGCCGAGCATGATGCCGATCAGCGGCCAGCGGACCAGCGCGGAGACCGCCAGGCCCACGCAGTAGCCGACGTTCCACAGCAGGCCCGGCAGGTAGAAGTTCTCCGCCTTGCCGGTCTTCATCGAGATCCAGGCACCGATGGCCACGCCGAACACGCCGCTGAAGGCGTGCTGGACGGTCTCCCGCTTGAGCAGCCGCGCCACCACGAACAGCGCGCTCAGGCCCAGCGCCGCCCAGGCAGCCGCCGGCACCTTGTGGGTGATGTTGTAGGTGATGATGAAGACCAGGCCGGGCAGGGTCATGTCGATCATGCCCCGGACCCCGCCGAACGCCTTCATCACGGTGTCGGCGGCCTCCCGCGAGGCCTGCGCCTGCCGGGCCGCCTCCTCGTCGCGGGCGACATCGACCAGGCCGAGCTGGGCGGCGGGCTCGCCGCCGGGCTGGTTGCTCACGCTCGCTCGCTCCCGTGTCCGACCGGCCGCAGCTCGTAGCGCGGGTTGAACAGCACCCGACGGCCGCGGGCGTGACTGATCCGGCCGCTGGCGACCAGACGGCGCCCCGGCTCGATGCCCGCGATGGAGCGGCGCCCGAGCCAGACCACGTCCAGCGCCTCGGTGCCGTCGAACAGTTCCGCCTCCAGGGCAGGCACACCGGCCCGCGGGCGGAGCGTCACGGTGCGCAGGGTGCCCGCGACGGTGACCAGCTGCCGGTCCCCGCAGCTGGCGATCGGCGTGCAGCCCGACTCCGCGGCGCTCTCCTGCCGCAGCTCCTCGGCCTCCAACTCCTCCGTGGAGGAGGTCAGCCGGCTGAGCATGCGGCGGAAGCGCCCCTGCGGCGGCCCGCTGCTGTTGTCACCACTCATGCCGGAAGGGTACCGGTTCCGGGGGCCCCGGCGGCAGGCCGCGAGGGCCCCGCCGGCTCCCCGGGAACGTCCCGGGACGGCCGCCGGGGCGCCGGGAGCGGCCCGTCCGCTCAGCCCTCGAAGCGGTAGCCCATGCCCGGCTCGGTGATGAAGTGCCGCGGGTGCGAGGGGTCCTGTTCGAGCTTGCGCCGCAGCTGGGCGAGGTAGACCCGCAGGTAGTTCGTCTCCGTCCGGTAGGCCGGCCCCCAGACCTCCTGGAGCAGCTGGGTCTGGCTGACCAGGCGGCCCGCGTTGCGGACCAGGACCTCCAGCAGATGCCACTCGGTCGGGGTAAGGCGGACGTCGGTGCCGTCCCGGTTCACCTTCTTCGCCGCCAGGTCGACGGTGAAGCTGTCGGTGACCACCACCGAGCCGTCCTCCCCGGTGACCGGCTCGGCCCGGCGGACGGCGGCGCGCATCCGGGCCAGCAGCTCGTCCATGCCGAAGGGCTTGGTGACGTAGTCGTCGGCGCCGGCGTCCAGCGCCTCGACCTTCTCGTCGGAGGCGTGCCGGGCGGAGAGCACGATGATCGGCACCCGGGTCCAGCCGCGCAGGCCCTTGATCACCTCGACCCCGTCCATGTCGGGCAGGCCGAGGTCGAGGACGACGACGTCGGGGTGGCGCGCGGCGGCGAGCTCCAGGGCGCTCGTGCCGTCGTGCGCCGCGTCGACCTCGTACTTGCGGGCCTTGAGGTTGATCACCAGCGCGCGGACGATCTGCGGTTCGTCGTCCACGACGAGGACCCGGGTCATACGGGCTCCGCCTTTCGGGGCTGTCGGTCTGATCGGAAGTGGTCGTTCAGCGGTCGTCGGGGGACGGGGGTGATCATGCCGGAGGCGGGGCCGGCTGCGGGACGCCGGGATCGGGGACACCCGGCGCTGGGGCGCCGGGCTCAGCGAAGCCGGGCTCAGCGAAGCCGGGACCGGGGACGCCGTCGGCCGGTCCGCCGGGGACGGGTCCCTCGCGGTCCGGGGCGCGTTCGACGGCGGGCAGGGTGACGACCATCGTCAGCCCGCCGCCCGGCGTGTCCTCGGCGGACACCGTGCCGTCCATCGCCTCCACGAAGCCGCGCGCCACCGCGAGCCCGAGCCCCACCCCGGCGCCGCGCGGTGCGTCCCCGTACCGCTGGAACGGCGCGAAGATCCGCTCCTTGGCCTCCTCCGGCACCCCCGGCCCGCGGTCCACGATCCGCAGCTCCACCCGGCCCGGCCCGTCCGCCGGCTCCAGCGCGTCGGCCTTGACCAGCACCTTCACCCCGTGCGGGCTGTACTTGACGGCGTTCTCGATCAGATTGGCCAGCGACCGCTCCAGCAGCCCGCCGTCGGCCCGGATCATCGGCAGCGTCTCCGGCACGTCCAGCCGGACCGCCCCCGGCGGCACCCCGCCGAGCGCGAACGGCACCACCTCGTCCAGGTCGGTCTCCTGGATCAGCGGCGTGACCGTCCCGGTCTGCAGCCGGCTCATGTCGAGCAGGTTGTTGATCAGATGGTCGAGCCGGTCGGCGCCGGCCTCGATCCCCGCCAGCAGCTCCGCCTCGTCCTCCTCGTCCCACTCCACGTCCGCCGAGCGGAGCGAGCTCACCGAGGCCTTGATCCCCGCGAGCGGCGTGCGCAGATCGTGCGAGACGGCCGCCAGCAGCGCGGTCCGGATCCGGTTCCCCTCGGCCTCCCGCCGGGCGGCCGCCGCCTCCCCCGCCAGCCGCCGGCGCTCCAGCACCACGGCGGCCTGCGCGGCGAACGCCCCGAGCAGCCGGCGGTCCTCGCCCGGCAGCACCCGGCCGCGCAGCACCAGCGCCAGCGTCTCCCCGATCGGCACGTCCACGTCGGCCGTCTCCGGCCGCTCCGGGGGACGCGGGCCCGCCGTCGCCGCGGCCTGCCACTCCCCGCCCCGGTCGGGCCGCTCCAGCAGGGCCACCGATTCCTGCTGGAAGGTCTCCCGGACCTGCTCCAGCAACGCGGCCAGCACCCCGTCCCCGTTCGGCTCCCCGCGCAGCACCGTGCCGGCCAGCGCGCTCAGCGTCTGCGCCTCGGTCTGGCTGCGGGCCGCCTGGTGGGTGCGCCGGGCCGCCAGGTCGACGACCGAGGCCACGGCCATGCCGACCGCGGTGAATATCGCCACCGCCATGATGTTCTGCGGCTCGGAGATCGTGAACGTGTGGATCGGCGGCGCGAAGTAGTAGTTCAGCGCCGAGGACCCGACCAGCGCCGAGGCGATCGCCGGGAACAGTCCGCCCACCAGCGCCGCGCACACCGTCAGCGACAGGAACAGCAGCATGTCCGTGGTCAGGCCCAGGCCGTGGACGTTGGTGAGCACCAGCGCCAGCAGCGGCGGCCCCGCCAGCCCGATCAGCCAGCCCACGATCGTCCGCGTCCGGCCCAGATCGGTCACCTTGCGGATCGGGATCCGCCCGCGCCCCTTCGCGGCGTGCTCGTGGGTGACGATGTGCACGTCGATGTCGCCCGACTCCCGGGTCACCGTGCCGCTCACGCCCGGGCCGTAGACGTACTGCCAGGCCGGCCGCCGGCTGGTGCCGAGCACGATCTGCGTCGCGTTCACCCCCCGCGCGAAGTCCAGCAGCCCCGCCGCCGGGTCGTCGCCCAGCACCGCGTGGTACGAACCGCCCAGGCTCTCCACCAGCGCCCGCTGCTCGATCAGCGTCTGCGAGGAACCGGAGCCCGAGCCGGCCAGCCCGTCCGACCGGGAGATGTGCACGGCCAGCAGTTCACCGCCCGAGCCGCGGGCCGCGATCCGGGCCGCCCGCCGGATCAGGGTCGCCCCCTCCGGACCGCCCGTCAGACCGACCACGATCCGCTCGCGGGCCTGCCAGGTCCCCTTGATGCCCTGCTCCGCCCGGTACTTCTGCAGGTACTCGTCGACCCGGTCCGCCGTCCACAGCAGCGCCAGCTCGCGCAGCGCCGTCAGGTTCCCCGGCCGGAAGTAGTGGGCGAGCGCCGCGTCGATCTTCTCCGGCGCGTACACGTTGCCGTGCGCCAGCCGGCGCCGCAGCGCCTGCGGCGACATGTCGACGAGCTCGATCTGGTCGGCCCGGCGGACCACCTCGTCCGGCACGGTCTCCCGCTGCCGCACCCCCGTGATGCCCTCGACGACGTCACCCAGCGACTCCAGATGCTGGATGTTCACCGTCGAGATGACGTCGATCCCGGCCGCGAGCAGCTCCTGGACGTCCTGCCAGCGCTTGTCGTTGCGGCACCCCGGCACATTGGTGTGCGCCAGCTCGTCCACCAGCGCCACCTGCGGCCGGCGCGCCAGCACCGCGTCCAGGTCCATCTCCGTGAACACGGCCCCGCGGTGCGTCAGCACCTGTCGCGGCACCAGCTCAAGCCCCGTGACCTGCTCGGCCGTGTGCCGGCGCCCGTGGTCCTCGACGAACGCCACCACGACGTCCGTCCCCCGCTCCGACCGCCGGTGCGCCTCCGCGAGCATGGCGTACGTCTTACCGACCCCGGGCGCCGCCCCGAGGTAGATCCGCAGCCTGCCGCGTCCCATGTGCACCATTCTTGATCCGGCCGAGCCTGGCGGCCATCCCGGACACCAGTTCCCTTCGCCTTCGAGACTACGGCGCAGGCGCCGGTTTGCCAGCGATACGGGCCCTGAGCTGGGAGTTTTAGCGCCATTTTGATGGGCTCTCGGCGCGGCCACGGCCAGCGGCCGGCAGCGCGACCTGCGCGCCCCGGAAACGCAAAAAGACCCCCTCCTGAACCGGAGGGGGTCTTTTTGGAATGATTGTTCGGCGGCGTCCTACTCTCCCACAGGGTCCCCCCTGCAGTACC
>NZ_JBEPAM010000083.1:0-19951 GCF_040298605.1 Kitasatospora sp. NPDC001527 | reverse complement strand
CCGAGGTGTCAGGGCGTGCGCCCCTTCTCTGCCGACTGGTCTCCACTCACCCCGACTGGTGTGGTCACGGACGGACTGCGGTGGTGGATCACGCTGTGGAGTTGTCGATCGTACGTTTGTGCAGCTCAAGGCAGCCCAAAGAAGGGCTCTCAGTTCGCCAGCCTCGCCATGCGAGACATGTTGAACATGTCTCTTACGATGACGATAAGCCGACGCTGCGTCAAGTCCTTCGGTTGGTTCGGCCGGTGATTCCCGACCGCGCATCACTAGATTCGGCGTTCCAGCCCCGTCGGAACACGGCGCGCCTGGACGGCTACGCTCCGACTTCGCTACGGTCGAGTCGTCCCAGATCGTCCAAGCGCCGCAACGTCGTCCAGGGGAGGGCGCGATGGCCAACGAGAGGCTGCGAGGTGCGATCCTCGCCAGCAAGTTGACGATTGAGCAGATCGCCGAACGGCTAGGAACGAGCCCGCGGACGGTAGAGCGGTGGGTGGAGGCCAAAGATGGGCGTCGGCCCTACCGGCGCTTCCAGTATGCGCTCGCCAACCTGCTGCAGCGGGACTTGTCAGAGCTGTGGCCTGACGAGCAGACCAGCAGCGCAACGGCCGAGGCCGGCCGGGCGGAGTTGGTGAAGCTCTACCCCCACCGGGCAGTCGTCCCGAAGGAGCTGTGGACCTCGCTCTACGCGAAGGCCACGCGGCACTTCGACCTGGTGGTCTACGCGGGCTTCTGGCTCTCCGAGGACCCGCTTTTCTTCCGGCTCATCCGAGAGAAGGCCCAGGCAGGCGTGCCCGTGCGGCTCATGCTGGGCAATCCCGATAGCCCCGGGGTGGCCCAGCGGGGCGAGGACGAGGGGATCGGGCCCGCTATGGCGGGCAAGATCCGGAACGCGCTGGCCAACTACGCGCCGCTGTTCGGGATCCCCGGAGTCGAGTTCAGGCTCCACTCGACGACGCTCTACAACTCGCTCTACCGCGCCGACGACGACCTGCTCGTCAACGGCCACGTCTACGGGGTCGGCGCCTATCTGGCCCCGGTTCTGCACCTCTCGCAGGTGCCCGGTGGAGAGCTGTTCAGTACGTACGCGGCGAGCATCGAACGCATCTGGGAGGGCTCCCGGACCATCACCTCGCCCCAGCTCGAAAGTGAGGCCGCAGTATGAGCCGGATCGACTACTTCCACGACCCGGCCGCGCCGCCGGCGAACTCCGTCGTGCCGTCCGTCACCGCGGTGGTGACGGACGGAGTGGGACGCCTGCTGCTGATTCACAAGACCGACAACAACCACTGGGCGCTTCCCGGCGGCGGCCACGACATCGGGGAATCCGTCGCGGACACGGTGGTCCGCGAGGTGCGCGAGGAGACGGGAATCGACGTCGAGGTCGACTCCGTCGTGGGCCTGTATACGGACCCGGGGCACGTCATGGCGTACGACGACGGGGAGGTCCGCCAGCAGTTCTCCATCTGCTTCAGGGCCCGGCCTGTCGGCGGCGAACTACGGACGAGTTCGGAGTCGAAGGAGGTCCGCTGGGTCGACCCAGCGGACCTCGACGACCTGGACATTCACCCGTCCATGCGGCTCCGGATCACGCACGGCTTGGATGCCACCCGGGTGCAGCCGCACATCGGTTAGGCCGTGGCGCGAGCTTGAATCAGCCGGCTGTCGATCCGGCGTGCGGCCGCGTCAATCTCCGGCTCGGCTCGCCGGATGAACCGGCCGACGATGCTGTCGGGCCCGTACCGGCCGACGATCTCCGCGATCCGGTCGGGCGTCGTCGTCGGTGTGCCGTCCGGCGTCGTCGTCATGTCGCAGTAGATCAGCGCGTCCACCAGGTGCGGCTCCTCTAGCGGGAACTCCACCTCCAGCTCTTGCCGCAGGCCGCGCTCCTCCGCTTCGAGCAGCGCGCACGAGTGGTGAGCCACCAGCCGCACGACGCGCTCGTCGACGTTCTCCGCGCGCAGGAACCGCGCGCCGTCGAGCGGGTGGAATCCGGTGTCGACGATCTGCGGCGAGTAGCCGACGTCGTGCAGGACGGCGGCGGCCTCCAGCAGCTCCGCGTCCGGGCCGAGGATGCTGGCGAGGGTGCGCGCCTTGTTGGCCACCCCCTTGGAGTGAGACCAGCGGCGGGGAAGGTCAGTGGACAGGAGGGACTCGGCAAGCTCGTATGCCCACACGGCTGTATCTGCTCCTCGTTGATTGTGGTCAGGACTGATCGCCGGGAAGCGCTCGGACGTGCCGGCCCTTCCCGTGACGCACTTCCAGAACGCCGGCGCCCTCCAACTGTGCGAGGGCGCGTCGGACGGTGCCCCGGGACGCCCCGGTCTCCTTGGCCAGCTGCAGTTCTGAGGGGAACGGGTCTCCGATGCTGAGCTTCGCGGCCAACGCGGTGATCTGATCGAGCACCGCCGGCTTCTCCTCTTGTCCCACGACGACCCAGCCGACACCGGGCTTTGACCGGATCAGCCCCTCTGTGGCGAGCACGTCCAGCGCACGCTTCACAGTCGTGCGGGCGACGCCGTACGTCTTCATCAGGCCCGCTTCTGATGGCAGCGATGCGACTGTCGCATCGCCACTGAGCGTGGCGCGCAGGGCGTCGGCAATCCGAAGGTACGTGCCGCGCGGACTTCGCTCGGGCACTGGCCGCTCCTCTCGTAAGGCTGGTACCTAGACAGGATGGACGACGGTGCCACGCAGCGGCCAGCTTCAGGGTCAGCCCGCAGGGCTTTCTAGCTGTGGGGCCGCTCTGTGCGCAGAGGCCCTCGTGTGCGGTAGATGGCGGTCGACGACATTGCCGTCGAAGAGGGCTGAGGTCGACGTCGAAGGTCCATGGCTGCACGTCAGAGCCATTGCAAGGCAAGCGTGTCAATGAGATTCCCGAGTGCGGAGTGTGGCGGACGGCTTGACTGCGGTCGCTGGACCCCCGCCCGTAAGCTGTGTCCGTCCACCCAGTTGGCCTAAGCGGGGAGCCATGGCGCAGCACGACGACGACGACGACGTTTGGGCAGACGAGGCGCTAGATGCATCTCGCGAGGACGAAGTGGAAGGTGGAAGAACTCCAAAGAATCCCGAAGAGAAGCCATTGGAGACGCTCCTGGTCGAGAAGCTCGACAAGATGGGTTTCGGCCTCCTGGGGATAATGAATAGTTCCCTCGCATTTAAGGCGAACTCCAAGTGGGGGGGTCGACTTTCCTTGGAGGTTCACCTGCCCAAGGAGTACTGTGAAGTACTCTCCACTCAGCTTCGGGGAAAGGTGGAATCCTGCACAAGCCTCGCAGGAATCGTAATTCCCGAGCAAGGATATATTGAGGTACTGGTTCGACCAAATCAGGCTTCGTCAATGCCTACAACATTTCTCGTCAGGCGCCTGTCTGTCCTGAGCTCAGACAGTGACGTAGATTGCCCAAATGGGTGCAGCGAGGCTGGCTTTCCATCGCTCCGCCTGTATCGGATCCAGCAGGGCTCTGAAGAGGTTCAAATTCGGCTCCATGGGAAAGATGCTTGCCTTCAGATTTCCGGCCCCTCTCCGGCATGTCACATCCTGTCCAATTATGGATACCGCGAGAGCCCGCGACACGTTCTGTCGATTCGCGCGATCTTCGGAAAGAAGATGTCGCGGACAGAGATCGAAGAGAGCTTCGAGCCGCTCCTGAATTCCTTGCTCTATGAGCTAGACGTAAGAAACCATGTAATTCTGCGCCCCGTCAAGTGGCGCAGTAGGGCTGAACGGAGACGCTCGTCGATCACGCGCGATCCCGTAAAGACGGTCCGTTATCCGGAAATTAGAGTAAATCCGGAAACCTCGGTCCTTTTTGGATTTGCGGGAAGCGCCACTGGAAATCCCCCGCTCGCCTTTCTGTCTTACTATCAAATTCTCGAAAGCTTCTTTCCGCTGGCGGGGCGCAGGAGCGCGCTGAACCTGCTGAAGGTCGAGCTTTCCGATCCTCTGTTCGATCGCCGCCAGGATCGACACCTCATGCGCCTGTTGGCTGTTGGTGAAAGTGCCGCAGCTGCGTCCGAATCGGCGCAGCTCAAGGTTCTTATTGATGAATTTGTCCGGCCCGGTAAATTGCGCGAGTTCTTCGAGGATGACTGGGAGAAGCATTTCACCAAGGTGGGGCCGATTAAGGGCATCTCGGAAAATATCAACCTTGAAAACCGGCAGACGCCGCTGGCCAGTCAAGTGGCAGAGCGTGTCTATAGAATTAGAAATCGTATCGTCCATGCCAAGGATGATCCGAAATATGATAGCGTCCCCGCACTGTTGCCGCAGAGCGATGAAGCTGAGTCGCTCTGGCCGGACATTGAACTCGTTCGCCTCCTGGCCTACGAGGTCATTCTGAGCATTCAGACACGTGGTGGCTGACCCCGGAACGGTGGAGGGTCGATGGCACTATGTAAGGCTCTCCACTTGCTGTGGACGTGAGTGCGAACTGAGTCACAATTGACCCGGAATTCGGCGGACAGCCACGGGCGTGCCGTGGCCGCGCTAGATCGGGGGGAGTATGGCGGTGGGCCGCAGCCCCGGGCGGTGGGCGGCCAGTACGGGGGCCGGTCAATCCTGGCAGAGCCGGCGTCCGCCCTTGGGCCGCCTGTGGGCCGTGCGGGGGTGGCCATTGGCGGCCGATAGCGCCCACTGTTGACCGCTCTGTGGCGGGCCTCCGCCGGTGGGGTGAGGGTGGTTCAGCGGGGGCATCGGCCGTCCATCAGTTCCTGCGCAACAAGAAGCAGGAGTGGGAGGAGTACCGCTCCGAGGTCACCCCCTTCGAGCTGCGCAAGAACCTGCAGGTGCTGTAGGGCCGCGGGAGACCGGTGTCGCGCCAAGGGTGAACGGGCCCGCCGTCGTTCCAATGGATGACGGCGGGCCCGCCGTTTGGGTTGGCACGTTCACCGATGGCTGTATGTGAGGGGATTGTGACGTTGCGTTGTGATCCGATAAGCGGGATCGATCGATCCACTTTCCCCTGAGAGGACCCCATGCCCTCCTCCATCGTCAGCCGTGCCGCCACCGCCCGCCTGCTCGCCCGCCGGGTCGGGATCGCGGGGGTGGCCGTTGCCGCCGTCGCCGGACAGTTGCTCTCCTCGCCGATCGCGGACGCCCGCGGTTCGGGTCCCACCGGGCCGGAGCTGCGTGCCGACACCATCTCCGAGAACCCGCTGCCGTTCACCACGCGGTTCGAGGGTGACTTCCACGGGTCCATCACGCGGATCAGCAACAGCCTGATGACCTGCGACGAGACCCAGCCGCCGGTCGACCCGGCGCAGCCGTCGTGCGTGGAGGCCCGGACGGGGGCGGGCAGCAGGCCGATCAACAACAACTACCAGATGAAGTACGTCAACATCGATCCGGGCAGCATCGGCCCGCTCGGCGACGCGATCTACTCGGCCAGCTCGGCCGACCTCGGGCTGATCGAGGGCTCCCAGGTCAAGTACGCCCGGCTGTACTGGGGCGGCACCCGGGGCATCGGCGACACGGTGCTGCCGGAGAGCCAGATCGACGAGGTCTACCTGAAGGTCCCGGGCGAGAGCCAGTACCGGAACATCGCGAACGACCAGCCGTCCATCGGGTACATCACCACCAGCGAGGAGAGCAGCTACCAGGCCTCCGCCGACATCACCGACCTGGTCAAGAGCGCCGGCAACGGCAGCTACACCGTGGCCAACATGGACTCGGTGGTGAAGCCGCACAGCTGGGGCGGCTGGACGATCGTCATCGCGTACGAGAACGTGTGCAAGCCGCTGCGCCACATCCACGTGTGGGACGGCTTCCAGGTGGAGCTGCCGAACAGCCCCGCCCGCCAGTTCGACCTCACCGGGCTGCAGACCCCGGCCACCGGGCAGCTCGCCGGCAAGCTCGGCTTCGTCGTCTACGACGGCGACCTGAAGTGGACCGGCGACACCCTGGCGGTGAAGTCCACCACCGGGCCGGAGGCGATCTTCAGCGACCTCAACCACGCCTCCAACGACGCGTTCAACTCCACCATCGAGGAGCTGACCCCGGCGGACCAGTTCGTCCGCACCCCGTACTACCGCAACAACTTCGGCTACGACTCCAACCGCTGGGACATCTCGCCGTACCTGCGCAACGGTGACACCAGCCTCACCATCAAGTTCGACACCGACGAGGACGGCTACGACCTCGGCGTCTTCTACGCCTACGTGAACCTGGACGGCTCGCTGGAGGGCTGATCCCGCGTCACCGACCGGCGCCGCTGCCGCACCACCCGCACCGGGGAGTGCGGCAGCGGCGTTCCGCGTGCCGCCGGGGCGCCGGGGGCAGTACCGGGGGCACCGCGCAGCAGCCGCTCGCAGGGGCGCTCCACCCACCGGTAGAGCGCGCCCGCCGAGGCCAGGGTCACCGCGGCGAGCAGCAGCTCCACGGCGAGCAGCGCCGCCGTCCCGGACGGCCGTCCGACCGTCCACAGCCAGCAGCGGATGCCGATCTCGTGCACCAGGTACCAGGCGTAGGACCACTCGCCGAGGCGCACCGCCCACCGCCCCGCCAGCAGCCGGGGTCCGCCGCCCGGCCCGAGGTCGCGCCGGGCGGCGGCGGCCAGCAGGGCGGCGAACAGCGGCGCCGGGACGAGCTGGGCCGCGCTGTACGGGCCCCACCACAGGGTGTCGGGGACGGCCGCGTGCCACGGCACCAGCAGCGCGTGCCAGCCGGCCACCGCCGCCGCGGCGGCCGCCAGCGGCACCCGGGGCAGCAGCCCGTGCCGCACCGCCAGCCCGGTGACCACGCCGAGCAGGAACTGCGGGGTGCGGGTCAGCGGCAGGTAGTCCAGCAGCCAGCCGCGCAGGGCCGGATCGGCCGGCAGCAGCGCGCCCGCCGCCCAGAGCGCCGGTCCCAGCGCCGCGCACCCGGCGGCCACCGGCAGCCAGCACCGGCGGCGCGGTGCCAGCACCCGCAGCAGCAGCGGGAACAGCAGGTAGAACCACGCCTCGGCGCCCAGCGACCAGGACGCCGGGTTGCCGCCGAGCACCGTCTCCGGCGCCCAGGTGTGCAGCAGCGGCAGCGACCACAGCGCGGCCACCGCGAGGACCGCCCGGCCCAGCACGGCGTCCGCGCCGAGCGAGAGCGCCGTGGCCAGCGCGTGCAGCGGCCAGATCCGGGCGAAGCGGCGGCGGAAGAAGGACCGGGCGGGGACCGGCGAGCCCTGGTACGTCCAGGCGAGCACGAAGCCGGAGAGGACGAAGAAGAAGGTCACGCCGGAGCGCCCGTACCAGGCGAGCGGCCCGAGCAGCGGCAGCTCGCCGACCTTGCGCGACAGGTGGTACAGCACCACCAGCAGCGCCGCCCAGAAGCGCAGCCCGGTGAGCGAGGGCAGACGGCTGGGCATCGGACGCTCCGGGGGAGGGGCGGGCAGGGACGGACGCCGGGTGAACGAGCACGCCCGGCGCGTGGTCACGGACGGCACGGCGGGGGTCGGGCGCGTAGCCTGCTGGGGCGGACGGACGGAGGGGCGATGACGGTGGAGGAACAGCGGGCCGGCAGCCGGGTGAGCCGGCCGGAGATCAGGCTGGTGCGGCGCGGGTTCACCGACCCGGCGCGGGCGCTGCGGCTGCTCGCCGAACCGGCGCTGGACGGCCTCGCGGCGGACCCGCTGCTGCTCGACGCGCTCGCCGCCACCGCCGACCCCGACCTCGCGCTGCTCGGGCTGTCCCGGCTGCTGGAGGCCGCCGACCCGGCCGACCGGCGGACCCTGCGGGACACCCTCACCACCTCCAAGCCGCTGCGCGACCGGCTGCTCGGCGTGCTCGGCGCCTCCACCGCGCTCGCCGACCACCTGGCCCGCCACCCGCACGACTGGCACGTGCTGGTGACCTTCGAACTGCGCGACATGCACCCCGGCCCGGAGGACTTCCGCCGCGCGCTCGCCGAGGCCGTGGCCGCCGACGCCGCCGACCCGGCCGGCCGCCCGGCCGACGCGCTGCGGATCGCCTACCGCCGCTGCCTGCTGGCCGTCGCCGCCCGTGACCTCACCGGCACCACCGACCTCGCCCAGACCGCCGCCGAACTCGCCGACCTGGCCGGCGCCACCCTGCAGACCGCCCTCGACCTGGCCCGCGCCCAGGACCCGGACGCCGCCGCGGCCTGCCGGCTCGCCGTCATCGGCATGGGCAAGTGCGGCGGGCGCGAACTCAACTACGTCTCCGACGTCGACGTCATCTACGTGGCCGAGCCGCGCGAGGGCGTCGACGAGCAGGAGGCCGTCCAGGCCGCCACCCGGCTGGCCGCCGCGCTCACCCGGCTGTGCGCCGACACCACCGGCGAGGGCACCATCTGGCCGGTCGACGCCAACCTGCGCCCCGAGGGCCGCAACGGCCCGCTGGTCCGCACCCTGGCCAGCCACGTCGCGTACTACCAGCGCTGGGCCAAGACCTGGGAGTTCCAGGCGCTGCTCAAGGCCCGCCCGGTGGCCGGCGACCCGGAGCTCGGCGAGGCGTACACCGCCGCCCTGGCGCCGATGGTCTGGCAGGCCGCCGCCCGGGACAACTTCGTCGCCGACGTGCAGCAGATGCGCCGCCGGGTGATCGACTCGATCCCCGCCACCGAGCTGGACCGCCAGCTCAAGCTCGGCCCCGGCGGGCTGCGCGACGTCGAGTTCTCCGTCCAGCTGCTCCAGCTGGTGCACGGCCGCACCGACGAGGCGCTGCGCAGCGGCAACACCCTGGAGGCGCTGGCCGCGCTCTCCCGCGGCGGCTACGTGGGCCGCGCCGACGCCGCCTCGCTGGACACCGCCTACCGGTTCCTGCGCTCCCTGGAGCACCGGATCCAGCTGCACCGGCTGCGCCGCACCCATCTGATGCCCACCGGCGAGGAGGACCTGCGCCGGCTCGCCCGCTCGCTCGCCCCGCTGATCAACGACGACACCCGGGCCGACCCGGTCGCCGCGCTCCAGCGGGAGTGGAAGCGGCACGCGGTCGAGGTGCGCCGGCTGCACGAGAAGCTGTTCTACCGGCCGCTGCTGGACGCCGTCGCCGAACTGCCGCCGGGTGCGGCCGGCCTGCGCCCGGAGGCCGCCCGGGCCCGGCTGGAGGCGCTCGGCTACGCCGACCCGGCCGCCGCGCTGCGCCACCTCACCGCGCTCGCCTCCGGGGTCAGCCGCAAGGCCGCCATCCAGCGCACCCTGCTGCCGGTGCTGCTCGGCTGGTTCGCCGACTCCGCCGACCCGGACGCCGGGCTGCTCAACTTCCGTCTGGTCTCCGACGCGCTCGGCCGCACCCCCTGGTACCTGAGGCTGCTGCGCGACGAGAGCGCCGCCGCCGAGCAGCTGGCGCGGGTGCTCTCGGCCGGCCGGCTCGCCCCGGACCTGCTGCTGCGCGCGCCTGAGGCGGTCGCCGTGCTGGGCGACCCGCAGGGCCTGGTGCCGCGCGGGCGGGCCGCCGTGGAGCGGGAGGTGCTGGCCGCCGTCGGCCGGGCCGACTCCACCGCCGCCGCGGTGGCCGCCGTCCGTTCGGTGCGCCGCCGCGAGCTGTTCCGCACGGCCGCCGCCGACGTGCTCGGCCGGCTCGGCGAGGACCCGGCGCACGCGCTGGACACGGCCGGTGAGGCGCTCACCGCGCTGAACGCCGCCACCCTGCAGGGCGCGCTGCGCGCCTGCGTGGCCGGCTGGGAGGCCCGCAACGGCGCGCTGCCGACCCGGATCGCGGTGATCGCGATGGGCCGGTTCGGCGGGCACGAGCTGGGCTACGGCTCGGACGCGGACGTGCTCTTCGTCCACGAGCCGCTGCTCGGCTCGCTGGAGGAGGACGCCGCCCGGGCCGCCCAGGCGGTCTGCCTCGAACTGCGCGCCCTGCTGGCCGCGCCGTCCACCGAGCCGCCGCTGGAGGTGGACGCGGACCTGCGCCCGGAGGGGCGCAACGGCCCGCTGGTGCGCTCGCTGGTCTCGTACGCGGCGTACTACCGGCGGTGGTCGCACGCCTGGGAGAGCCAGGCGCTGCTGCGGGCCGAGCCGGTGGCGGGCGACCCCGGGCTGGGGGAGCGGTTCCGGCAGCTGATCGACCCACTGCGCTACCCGGGCGCCGGGGTGCCTGAGCGGGACCTGCTGGAGATCCGCCGGATCAAGGCCCGGATCGAGGCCGAGCGGCTGCCGCGCGGCGCCGACCCGACCACCCACACCAAGATCGGCCGGGGCGGGCTGGCGGACGTCGAGTGGACCGTCCAGCTGTTCCAGCTCCGGCACGGGCACGAGCTGCCGGGGCTGCGCACCACCCGGACCAGGGCGGCGCTGGCGGCGGCGGCCGGGGCCGGGCTGGTCGGGGCCGAGGACGCGCAGGTGCTGGACGCGGCCTGGGTGCTGGCCTCCCGGGTGCGCTCGGCGGTGATGCTGGTGCGCGGGCGGCCGGGCGACTCCTTCCCGGCGGACGCCCGGGAGCTGGCGGGGGTGGCCCGCTACCTGGGTTACGGGGTCGGGCACAGCGGGGAGCTGGTGGACGACTACCGGCGCACCACCCGGCGGGCCCGGTCGGTGGTGGAGCGGCTGTTCTACGGGTGAGCGGAACGCGAGAGGGGCCCCGGACGAACCGGGGCCCCTCTGCTCGTTCGTGTCCGCCGGCTAGCGCCGTACGGTGCTCACGGTGGGTTCGCTCCACTGCTCCGGGACGGTGACCGGCCCCGGAGCGGCCGGCCGCTCCTCGCGGGCGGGCACCTGCGGGAGCCGGTAGACCCACGTGTGGTAGAACCAGCGGGCGGCGAGGAAGCCCACCAGCAGGCACAGTTCACCGCCGACGGCGTCCATCCAGAAGTGGTTGGCGGTCGCGACGATCACGACCAGGGTCGCCGCCGGGTAGAGCAGGCCGAGCACCCGCACCCAGGTCCGGCGGGCCAGGAAGAAGATGGTCAGACCGCACCACATCGACCAGCCGATGTGCATCGACGGCATCGCGGCGTACTGGTTGGAGACGTGGGTGGCCGGGCCGGAGGCCATCGAGCCCCAGGTGTTGTGCGTCAGCACGGTGTCGATGAAGCCGCCGTCGGTCATCAGCCGGGGCGGGGCCAGCGGGAAGAAGTAGAAGCCGACCAGCGCGATCGCGGTGGTGACGAACAGCACCGTGCGCACCGCGACGTAGCGGCCCGGGTGCCAGCGGTAGAGCCAGACCAGGACGCCGATGGTCACGACGAAGTGCAGCGTCGCGTAGTAGTAGTTCATGCCGGTGATCAGCCAGCCGACGCCGTCCACCGCGTGGTTGATCGAGCGCTCGACGGCGATCCCGAGGGAGTTCTCGAGGTCCCAGATCCAGCCGGCGTGCTTCTGCGCCGCCGCCTCCTGCTCGGGGACGGCGTTGCGCACCAGCGAGTAGATCCAGTAGCTGAGGCCGATCAGTGCCAGCTCGAACCAGATCCGCGGTCGCGCCGGGGAACGGCGCTGGTCGCGGACGCGGGTGCGTAGGGCGGACATACGGGTCTGGGCCGCGCGGGTGGCACCGTCGGGCATGCGGCCGCCGTTCTGCTGGATCTCGGTCGGTTCCCCCATGGACGAGAAGTCTGCCAGACGTTCCGTAGCCGTCCGCTCATCCTCCGGAAGTGGATTCTTCACCGGCTGTCCCCCTTGAGAGGTAGGGGGTGGCTCCCACCGGGGGAGGGGGTGCGATCGGGTCTGGCGCGAACCGGTGGGACGGGCATACGACCCATTGTCATGCCGGAGGGGCGGGGTGGCGCAATCGGGGGTGGGGCAGACCGGAAGGGGGTGCATTGTCCCTGCCCGAAACAGTTTCTGCATCTTGCTGAAACATATTGCAGACCGCTAGCGTCTCGGCAACCCGACCACCCTCACCCCCGCAAGGGAGTCCTCCGTGGCCCAACTCCCGCCCCGCCGCAGGCGGAGCATCCCCCGCAGACCGGGCCGGACGGCGGTGCTGCTGGCGGCCTCGCTGACCGCCGCCACCCTCGGCACCGCCGGTCCGGCCGCGCTCGCCGCCGCCCCGCCCGGTCCGCCCTCGGACGCCGCGCTCGCCGCCACCGCCGGGCGCCACGACCTCACCCGCGAGCAGTTCTACTTCGTGCTGCCGGACCGCTTCGCCAACGGCGAGCGGGGCAACGACACCGGTGGCATCGTCGGCACCCGCCTGGACCACGGCCTCGACCCGGCCGACAAGGGCTTCTACCACGGCGGCGACCTGGCCGGACTGATCCAGCGGCTCGACTACATCCAGGACCTCGGCACCACCGCGATCTGGATGGCACCGATCTTCGCGAACAAGCCCGTCCAGGGCACGGGCGACAACGCGAGTGCCGGCTACCACGGCTACTGGATCACCGACTTCACCCGGGTCGACCCGCACTTCGGCACCAACGAGCAGCTCAAGGAGCTGATCGCCAAGGCCCACGCGCGCGGCATCAAGGTCTTCTTCGACGTCATCACCAACCACACCGCCGACGTCATCGACTACCGGCAGCAGCAGTACGGCTACCGCAGCACCGGCGCCTACCCGGTGCTGGACGCCGAGGGCAACCCGGTCGACGAGACCGCGCTCGCCGGTGCCGGGGCCGGCGCCGGGGCCGGCCCCGCGGCCGGCTGGCCGAAGCTCACCAGGGACTCCTTCCCCTACAGCCCGGTCTTCCGCAAGCCGGCCGACGCCACCGCCAAGACGCCGGCCTGGCTCAACGACCCCGCGCTCTACCACAACCGGGGCGACTCCACCTTCGCCGGCGAGTCCGCCACCGAGGGCGACTTCTCCGGCCTCGACGACCTCGACACCCAGAACCCCAAGGTGGTCAAGGGCTTCGAGAAGGTCTACCAGCAGTGGGTCGAGGACGCCGGCGTGGACGGCTTCCGGATCGACACCGTCAAGCACGTCAACATGGCCTTCTGGCAGCAGTGGGCGCCCGCGCTCAAGGACTTCGCCGCCAAGCAGGGCAACAAGAAGTTCTTCATGTTCGGCGAGGCCTACTCCGGCGACCCCGCGGTCACCGCCCCGTACGTCACCAAGGGCAGGCTCCAGGCCACCCTCGACTTCCCGTTCCAGAACGCCGCCCGCTCCTACGCCTCGCAGGGCGGCTCGGCGCGCGCCCTCGCGGACCTCTACGCCCAGGACCACCGCTACACCACCGCCGACACCGACGCCTACGAGCTGCCCACCTTCCTCGGCAACCACGACATGGGCCGCTTCGGCTCCTTCCTGCTCGCCGACAACCCGGGCGCCGACGAGGCCACCCTGCTGAAGAAGGACCGGCTCGGCAACGAGCTGATGTTCCTCACCCGCGGCCAGCCGGTCGTCTACTACGGCGACGAGCAGGGCTTCACCGGCGCCGGCGGCGACCGGGACGCCCGGCAGGACCTCTTCGCCTCGCAGACCCCCTCCTACAACACCGACCGGGTGCTCGGCGGCGCCCCGGGCTCCGCCGACCGCTACGGCCGCGACGGCGCGCCGTACCGGGACATCGCCGCCCTGGCCGCGCTCCGCCGCGACCACCCGGCGCTCGCCGACGGCGCCCAGATCGAGCGGTACGCCGCCGACGGCCCGGGCGTCTACGCCTTCTCCCGGATCGACGCCGCCCAGCAGGTCGAGTACCTGGTCGCGGTCAACAACGCCACCGAGGCGAAGACCGTCACCCTGGACACCTTCTCCGCCGGCCAGGGCTTCGAGCGGATCCACCCGGCCGCGGGGGAGCGGACCACCAGCGGCGCCGACCGCAGGGTCACCGTCACCGTGCCCGCGCTCTCCTCCGTCGTCCTCAAGGCCGCCGGGAAGCTCGCCGCCCCCGCCGCCGCGCCCGCGATCACCCTGAAGGCGCCCGCCCAGGGCTCCACCGGCACCGTCACCGTCGGCGCCGAGGTGCCCGGCGGCGGCTTCGGCCGGGTCACCTTCGCCGCCCAGACCGGCGACCGGCCCTGGCAGGTGCTCGGCACCTCCGACACCGGGGCCTACGCCGTCACCCAGGACCTCGCCGGCGTGGCCCCCGGCACGCAGGTCCGCTACAAGGCCGTCGTCCAGGACGCCGGTGGCCGGCTGAGCTCCGCCACCGGCGGCTTCACCACCGGCACCCCCGCCCCCGAGCCGGTGCCCACCGCCACCACCCGCCCGTACGCGGTCGTCCACTACCAGCGCAAGGACGGCGACTACGACGGCTGGAACCTCTACGCCTGGGGCGACCTCGCCGACGGCGAGAGCACCCCGTGGCCGGCCGGGCACCCCTTCACCGGCCGGGACGCCTACGGCGCCTTCGCCTACGTGAAGCTCAGGCCCGGCGCCTCGGACGTCGGCTTCATCGTGGAGAAGAACGGCGTCAAGGACGTCGACGCCGACCGGCACATCGACCTCGGCTCCACCGGCGAGGTCTGGGTGACGGAGGGCGACCCCGCCGTCCGCACGGCCGATCCCGGCCCGGCGAACACCCCGCCGGCGAACACCGCCGTCCTCCACTACAACCGGGCCGACGGCGACTACGACGGCTGGGGCCTGCACACCTGGACCGGGGCCGCCGCCCCCACCGACTGGGGCAACCCGCTGCGGCCGGTGCGCCGCGACGCCTTCGGCGACGTCTTCGAGGTGCCGCTCGCCGCCGGCGCGACCAGCCTCGGTTACATCCTGCACCGGGGCAACGACAAGGACCTGCCGAACGACCAGTCCCTCGACCTGACCGGCACCGGCCGCGAGGTCTGGATCCTCGGCGGCCGCGAGGGCTACCTGCTGCCGCAGACCGCCTCCTCCTCCCAGCTGGACCCCGGCTCGGCCAAGGCGCAGTGGATCGACGCGAGGACCGTCGTCGTCCCGGCGAACTACGGCGCGGGGGACGCCGCCCTGGCGAGCGGCACCAGCGCCCAGCTGGTCTACGACCCGGCCGGCGGCATCCGCGCCGAGAGGAACGGCACGCTGAGCAAGCCCGGGCGGTGGATCCGGCTGGCGCCCGTCCAGGGCGGGCTGACCGACGCCCAGAAGGCCGCGTACCCGCACCTGGCCGGCTACCGCGCCTTCACCGTCGACCCGCGCGACACCGCCCGGGTGCCCGCCGCGCTGCGCGCCCAGCTGCTCTTCACCGAGCACCTGCCCAGCGGCGCCGTCCTGGCCGCCACCGGCGTGCAGATCCCCGGCGTGCTCGACGACCTCTACGCCCGCCGCACCGGCCGGGTGGACTTCGGCCCGGCGTACTACAACGGCAAGGTCGCGCTGTCGCTCTGGGCGCCGACCGCGCAGGAGGTCTCCGTCCAGGTCTTCGACACCGCCACCGGCGGCACCCCGAGGACCCTGCCGCTCAAGCGGGACGACGAGACCGGCGTCTGGGAGGTGGTCCGCGACCGGGCGGAGCTGGACGGCAGGTACTACCTGTACCAGGTCAAGGTCTGGGCGCCGTCCGTCCAGCAGGTCGTGGTCAACACCGTCACCGACCCGTACTCGGTCGCGCTGTCCACCGACTCCCGGCGCAGCCTGGTCGCCGACCTCGCCGCCGAGCGGCTCAAGCCCCGGGGCTGGGAGGACCACGCCGTCCCGCCGGCCGTCCCGCTCGGCCGGGAGCAGATCCAGGAACTGCACGTCCGCGACTTCTCGGTCGCCGACGACACCGTGCCCGCCGCCGAGCGCGGCACCTACCTGGCCTTCACCGAGTCCGAGTCGGCCGGCATGAAGCACCTGCGCGAACTCGCCGGGGCCGGCGTCACCACCGTCCACCTGCTGCCGACCTTCGACATCGCGACGATCCGGGAGAACCGGGCCGAGCAGAAGCTGCCCGCCTGCGACCTCGCCGCGCTCGCCGCCGACAGCCGGCAGCAGCAGGAGTGCGTGGCCGCGGTCGCCGCCGAGGACGCCTACAACTGGGGCTACGACCCGCTGCACTACACCGTGCCGGAGGGCTCGTACGCCACCGACCCCGAAGGGACCGCGCGGACCGTGCAGTTCCGGCGGATGGTGCAGGCGATCCACGCGGCCGGCCTGCGGGTGGTGCTCGACGTCGTCTACAACCACACCGCCGCCGCGGGCCAGGACGGCCACTCGGTGCTGGACAGGGTCGTCCCCGGCTACTACCAGCGGCTGGACGCCGACGGCCAGGTGACCACCGACAGCTGCTGCGCCGACACCGCGCCCGAGCACGCCATGATGAACCGCCTGGTGGTCGACTCGGTGACCACCTGGGCCCGCGCGTACAAGGTGGACGGCTTCCGCTTCGACCTGATGGGCCTGGACCCGAAGTCCACCATGCTGGACGTGCAGGCCGCGCTGCGCCGGATGACCCCGGCCTCGGACGGCGTGGACGGGAAGAACATCCTGCTCTACGGCGAGGGCTGGAACTTCGGCGTGGTCGCGAACGGCGCCCGCTTCGAGCAGGCCACCCAGCAGAACATGGCCGGCACCGGCATCGCCACCTTCGACGACCGGATCCGTGACGCCGCCCGGGGCGGCGACTTCCAGCTCTCCTCGGCGCCGCGGCAGGGCTTCGCCTCGGGCCTGTTCACCGACCCGAACGGCTCGCCCGACAACGGCACCCCCGAGGAGCAGAAGGCCCGGCTGCTGCGGCAGATGGACCAGCTGAAGGTGGGGCTGACCGGCAACCTGGCCGGCTACTCCTTCACCGACAGCTCCGGACGGACCGTCACCGGCGGGGACGTCGACTACAACGGCGCCCCGACCGGCTACGCGGCCCGGCCCGGCGAGGCCGTCGCGTACGTGGACGCGCACGACAACGCCGACCTGTTCGACGCGCTCGCGTACAAGCTGCCGCCCGGCACCGCGCCCGCCGACCGGGCCAGGATGCAGGCGCTGGCGCTGTCGCTGACCGCGCTCTCCCAGGGCCCGGGATTCGCCCAGGCCGGCAGCGACCTGCTGCGCTCCAAGTCGCTGGACGCCAACTCCTACGACTCCGGCGACTGGTTCAACGCCATCCACTGGGACGCGGCGCAGGGCAACGGCTGGGGCCGGGGCCTGCCGCCGGCGGCGGACAACCGGGAGATGTGGCCGGCCGCCGGGGCCCTGCTGGCCGATCCGCGGCTGACCGTCGGCGCGGCCGACATCCGGGCGGCGAGCGCGCAGTACCAGGACTTCCTGCGGATCAAGCGCTCCTCGCCGCTGTTCTCGCTGCCCACCCTGGCGGCCGTCCAGCAGCGGCTCTCCTACCCGCTGTCCGGCACGCCCGGCGAGCTCCCCGGGGTGATCACCCTGCACCTGGACGGCACCGGGCTGCCGGGCGCGGAGAAGGGCGTCACCGTGGTGTTCAACGCGACCCCGACCGCGCAGAGCCAGACCGTGGCCCCGCTCGCCGGGACGGCCCAGGCGCTGCACCGGGTGCAGGCCCAGGGCGGCGATCCGGTGGTGAAGCGGGCCGGCTTCGACGCCGCGACCGGCACCTTCACCGTGCCGGGCCGCACCGTGGCGGTGTTCGTGCAGGGCTGACGGACCGTGGGGCCCGGGCCCCGTGCCGCCTCCGGCGGTGCGGGGCCCGGACCGTTTCAGGGCGCTTTCGGTTCCATTCAATGTATGGACTTGTCCGAAAACCGCCCATGGCACGGCCGGAAAGGTGACGTGCCGCGTCCGTCCGGCGCTGCCCCGCGCCGTCCTGGCCCCGGGCGGCTCCGGGGCGGGTCCTGAGCGCTGGTCAGTGCCCGCCGGAGGTGATCAAACCTTTTCGGCGGGAATGAAAACGATCTCCGGAAGTTCTTGCCGCCGTAACACCGCCGCCCTCCTGACGGATGTACGGGCCGGTAGCTAATCGGCCAATCCCTGGCATGCATCTGTCATTAACGGCTCGTTTGCTGCCACGATTCCCCCGGCTGCAGACGAGGGGGCCCCACCTCCCGGTGCAGCCGTCCCAGGTGAGGAACAGCGCGTCCCCTGCCGGAAAACGCTCGACCACCTTGCTCCGCAACCGCACCCGCGCCGCGTATCGGCGGCGGGGGCCCCCACTGAGTCGCAACCCCGCGGCCAGGTTCTCTCCACCGTCCGCGAACCCCGCGGCGGTCGGAAAAGGAGTCCGCATGTCCCGTTACGCCCACGCCCGGAAGGCAGCGGTTGTCATGGCCGCTACCACCGCGCTGCTGGTGACCGGTATCCCGGTCATCGCGCAGGCGGCCACCCCTGACGCGCCGGCGGCGGTCGCCGCGCAGCAGGCGAGCCGGGCCGAGCTGATCGCCTCGGCGACCCAGCAGACCGCCGGCCTCGCCCAGACCCTGGGCCTGACCGGCGACGAGAAGCTGGTCACCAAGGACGTCGTCCAGGACGCCAACGGCGCCCGCCACCTGCGCTACGAGCGCACCTACGCCGGCCTGCCGGTGCTCGGCGGCGACCTGATCGTGCACCAGGACGCCACCGGCGCCACCACGGGCGTGACCAAGGCCAGCAGCGCCGTGCTGAGCGGCGTCAACACCACGCCGAAGCTCGCCGCGCCGAAGGCCCAGGAGGCCGCGCTGGCCGCCGAGTCCGGCTCCGCGCTCGACACCGCCCCGCGCCTGGTCGTCTGGGCCGCCGACGGCACCCCGAAGCTCGCCTGGGAGACCGTCGTCTCCGGCAAGCAGGAGAACGGCACCCCGAGCCGCCTCAAGGTCGTCACCGACGCCGCCACCGGCGCCGTGCTGAGCAAGGTCGAGGGCATCAAGACCGGCACCGGCAACGGCGTCTTCGTCGGGACCGTGCCGCTGACCACCACCCAGAGCGGGTCCTCGTACCAGCTCAAGGACGGCACCCGCGGCGGTCAGTACACCACCGACATGGGCAACCGGACCACCGGCAACGGCACGCTGTTCTCGAAGTCCACCGACTCCTGGGGCAACGGCGCGGCCAGCAACCGCGAGTCCGCCGCCGTCGACGCCCAGTACGGCGCCGCCGCCACCTGGGACTTCTACAAGAACACCTTCGGCCGCAGCGGCATCCGCAACGACGGTGTCGGCGCCTTCAGCCGGGTCCACTACGACACCGGCTACGTCAACGCCTTCTGGGACGACGGCTGCTTCTGCATGACCTACGGCGACGGCGACGGCGACACCCACCCGCTGACCGAGCTGGACGTGGCCGGCCACGAGATGAGCCACGGCGTCACCTCGGCCACCGCCAACCTCAACTACTCCGGCGAGTCCGGCGGCCTCAACGAGGCCACCTCGGACATCTTCGGCAACGCGGTGGAGTTCTACGCCAACCTGCCGAAGGACAACCCGGACTACCTGGTCGGCGAGCTCATCGACATCAACGGCAACGGCACGCCGCTGCGCTACATGGACAAGCCCTCCAAGGACGGCCGCTCGGCCGACTCCTGGTACTCGGGCGTCGGCAACCTGGACGTGCACTACTCGTCCGGTGTCGCCAACCACTTCTTCTACCTGCTGGCCGAGGGCAGCGGCGCCAAGGTGATCAACGGCGTCAGCTACAACAGCCCGACCGCCAACAACGTCACCGTCACCGGCATCGGCCGGGACAAGGCGCTGCAGATCTGGTACAAGGCGCTGACCTCGTACATGACCTCCACCACCAACTACGCCGCGGCGCGCACCGCGACGGAGAACGCCGCCAAGGACCTCTACGGCGCGGGCAGCCCCGAGGTGATCGCGGTCGGCACCGCCTGGGCGGGCGTCAACGTCGGCACCGTGCCCCCGAACCCGGGCGGCGTGACCGTCACCAACCCGGGCAACCAGAGCACCAAGGCCGGCACCGCGGTCAACCTGGCGATCAAGGCGGCCGGTGGCACCGGCGCGCTGACCTACTCGGCCACCGGCCTGCCGGCCGGGCTGTCGATCAACGCCTCCACCGGCGTGATCACCGGCACCCCGACCACCATCGGCAACTCCAGCGTCACCGTGACGGCCAAGGACTCGGCGGGCAAGACCGGGACCACCAGCTTCACCTGGGCGGTCACCGACCCCAACACGAGCTGCACCCCGGCGCAGCTGCTCGGCAACGCGGGCTTCGAGACGGGCACGGCCGCGCCGTGGACCGCCTCCAGCGGCGTGGTCGACAACTCCTCCTCGCAGGCGGCGCACGGCGGTTCGTGGAAGGCGTGGCTGAACGGCTACGGCTCGACCCACACCGACACGCT
>NZ_JBEPAM010000082.1:0-20161 GCF_040298605.1 Kitasatospora sp. NPDC001527 | reverse complement strand
CACGGCAGCGCGCGGCGCGCCGCTTCGGCGGCCTCGGCCCGCGCCCGGCGCTCGGCGCGGCGGGCATCGGCCTCGGCGCGCCGCTGCTCGGCCCGTCCGCGGTCGTCGCGCCCACCGGATGCCCGGCTGACCCTGCGCGGGGAGCACGAGGTGGTGAGGGTGACGACGTAGCGGGGCATCGGCTGACCCCCGCCTGCGCGGGGAGGACGTCGCGTCGCTTGTCAGATGATCTGGACCAGGGCGGACGGCTACAAGTTCTGCTCCGACCCCACCGAGCTGCAGGCCGTCGAAGTCGCGGTGATCCGCGAGAAGCTCACCGAGATCCGCCGCTTCATCACCGGCATCGTCGCCCCGCACCTCGCCCTGCAACCGAAGGGCCGGTGGGTCAAGCACCTGAACACCCAGCTCAACTCGGTGGAGTCCACGCTCGAAATGATCGCGGACTACAGCGACGTCTGACCGGTCCGGGTTCCGGACGGCCCCGCCGTCCGGAACCCGGACCTTCGCCATGAGGGGAGGAAGGCGCATGGCCCGGCGCCGCTGCTATCCATCGGACACCTGGGACGACGAGTGGGCGCTGATCGAACCGCTGCTGCCGACCCCGGCCTGCGAGACGAAGGCCGGCGGGCGGCCGGAGAAGCACCCGCGCCGGGAGATCGTGGACGCGATTAGGTACGTCGTGGACACAGGATGCAAGTGGCGCGCGCTGCCGAAGGACTTCCCGCCCTGGCGGACCTGCTACGGCTTCATGGCGCGCTGGGCGGCGGCCGGCGTCGTCGGGCGGATCCGCGACCAGCTGCGCGAGCGGGTTCGCCGGGACATGGGCCGGGCCCCGGGCGCGGTGGCCACGGTCATCGACTCGCAGTCGGTCAAGGCCGCCGAGACGGTCGGGAAGGACTCGCGCGGCTACGACGGCGCGAAGAAGATCAACGGGAGGAAGAGGCACCTGGTCGTGGACACGAAGGGTCTGCCGCTGTTGGTCCTGGTCACCCCGGCCGACATGACCGACCGTGACGCGGCGAAGGAGGTGCTGTTCCGGCTCCGCTTGATGCACCCGGAGATCACGATCGTCTGGGCCGACTCCGGCTATGCCGGACAGCTCGTGACCTGGGCGAAGAAGTACCTGAACCTCACCCTCAAGACCGTCAGCCGGCCCAAGGACGCCAAGGGGTTCGTCATCCTGCCCCGCCGTTGGGTGGTCGAACGGTCGATAGTGTGGATCATGCACGCCCGCCGACACGCACGCGACTACGAACGCCTCATCCAGCACTCCGAGTCGCTGATCACCTGGGCCGCGATCACCATCATGACCAGGCGCATCACCCGGCGTCAGTCGCGCCGGGCCGGTCAGCCCGCCTCCTGCGAGGCTCAGCGGGACTGATCGTTCTCACGGCGGTCCGAGCCACCTCGGCGAAGTCCCGACCGCGGACTGCGCGCGGCATTACTGTCCCACGGTATCAACCGGCCTGTCAGCGGATCCCCCGACCCGGCTCCGCAGGCACCCGCCGCAGCAGCGTGCTTGAATCACCGGATGATCGACTGGTCCACTCTGCACGACGCCTACGGCTCGGCTGCTGCGATACCCGGGCTTCTGGAACGGGCAGTCGATCGTGATCAGGACGCGATCAAGCGACTCTGGGGACGCTTGTGCCATCAGGGGACGATCTCTTCGGCAAGCATTGCCGTGCTGCCGCGGCTGGCGGACATCGCCGAGACCACCGCCTCCGGAGACTGGGCGCTCAGCTTGGCCGGCGCCATCGCGGGCGGCCTGCTCCAAGACCACCACGGCGCCGACGAAGAGGTGGCCCGCCAGGAGCGCACGCTGGCACGGCTACGGGACCTGGCCACAGCGCGCCTGGCACCCGGCCAGGACAGCCGAACCTACCTCGGCTTGCTGCAGGCGATACTCGCCTTCGATCGCCGACCCCTGTGGTCCGAGACTCTGGACGACTTCACCGACTCCTTCTACGACGTCGCCTGCCCGCACTGCCACGCAGCCGTGACGATCGCGATCGGCGGCTACGGCTGCTACTCCTCGATCCGGGACTGGGACCTGGGGGACGTCCACCGGATCCCGCTGAGGCCGGCCACCGCAGACACGCTGACCGACGTCGGGAGGATGCTGCACGAGATGGCTGAACGGGACGGACAGACAACGCTCGCCTGGGGCCTCACGCACCTGTTCGGCCGGGCGGAGTGCCCGCGTTGCGGAAGCGTCTTCGGCATCGCCTCGGAGTATGAGGCCGCGAACGCACCCGCCTCGTGGGACTTCGCCCGTCGCCACACCACGGACACCCTCTGATCCCCAGCGAGGCGTTCGAAGACTTCCGGCCCCACCGCGGCGGCCGGCCAGCTCTTCCTCCTCACCACACCGGCCCAGCTCCTCGGCTGATTCCGGCTCTGTTCGATTCCTGACCTGCGCAAACGCGCCCGGGACCTTTAGACACAGGCACTTATCTTGTGATTTATCCAGCGGCCTCGAACAAGCTGGCCCGGTGATCACTCGTTCGGGTGTCTGCGGGACGTGGGCACGGCCTTCGCGTGATCCTGAACTCGACTAAGGGTTACAGGACTTGACGCGAAGGCCGTGCTGGTGATTGTGGTGGAACAGGGTGTTCAGGGCGAGCCGTTCGCCGAACTGTCACGCTTCCGGGGGGCCTTCTACGACTGCCTGACCGGGCGGCGCGACGCGCTGTTCGAGCTCACCGACGCGATGCTGTGCACCGATGGCCCGGTGAAGACCCTGGTGGGCCTGGCACTGGCGCCCGAGCACCGGCGCGGGCACGGAGCCCTGTACGGCGCGCTGAACCGGGGCCGTCTCGACGTCGACCGGCTGCGGGCCGAGCTGGCCGGCCTGCCGCTGCCCCGCGCCGCGGGCGGCCGCCTGGTGCTCGCCGTCGACGTCTCCCCGTGGCTGCGGCCGGACGCCGGGACCTGCCCGGACCGCTCGTTCTGCCACACCTACGGCCGCGGCGATGCCAAGCACCAGATGATCCCCGGCTGGCCGTACTCCTTCGTCGTCGCGCTGGAGACGGGCCGCACGTCGTGGACGGCGATCCTGGACGCGGTACGCCTGGAGCCCGGCGCCGACCTGGCCGCCGTCACCACCGCCCAGCTCCGCGACGTGGTGGTCCGGCTGATCACGGCCGGGCAGTGGAAGGCTGGCGATCCGGAGGTCTTGGTGGTGATGGACGCCGGCTACGACGCCCCGCGCATTGCGCACCTGCTCGGCGACCTGCCGGTGCAGGTCCTCGGCCGGCTCCGCTCGGATCGGGTGATGCGCCGACCCGCGCCGACCCGCGCTGAGTGGGACGCGGCCCACCCGGCCGGGGGCCGGCCGCCCAAGCACGGCGGCGAGTTCGTCTTCGGCGACCCCGCCACCTGGAGCACCGAGCAGGCGGTCACCACCACCGAGACCCGCCGCTACGGCACCGCCGTGGCCCGGGCCTGGGACCGGCTCCACCCCCGGCTGACCCGCCGCGCGGCCTGGCTGGACCACGGCGGCGAGCTGCCGCTCCTCGAAGGCACGGTGATCAGGCTGGCCGTCGAGAAGCTGCCCAGCGGCGGGGTGAACCGCCCGGTCTGGCTCTGGTGGTCGCGCACCGGCGCCAGCGCCGAGGACGTCGACCGCTGCTGGCAGGCGTTCCTCCGCCGGTTCGACCTGGAGCACACGTTCCGCCTGCTCAAGCAGACGTTGGGCTGGACCCGGCCCCGCCTGCGTGACTCGGCGTCGGCCGACCGGTGGACCTGGCTGGTCGTCGCCGCCCACACCCAACTCCGCCTCGCCCGCCCGCTCGTCGCCGACCTCCGCCACCCCTGGGAGCGGCCGGCCGAACCGAACAGGCTCACCCCCGCCCGGGTCCGGCGCGGGTTCCGGAACCTGCACACGAAGGCCCCCTCACCAGCGCAAGCGCCGAAACCCACCCGCCCCGGACCCGGCCGGCCGCCCGGCCGCAAGAACCAGCGGCCCGCCGCCCGCTACGAGGTCGGAAGAGTGCTGGCCACCGGCGAGGCGTACGCCCGGCCCACCCACCACAAGAAGGGGACCAAACCGAGAAGGACCGCTACGGAGAGCTGAACGCACTGCTCAGCGCACCGGAACAGGTGTCTCCGCGAGAACGCCGACGCCGCGTACTCGCATCGCCGCGGTCAGAGCGAGCGGACTGACGCCCAGGGCCGACGCGATCTCGGGGGCCATGTCGAACGCCCGCCACTTCCACTCCTCCTCGGCCTCCCCGTTGCGCTCGCTCGCCTCCCAGGCGAGGGGCAGGCCGATCCGCTCCCGCTCGGTCTGTTCCTGCACAAGGGGTTGTCCCAGCGTGAGGAGTCCGTCCTCGGCCTCACCGGTCTCGCAGTACCGCCGCATCACGACCCCGTGCTCCGCGATCAGCCAGGCCGAGCCGTCGTTCTGTGTACCGAAGTAGTACGCCTGCGCGGCTGCGTAGCGGGAGCTGAGGTCGACACACAGACGCAGGACTTCGTCGCTTCTGTCGCTGCTGCACGGATCGCACCACGGGCCGATCACCAGAGTCCATCCCTCGATCTCAGGACTCACGTACACCCGGGCCATTCCATCCGGATTGTCCTCGGCCTCTCCGTGTCCGTCCTCGTCGATGACGACCTCGGCCTCGGCGAACGTCACGGGTACGGGTCGGGTGAGGCCCAGGGAGGCAATGACTCCCGCTTGGTCCCCGGTCGGTACGGCGATCCAGTAGAGCCAGCACGTCGACAGCGGCCTTGGCTGGTCGTCCCTCGCGATTTCCACGACCACAGCCTGCCATTCCAGGTCACACCTGTTCGACGCCGGGTGTTAAACGGCAAGCTTATCGAGGCGGCGCGGTGGATTCGTGGAGACGGCGGGCGCGGGCGGCGTGGGCAGTCTCCTCGGTGGCCTGTCGATGGTCGCCTGATGGGCGGACTCGGGATTGTGCACCGCCAGTTGTGGTGCTCACGCAACAGTTGCTCGCGTCGAGCCAGGAATGCTCCCGCGTTGGGATGGCAGGCCTTCCCTCACCTCGCGATCTAGCCACCGAGTGGGCGTATGCGTTCATGACATAAGCAACTGACTATGGGATGGGAATTGCCCAATATAACACCTCGAAATATGCAAATTCCCCATCGGTGGACAATTTAGACAAAGAGTGCAATTGTACAACAATTGCCACTAAATCGAGTTTCAATAACCGCGAGTGTTGAATCCGTTACTCAATCGTCACCCTGGGGGCTTCCTTGGATTTCACTGAGAGTGAGAGGTTTGTGACTCGGTTCTGAGCGAACCATTTGAGTACATGCCATCTCTTCGAGAGAGTGTTGATGAAACGACGGTCTTTAGCCTCGTCCGGTCTCACCGGCGGGGCCTTTTCAATGCGTTGGATACGCCGCCTGTCCACAGCGTTGACGCTCGGTCTGCTGGTTCAGACCGGTGTGGTCGCCGACGCTCTGGCGTCTCCTCAGTCCGGCGCGGGCACCGCGCCACAGACACCCCAGACCGCTCCCGCGGCCCCTTCGACCGAGGCACCCGACGAGGCGTCGGCACTGCTGGCCGCGCGCCTGCAGGGCCGCCGGATCGAGGTCACCAACGCCCGCACCGAATTCGTCACCCTGTGGGCGAACCCGGAAGGGACGCTGACCTCGGAGCGGTCCGTCGGCCCGATCCGGATGAAGGTCGGCGACGCCTGGGTGCCGGTCGACACCACGCTGGTGCAGACCCCGGACGGCAAGGTCGCGCCGAAGGCGCACCCGGAGGGCCTGGTCTTCCAAGGCGGCGATGCCGGGGTCACCGTCGGCGACAGTGTGCCCGCAACCCCATCGGCCACTTCGCCGACTTCTTCCGCTACGCCGGATCCGGCGGCCACACCGACGCCTTCTGAGAACGCCTCCCGCGCCGCGGCGCCCTCGGCAGCCCCGACCACTCCGTACGCCAATCCGCCTGCTGCTCCCGAGGCCAAGCCGGCCGAGCGCCCGTTGGTGACGATCGGCCCGGATGGCAAGCAGGTCTCGTTCAGCTGGCTGGGCCGGTTGCCGCAGCCGAGGCTGGAGGGCAGCAAGGCCACCTACGTCGACGCCCGTCCGGGCGTGGACCTGGTGCTGCAGGCGACCCGGACCGGTTTCGAGCAGTTCCTGATCGTGACGGACCGTTCCGCCGTCACGCAGGCCGGATCGGTCACGATCCCGATCGACACCACCGGCCTTGACATCGCGCCGCAGCAAGACGGTTCCATCCAGCTGCTGGACAAGGGGACCGGCAAGCCGGCCGTCAGGATCCCGGCGCCGGTGATGTGGGACACTGCGGTGGACCCGGCCTCGCAGGAACACCTCAACCGTGCGCCGGTGACGATGCAGGTGCGCGGCCAGGGTGCGGACACCGAGCTGGTGTTCACTCCGGACGCGGCGTTCCTGGCCGACCAGAAGACCCGGTTCCCGGTCACCATCGACCCGGTCGTGGACATCGGCGCCACCTTCGACACCTACGTCCAGAACAACGAGAACGTCGACGCCTCCGGCTCCGACGAACTCAAGCTGGGCAGCTACAACGGCAGCGTCAAGGCACGTTCGTACCTGACGATCCCAGGCGGCGACTTCAACGGCAAGCAGATCATCGACGCCAAGCTGCACCTCTACAACTTCCACTCCTCCTCCTGCACCCCGAAGCAGTGGGAGGTCTGGGACGCGGGCGGCGCCGCCTGGTGGACCCGCTGGGGCAACGAGCCCCAGTGGGGCCAGATGTGGACCCGGACGTACGAGACCTACGACGTCGACGGCGGGGACTCCCACCACTGCACCGCCCAGGACGGCTCCGGCTGGACGAACACCGACATCACGGCGATGATCCGGCACTTCGCGCAGTTCAACTCCGGCGACTACGGCATGCTGCTGAAGGCGACGGACGAGAACAGCGACCTCTCCTGGAAGAAGTTCGGCTCCGCACAGAGCGACGTCCCGCCGTACATCTCGATCACCTACAACACGGTGCCGACGACCCCGGCCACCGTCCAGGTGCAGCCCTCCCAGCCGGGAAACCCGGCGTACACCCCGGACGCCAACCCGCGGTTCCAGGTGCAGGCGGCCGACGCCGACGGTGACCAGGTCAAGGTCGCGTTCGACCTGTTTCGCGCCGGCACGTTCGTCAACCGCATCGTGAAGGACACCCCGAACGGCGCCATCGCGACGGTCCGCGCGTCCGACTTCGGCATCGCCCGGCTCGACGAGGGCGTGCAGTACTCGATCTGGGCACTGCTCGACGACGGCAAGTCGCAGTCGAGCTGGACCGGCACCCACCTGATCGCGGACACCGTGAAGCCGGGCAGCCCGACGGTCACCTCCGCGGACTACCCGTCGGACGGGCTCTGGCACGGTGCGGCGAACCAGGCCGGCTCGTTCACCATCACCCCGGCCGCCGGCACGAACGACCTGGCCGCGTACGTCTACACGCTGGACGGCGGCTCGCCGGTCACCTTCCCCGCGACAGCCTCGGTCACCACGAGCATCACCCCCACCACCGAGGGCCGGCGCGTGCTCAGCGTGCAGGCCAAGGACCGCGCTGGCAACCTCTCCCCGCCCACGGCCTACACCTTCCAGGTCGGCCAGGCCGGGATCAGCTCGCCGGTCAACGGCACCCAGGCGGCCAAGCGCGTCAAGCTGTCCGTCGACGCGCAGACGCAGTTCAAGCGGGTCCTCTACGAGTACCGCCGCGGCCCCGGCGCCACCGAGTACACGGTGCCCCGGACCAACCTGACCAAGGCCGACAACACCCCGGTCACCGAGGACAAGCCGCGTCTGGCGGACCTCGGCCCGCACGCCAACTGGAACGTCCTGGACACCCTCGGCAACGTCGGCGGCGTCGTCCAGATCCGCGCCAAGCTGTTTCCCGAGGACGGCTCCGGCGCCGGCTACGCCACCGTGTGGAACACCATCACGGTGGACCGCAACGCCGACGGCGCGGCCGGAGCGGGCATCGGCCCGGGCTCGGTCAACCTGCTGACCGGCGACTACTCCACCGACGTCACGGACGCCAACGAGTTCGGCATGTCGGTGACCCGCACCTCCTCCTCGCGCGGCACGGACCGCGGCTGGCAGCCGCAGGGCGAGCGCCTGGCGGCCAACCAGCGCCAGATCGGCACCGACACCGCGGGCTTCACCCCTGGTCCCGCGGTCATCAGCCGCTCGACCGTCCGCGGTCACGACAGCTCCACCGACTCGCTGTCGGTGAAGCCCAACGGCAACTCGAACTCCTACACGGAGATCGGCCCGGGATACTCCCTCGGCCAGAACATGCAGCCGGGGAAGACCTACCGGCTGACCGGCTGGATCTACGTGCCCGGTTCCACCGGCCTGAACCCGGACCGCGCCGACATCGGCCTGCGCCTGCAGGGCGTCCACCGCACCCCGGCCGGGTACGGCGAGGTGCTCTCCCCGAAGGCGTCGTTCACGGACGGCTGGCAGCAGCTGTCCGTCGACATGACCGTCCCCAAGGACGCCACCGAGGCCTGGTTCCGCCTCATGAACGGCTTCGCCGCGGCGGACAAGGAGGTCTTCTTCGACGACCTGTCGCTGAAGGAGATCGTCGCGCCGTTCGGTCCGCAGTGGGCCGGCGGCCCCGACGCGGGCACTGGCTCGGACTACCGCGCGCTGTCGTTCCCGCAGTCCGACCTGGTCGAGATCAAGGGCAACGACGACACCTCGCTCACCTTCGCCAAGGGCGCCGACGGCACCCTGTTCCCGGAGCCGGGCGCCGAGTCACTGTCGCTGAAGGCCGTGCCGGCCACCAGCGGCGCCCTCGTGCTCGCCGCGACCGGACAGTGCCTGGAGGTCCCGGGCGGCGCCGCCAACAACGGCACCAACCTGCAGGCGGCGCCGTGCACCGGCGCCGCGAACCAGCAGTGGACCCGTGACGACCAGCAGCGCTTCCAGATCCTCGGCAAGTGCCTGGACAACCCCTGGGGCGTGAGCGCCGACAACACCCGGGTCGTGCTCTGGGACTGCAACGCCGGCACCAACCAGAAGTGGGAGGTCCTCGCCGACGGCCAGATCGGCAACCATCAGTCGTCCAAGTGCCTGGACGCGAACCTGGGCGGCACCATCTGGACCTGCTGGCGTGGCCCGAACCAGGTCTGGGACGTGCAGACCGCCGGCACCACCTACGAGCTGTCCGAGCTCGACGGTTCGAAGACGGTGTTCGCCCGCCAGGCCGGCTCCAGCATCTACCAGGTCGTCAGCGACATCGGCCCGGAGGCCGCCTCCGCCACCCGCTACCAGTACGACACCGCCGACGGCCGCTCGCTGGTCAAGCGCGTCATCCCGCCGGTCGAGCCGGGCGTCGACGACGCCAACCACTGCACCGTCAACCCGCTGCCGCGCGGCTGCGAGGTCATGGAGTACGACTACGCCAAGGTCACCACGGCCACCGCGACAACGCCCGGCGACTTCCTGGACCGCATCCGCGGCGTCAAGGTCTGGTCGTGGAACCCGACGACCTCCCAGCAACAGGCCGTCGAGGTCGTCCACTACGCATACGACGACAAGGGCCGCCTCTCCCAGGTCTGGGACCCGCGCCTCACCCAGCCCCTGAAGATCACGTACAGCTATGACGACGCGGGCCGGGTCACCCGGATCGGTGCCGCAGGCGAGCTACCGTGGAACTTCGACTACGGCAAGGCCGCGGCGGACCAGGACCCGGGCAGGCTGCTGAAGGTCCGCCGCGCGGCCCTGGCCCAGGGCAGCAAGGACCAGGTCAACGGCGAGATCGCAACCAGCGTCGTCTACGACGTGCCGCTCACCAGCGGTACGGCCGGCGGCCCGTACGACCTGTCCGGCGCGGAGGTCGCCAAGTGGGCGCAGACCGACGCTCCCACCGACGCCACCGCCGTGTTCGGTCCCGAGGACGATCCGGGTACCAACACGGCCACGGCGGCCAAGCCGGGCAAGGACGGCTACAAGCCGGCCACCGTCCACTACCTCAACGCCTCCGGCAACGAGGTCAACACCGCCACCCCGTCCATCACCCCCGGCGGTGACATCGACACCACCGAATACGACCGCTACGGCCACGCCGTCCGCACCCTGGAGGCCACCAGCCGCGCCATCGCGCTCGGCACCCACCCCGAGGCGGACCAGTTCGCCGCCGAGCTGAACCTCCCGGCGGACTCCGCGTCCAGGGCGCGCCTGCTCGACGCGCGTACCACCTACAGCCCCGACGGTCTGGACGTCGTCGAGACCCTCGGCCCCGTCTACCGCGCCTCGCTCGCCGAGCAGGTCAACGGCCAGACCACACCGGTCACGGTCACCTGGGAGGCGGAGAAGCTGCCCCAGCTCGGCGCCAGCGCGCCGGTGCGGGTGATCAACGACAACGGTGCCCTCTCCTGGTCCGGCGGAGCGCAGCTCAGCCTGGCCGGCACCCAGGCCGGCGTGTTCGACTCCATGAGGGTGAGCGTGCCGGAGGAGGGCGACTACCAGCTCTCCGGCCAGCTGACCCGGTTCAGCGACCACGGCATCGTGCAGTTCGCGATCGACGGGCAGAACCTCGGCCAGCCGATCGACACCTTCGACGCCAACGCGGCCGGCTCGACCGCCCCGTACACCGTCGGCCAGTCGATCCACCTCGCCCGTGGCGACCACGAACTCAAGGTCACCGTCACCGGCACCAACCCGGCGAGCCAGGGCGAGCGCTACCACGCCGGCCTGGACACCGTCACGCTGACCAAGACCACCGTCAACCCGACCCTCCCGGCCGGGACCTCGGTGGTGGCCCGCGACCACAACACCAACACCTACGACGAGAACAAGCCCGACGGCCAGGCCTACCACCTGGTCACCACCCAGACCGACGGCGCCCGCATCGACGGCTACGCCGACGACGTCGAACTGCGCGTCACCAAGCAGGGCTATGACACGCCGATCGGCGGCGCCTCCGGCTGGACGCTGAAGACCCCCACCTCGGTCACCACCGACGCGCTCGGCGCCAAGCTGACGGCTGTCGTCAAGTTCGACGCGAAGGGCCGTGCGCTGGAGTCCCGCAAGCCGGGTTCCACCGGGACCGATGCTGGCACGGTCAAGGCGGTGTACTACACCGCTGGCGCCAACCCCGACGATGCGGCCTGCGGCAACCGTCCGGAATGGGCGGGCCTGCCCTGCGTCAGCGGGCCGGGCGGTGCGATCACCGGTGCGGACGCGGCGCGGATGCCGACCACCCTGCCGGTCAAGCGGGTCACCCGCTACTCACCGTTCGCCGAGCCTGAGGAGACCACCGAGACCAACGCCGGCAAGTCCCGCAAGACCGTCACCGTCTACAACGAGGTAGACCGGATCGTCTCCATCGAGATCACCTCGGACGAGGGCAAGCCGCTCCCGAAGGTCACCACCGAGTACGACCCCGCCACCGGCGACATCGTGAAGACGACGGCCGGCGGCAAGTCGCTCACCCGCGTCTTCGACGCGCTCGGCCGACTGATCTCCTACACCGACGCCGACGGGGCGACCACCACCTCGGAGTTCGACAAGTTCGGCAAGCCGGTGAAGGTCACCGACCCGACCGGCTTCACCACCTACACCTACGACCGCGCGAAGGAGCCGCGCGGCCTGGTCACCTCCGTCAACGACAGCGTCGCCGGCGAGTTCACCGCCAAGTACGGTCCGGACAGCCAGCTTGTCGAACAGACCTACCCCGGCGGCATCGTCCGCAAGGACACCACCAACGCCGTCGGCGAGGCCACCAGCCGCACCTACACCCGCACCAGCGACAACAAGGTCATCTGGGCCCAGACCACCGACATCTCCACCCAGGGCCAGGTAGCGAAGGACACCAGCTCCACCGCCACCCGCACGTATCAGTACGACCGGCTCGGCCGGCTGGTGAAGGCCGAGCAGTCCACGGTCGCCACCGGCTGCGTCACCCGCCAGTACGCCTTCGACGCCCACTCCAACCGCCTGTCCAAGCAGACGTCCCCCAAGGGCGCGTCCGGCCAGTGCAGCCCGGACGGGGCCACGGCGGAGAACCACACCTACGACAGCGCCGACCGCCTCACGGATGCGGGCTTCTTCTACGACGCCTTCGGGCGCACGGTGAAGACCGCGACCGGCGCGACCAACACCTACTGGGCCAACGACCGCGTCGCCGCCCAGGAGACGGGGGACACCAAGCAGGAGTGGGCCGTCGACGCCGCCCACCGCCTGACCGCGTTCACCACCAGCAAGAAGCAGGCCGACGGATCCTGGGCCGGCGCCACCTCCAAGCTGAACCACTACGGCGACGATGGTGACGAGGTCCGCTGGACCGTCGAGGACAGTGCCCAGGGCATCCTGACCCGCAACGTCTCGGGCCCGGACGCCGACCTGGTGGCCACTACCAGCAGGACCGGTGACGTCCGGCTGCAGCTGACCAACCTGTTCGGCTCGGTCGTCATCACCACCGACACCACGCTCACCGCACCGGTGGTCCTGGATTTCGACGAGTTCGGCATCCCGCAGGACGGCCAGGCAGGCGTCCGCTACGGCTGGCTCGGCGGCAAGCAGCGCTCCGCCGAGGCCCAGGACGGCGACATCCTCATGGGTGCCCGCCTCTACAGCCCGGCCCTCGGCCGCTTCCTCCAGATCGACCCCGTCCCAGGCGGCAACGCCAGCGCCTACGACTACTGCACCGGCGACCCCGTCAACTGCACCGACCTCGACGGCAACTGGGGCATGCCCAAGTGGCTCAAGAAGACGGTCGAAGTCGTCGCCAAGGTCGCTGAGGTGGTCGCCACCGTCGTACCGGGTCCCATTGGTTCCATAGCCGCCGCCGTTTCGTCAGTCTCCTATGCCGCCACCGGTAACTGGGAAAAGGCCGCCGAAATGACGGTCATGGTGGCAGCGGCGGCAGTGGGCGCAGGTGTCGCCGTGAAGGCGGCTGTTACGACGGTCAAGGCAGCCCGCGCCGTGAAGCTGTCAAACAGCTTCACGAGGACGGTCAAATACCCTAACATTCGCACACAGAACAACCGGCTTTACAACAAGGTCGACAAGATCGTCAAGCAGCACGGATTTAAGCAGCAGAATGATCTGGATGGCCCCCTGTGGGCCACCGACCGGCCGAACGTATACAAGAATCGCGCACTCATGACCCCCGAAAAGCGCAATGACGTCCGAATGCGCTTCACAAATCGGGAACTCAGGACAGTGAAGAAGTATTTCACCAAAATCGACAAGCTTTCCCGAGCAAGGGGGCAGAATAACTATAACGCCAAGGAGCGGGCGGAGCTGATGAGGTACTACATCAAGGGGAAGTACCGCTAAACAAAGGGGAAGTGCCGCTATAAAGCTGATGGCGCGGAATGACCGCAGTTCAATTGCCGTCATTCCGCGCCGTCGCATGGGAGGGCTCAAGCAAGGGGTCTATGAGCGGCCAAGAGAAGGGGTCGCAGGTCTTGGCAAAACCACCACCATGAGGCATCATGACGACATGTTCTCTTGGATTCGCAATCGACGCCACGAAAGGCAGCGGGCTCGAGAAGCTTCATGGGTGGAGGAGCGGACGGTCTTGACGGCGGAATCCGACTGTCTGACCGTGGTCTTCGAGCCGATGGGAGCCATTTATGAGATTGAGCCGGGAGAGACTCTGACCATAGTTTTCAAGGGACCGCCTACCCATCCTGGAGAAATCAAACATCGAGCGGACTACACTTCGGCCTCTCCGGGCCTCGCGGGCTACATGATGGCATTTGACTCAGAAGGCAATGAGATCGACGTTAATACCGGGGCGCCCTACTGAACTCACTGCTTCTCGTAGTCGGTGAGGTCGCCGTGGGGTAGCTCGAAGGTGTCGGACTCAGCCAGCGGCATCCTCGATGGCATCCCCGCGGCCGACGGCGGGGCTATATGACACCGCCGTGCCCCGCCCGCACCTGCCGGGCCGTCGCGTCGGATACACCTGCGCTATCCGACGCGATACGGCTTCGAGGAGCGTTCCGGCGGAGACAGCTACGGTGCTTGGGCCCCGCGGGCGCAGTCTCCACCAGGCGCAGGTCGGTCGACACCTGCATGAGGTGGTCCGGACGGGACCTCGGCCCGACCGCCAGCGCCGCGCCGCAGCGGTTCACCACGTTCGTGAGGCTTCCGACCTGCGACCATTTCACAGCTGTCCCGAGCCAGCCGAGCTTCGAGGAGTTGATGGCCAGGCTCAGGAAGAACAGGACCAGGGTGCTGCCCAGCAGCAGGCCGACCACCCCCGCCACGACGGGGCGTGCTGGGGGGAACAGCGACCTCAACAGCCGCCCGGCGGCGGTTAGACCGAGAACACCGGCGAGCACGAGCAGCCAGGCCAGCAGGTTCGTCCAACCCTTCCGGTAGCCGTAGGAGGTGCCCCAGAACGCCTGCCGAATCTGAGGCGGAACCGGTCCCGGCAGCCCAATGCGGCGAAGCGACTCCTCAAGGACCCGCGAGGCCTCGTTGGCGGCCCCACGCGCACCGTGCCGGAGCCGATGGCTGATCCGGTAGTTGACCGTGGATACCCACTCACGCATTGTCTTCCCCCTGCGTATCTACAACCAGATCACGAGGGTGGCACGCGCATGGCCCGGGGGATGGTCGTTCGGGAAACCGGCGCCGCTGGTTCCGTCCGGCCCGCTTCGCGGACCGCGGATCATGGAGGGCCGACGAGGCAACCGCACACAGGTCGGATCGGAGCGGCGAGCACCACCGATTCGGGCGAGTCGGGATCGCCCTGCCTGCCGGGGACGGGGCGCCGTACGCTGATGGCCGGGCCCCTCACGTCGACGAGCGTGAGGGGCCCGGCCATCTCCGGGGTGGGTGAGCACGGCGGTTCCCTTCTGGTTGGTGATCCGCTGGGGCGCGGATGGTCACGGCGCTTCGAGCGGCTCGGGCGTCGGGCCGGCGGTCCCCGGGTGGCTCCCGTCAGCTGGTGGCCCGGGCGGCTTGCACGGCCGCTGCCCGGGAGACGGCCCGGCTCTCGCCGGGCATCCAGTGCCAGCCGGCTTCGGCGTAGACCTGGACGAACTCTTCCAACTCCTTGTCCTCGTAGCGCAGCTTGGCGTGCACCACGACGATCACCCCCGGCTCGCGGTCGTCGCCGAGCGGGCGCGGGTAGTGCTCGACCACCTGGACGATGTGGAACGGGTAGCCGCCCCGCGCTGGCGCGATGTACGGCTGCTCGTGCATCGGCCCCACCAGCAGGCTCACTGCCGACAGCGAGTCCCCGACCGCCGGCACCGCCAGCGCGTCGAACCCGTCCTCCTTCACCACCGAGCAGACATACCCCTTCGATTCCCCCTCCGGCCCAAGGGCCGGCTGCTCCCAGAAGTCGACTCGTACACCGATCGTGATTGCCATGGCCGCCATCCTGCCGCCCCACGATCTCGCACGGGGCCGAGACGTCCATGCTTCACCCGAAGCGGGCCCCGGCCCCGGTGCTACGGGGCCGGGGTGCCGATGGTGTCGTCGATCAGCACCTCGGGGGCGGGATCACCTGCGCCGCGAGCCGGCGTGATGGTGTCCAGCGCGCCGCCGATCGCCTCGTACACCCGCACGGACGCCTGCTTGTTGTCCCGATTGACCGATCCGGGCCCGGGATGGGCGCTGGCGTCGAGGAACTTCATGTAGGTCACTACCTGGGTACCGGTAAGGTTGATCCGCACCAGCCCGCGGGCTCCCCGGTCGCCGTCGAGACGCTCGACCGGCACCTTCTTCAGGTCGTCGAAGGGCTTCGTGTCCTTCCACAGGCCCTCGGGCATGATCAGCGAGACGCTGGTGACGCCAGCCGCCTTGGTGAGCCGGGCTTCCTGGGAGGCCGGTGTCCGGGTGCCGCAGCCGGCCAGCAGCAGGACACCGAGGACGCCCGCAACCGGGCGCAGCAGCAGATGATGGGTGATCTTCACGCGGGTCATGGTCGCGGCCAGCGGACTCGCCGGACCGCCGACCAGCCCGAAATCACCCGAAGGCGTGCAGTCTTCCGGCCCGTGGTTGACGCGGATGTCTCGCGGTTCAGGCCGCCAATGGCGCGCCAATCCGGCACCCCGGCGAGGCCCAGACCGGGGCGATGAGCTGCCCAAACCCCACCCGGTGGCGGGCACAGACCGCAGCTTCGCCCGCAGGGCGGGCCGCAGCCGCGCGACGCCACCGCAACCCGAGCCGGGCCGCACGGGTCCGGCGTAGCTTCCCGTACGGACCAGCCCGCCCGGCCTGAGCACTCGGCCAGCTCCGGGCCTTCACCATCGGAGGAACCATGACCATCGCGGAGTACCAACACGGCTCCGGCCTGATCTTCGGGGCCACCGCCGTCGTCGTGGCGTGGACGGTGGTCGCGGCCGCGTTCGCCATCCTCGTCCACCACGTCTCGAACTGCACCGCCACGTCGGACAAGGCCCCGACGGTGGACGTCTCCCCCAGAGACATCCACCTGACCCTGACATCCGTCGCCTGCGTGGCAACCGTGATCGGGGCGTCCATCACCGGGTACGGGGCCCTGTACAGCCAGGGCGGCTGGGCCACGCTGTGCGCCTGGGTGCCATGGCTGGCTCTGCTCGTGGGCGGCCTCTACTTCCACCTGGTCCACCGCAAGTGGTGACCCCGGCTACGCACGCCGCGCCGGTGAGGTCCAGCACCGTCGACGAAGCAGGGAGACAACGCCGCGGGCCGGCGCGGCCGCGCGAAGGCCACCGCAGACGAATGCGCGCGTCACCAGCCAGCCCGGTGTGACCTGTGAACTTCGCCGTACAGCACAGCGGAGGTCCTGGCAGGATGACGCGCGGACGCTACTCTGCGGGAGGGAATTGTGACGCTACGCCAGGACGAGTGGGCCGTGCTGGAAGACCTGGCAGGCCACGACGGGGACAACTGGACAACCGGAACACAGCTGCTCGGAAAGCAGTCCCGTGCCAGAGGCATCACGCGTGGTCTGGCCGGGCACGGCCTGTGCGAACTCGCCGACGACGACATCCTCGACGCCCTCGCCACCGACAGCGCCCGGCCGGGCTGGGCGGCACGGATCACCCAGTTCGGCCGGACCGCCCTGGCCTTCCGGGCCCTCCAGACAAAGCCTGAACCCCAGCCGGAGCCAACACCGGGCCCGACCCGGATACAGGTCCGCGGCACCAGCATGGACACTCTGAAGAGCGTCCTCGCCGCCGCCGAAGCCGGCACCCTGCCCGGAATCAACACCACGGCCCTGCGCAACGCGCTGGCCGGCTCCCGCCCGGTCCCTGGCTCCCGCCGGCACACCTTGAACCCCACCGACAGCGAGCTCGCGACGATCCACACCGTCCTCCACCTGGAATCCCTGGCCCGCGACGCCACCGGCTACCACCAGCTCCTGCGCCAGCTGCCTTTCGGCTTCACCATCCCGAAGGCATAAGGCAGCCCGCCCGGCACAGGCCGGACCGCAGCAAACCACGGGAAGCGGGCGGGCAGGAGGGTCTCTCCCTGCGTGTACGTGCCGGACCGGCAGCACGGCCACGGCGAGCGAGGCTGACCCCCCGCGCCCGCGGGGGTGATCCGGCTGGCTCCAGGTCGACCTCGACGGCGAGTTCCGCACCGGCGGTCAGGCAGCGACCTCGTCGAGGGTCTCCGCGATCACGATGGGCAGGACTCGGCGGGCCTCCGCCAGGAGCCGTTCGATCGGCACCGCGTGGACGCTCTTGTCGACGTCGATGTGGCGGGCCCACTCCGCTGGCTGGTAGCGGACGAGGTCGGACAGCGCGTGCATGACCGCCCACCAGGCCATCAGCGGATGTATGCCGTGCGTCGATCCCCAGATCGACGGGGTGAAGTACCAGTCGCCGTCGTGGCGCCGGGTCACCTGCCGTAGCCGGTCGAGGTACTGGTCCCGGGTGAGGACGCCGCCGTCGGGCGCGAAGAAGGTCACCGCCATCGAGCCGGATCCGTCGGCTTCCCGCTCGTAGCGCCGGTCCAGACGCTCCTCGCCGTCGCGGCGCCACCAGCTGATGTCCGGACCGTGGGCGCCGGGGAATCGGGCGAGGTACTCGCCGAACGCGACGTCCCGGTCGGAGGCGTCGAGGACCCGGGCGGGAAGGCCTCCGATGCGGATGCCTCCTTGGAGGTGCGGCTCCGGATGCAGATGGTGGTGGTCGACGAATAGCGGCACCACCCGATCCTCGCCGTCCTTGGAGAGCGGGATGTCCCTGCTGATCGGCAGGCAGTCCCACAGCTCGGCGAAGGTGACCGCCTTGTCCACCCACACCGGCGATCGGAGGAGACGGGAGAGGCGGACGAAGCTCCCGTTGTCACCGCGCGGCCTGGTGGGCGCCAGCACCGCCGGCAGGTCTCCCTCCATCGCCCTCGTGTTGATCCCGTGCCCGTTGAGCTTCCACTTTTTCCCCTCCAGGTCCCAGGCCGCGGCCGCGATCGCCCGGCCGGCCTGGCTCAGGCCGTAGAACAGCAGCAGCGGCTGCGTCGCCGTGCCCACCGCGTCCGCCGCCCGAAAGTACTGCTCCGCCTGCTCCAACGCCGTGCAGAAGACCTCGCGCCGCCAAGGCCTCGGGGCATCGCCCGGCTGCGCCGCCTCGGGGCCCGGTTCGGTCGCCCGTCCGGGCGGCGCGGAGCGGGCCCCGCGCAGCGCGTTCCACGCGTCCTGGGTGGAGGTGTAGATGACCATGGCCGGACGCTACTCGCCCACGGCCACCCGGAGAAGCGAGTATCGGCGGCTGCCGGCACTGCGGTCGGCCGGGTACCGGTTCCGTACAGCGCCTCAGCTCTGGTTTCGCCGGCGGAGCTCTTCGAGGATGGCGGTCTGCCCGGCGACGACGCTCTCCAGGACCCGGCTGTGCTCGCTCTGACCGGCGACGAGGACACCGACCGCCTGAGCGAGGCCCTGAATGGCCTGTCCCTGTTCGAGCTGAGTCTCGCGCAGCGCGTTCAGGACCTGGGTGTGGGCACGAAGAGCAGTGCGCATCTCGGCGGTGTCCCGGTCCGCCATCGCCGCGAGCGCGCGGGTCTGCGCCGACTCCTCGCGCAGCCGGTCCACCTCCGCCTCGAGCGCGGTCAGCCGCTGGCGCACCTCATCCATGCTGTTCTCGCTCATGTTCTCCATTGTCCAGGTCCCTCCCGATCAGCCGCAGTCAGCGGTTGGCTTCGTTCAGCGTAGCTGCGTGTTGTCGCCGAGCGTGACCGCCCTGAGCGCCCCGGGATTGTCCGTTCATGCCGCACTGGCACGGGATACCGCACGCCCGGCGGTGCGCAGCGGGATCGCCCCGGCCCGGGTGACGCGGGCGACAGCGAGAGCGGCCTGGTGGCGCTCGCGCTGCCGGCGGTCGTGCTCTTCGCTGTCGGCGGCCGGGGTGCTTTCGAGTGCGGTTCGGTGGGCGTGTTCGGGTTCGCGCAGCCGGTTGTAGTGCCGGGTCAGGATGGCTTCCCGCTGGGCGGTGGCTTCGTCGAGCGCGGCTTGGCGGGCGAGGGCCTGCTCGCGCATCTGGCGGCGTAGTTCCTGGTAGGCGGTGTGGTCGGCGAGCGGGTTGCGGGCCAGCGCGGTCGGTGCGGGGCGGGGAGCGGACCGCTCGTCGACATCCTGCTCGGCCCGCGGTGCGGGGGCGGGGCCGACGCGGACGTCGATGGCGGTCACGGTGCAGGGCCGCAGTCGGTGGAGGACGGTGAGGACGCGGCGGTGGTGAAGGCGGAGTTGGGCGGCCCAGGCCGGGGAGTCGGCGGTGACGCGCAGGCGGCGGGTGGTGGGGTCGTAGCCGGCGAGGTGCCAGTGGGTGGCGGCGTCGGGGCCGACGATCGTGGTCCAGTGGTCGCGCAGGCCTCCGCCGGCGGTGCCCAGAGTCCAGCCGTGGGCGGCGACCAGGGCCAGGAACACCTCGGCGAGGAGCTCGGGCTCGCTCGGTCCGCGGCGCGCGGCTGCGGCCGGACGGGTCGCGCGGGCGGTACGGGGGGGCGGGCGTGTTGCCGTGGGTGCGGGCGGCCTGGCGGGCGGCGCGCAGCGCGGTGCGGGCCAGCCGGGGGAGCGCGTCGGCGCGGTAGGCGGCGACGGCGTCCCGGGCGGCCTGCAGGTCGGATCCGAGGACGTCCTCGCGGCCGGCGTCGGCAGGTCGGGCGGCGGCCATCGCCGCGCGCAGCTCGGCCTCGGTGCGGCGGGCGACGGTGTTGACGTCGCGGTGGTCGGCGAGGTCGGCGGATGCGGCGAGGGCCAGGTCCACGCACTCACCCACCACGGTCCGGA
>NZ_JBEPAM010000081.1:0-21942 GCF_040298605.1 Kitasatospora sp. NPDC001527 | reverse complement strand
GTTGCTAATTTAATATTAAAAACTGTATTCGCAAAAACTTATACTATTGGGCCGCCGCCCCCCCAACCCGGGGGCCCCCCGTCGGCCCGGATGGGGCCGTGCGGCGCCCGGAGGGGTCGGCCGGGGGCCGGCGGGTCAGGCCAGGGAGGCTCGCAGGAAGGCGAGTTCGGCCTGCGCCAGCTGCTCGTTCACACCGCCCGGCGTCATGTGCGTGACGCCGGGCAGGGCCAGCAGGCTGTGCGGGCGGCCGGCCCGGGTGAGCGCCTGGGAGAGCAGCAGGGTGTGCGAGGGGTGCACGTTGTCGTCGGCCAGGCCGTGGATCAGCAGCAGCGGCCGGGTCAGCGACGGCGCGTCGTCCACCAGGCAGTCGGCCGCGTAGCCCTCCGGGTTCTGCTGCGGCAGGTCCAGGTAGCGCTCGGTGTACGCGGTGTCGTACAGCCGGAAGTCGGTGGGCGGGGCGCCCGCACAGGCGGCGTGGAAGACGTCCGGGCGGCGCAGCACGGCCATCGCCGCGAAGTAGCCGCCGTACGACCAGCCGCGCACGCCGACCCGGCCGAGGTCGAGGTCGGGGTGCGCCTCGCCGAGCGCGAGCAGCGCGTCCACCTGGTCGTCCAGCGCCACCTGGGAGAAGCGGCGGAAGATGGTCCGGGTGAAGGCCGGGGAGACGAACGGGGTGCCGCCGTTGTCGACGGTGACCACCGCGAAGCCCTGGTCGGCCCACCACTGCTTGAGCTGCCAGCGGCGCGGCTCGTTGGCCACCGCCTGGTAGCCGGGGCCGCCGTAGACGTCGAGCAGCACGGGCAGGCGCCGGCCGGGGACGTGCCCGCGCGGGTAGACCACGGCGCTGGGCAGGGCGCGCCCGGTCACCCGGGCCAGCCGCGGCTTGACCCGGAAGGGCAGGGCGGCCGAACGGTCCGTCAGGGCGGTGACGCCCTGCGGGGTGAGGGCCTCGCGGCGCACGCCGTCCGGGTCGGCCGAGGTGAGCAGCAGGGTGTCGCCGGCGGCCAGGGCGCTGTGCACGCCGGGGCCCTCGGAGAGCCGCTCGGGGGCCCCGCCGTCCGGGTCGACCAGGTGGACGTGCTGGTCGAACGGGTCGCCCTCGCCGGTCTCGCAGAGCAGCTTGCCGCGCAGCCGGCCGACCACCCGGCGGATCTGCAGGCCGGTGGTGTCCAGCGGCTTGCCGTCCAGGGCCAGGCCGCGGGCCTCGGGCGTGTCGTGGACGGTGAGCAGTCGGCCGTCGTCCAGCCGGGCGGGGGTGCCGGGCAGGTCGTCGACCCAGAACGCGTCGGTGGTGCGGGAGAGTTCGGTGGTGGCGCCGGTGGCCGGGTCGGCGCTCAGCAGCAGGATGTTCTGCTGCAGCCGGTCGGCGACGGTGAGCAGCAGTTCGTCGTCGCCGGCCCACTCGGCGGCGCACAGGTAGGGGAAGGCCGCGGTGTCCCAGGCGAGTTCGACCCGGTTGCCGTCCAGGCCGAGCACCCAGAGCCGGACGTCGGCGTTGGGGCCGCCGGCCTGCGGGTAGGCGAACCGCTCGGGGGCCTGCTCGGGGTGGGCCGGGTCGGCGAAGTGGCGCGGCGGGACGGCGGACTCGTCCACCCGGGCGGCGAGCACGGCGCCGCCGTCCGGACGCCACCAGTGGCCGCGGTGGCGGCCCAGCTCCTCGGCGGCGGCGAACTCGGCGACGCCCCAGCGGGCGCCGTCGTCCGGGCTGAGCCGCTGGCGGCCGGGGACGTCGGCCGAGGTGACGTAGAGGGCGTCGTCGGCGACGTAGGCGACGAGTTCGCCGGTCGCGTTCGGGCGGGGGTCGAAGGCCGGGCCGGCGGTGGGGATCTCGGTGCTGCGGCCGGTGGCGGTCTCGGTGCGGAAGAGCCGGCCGTCCAGGACGAAGACGGCGACGGCGAGGTCGGGGGTGGCGGCGAAGGTGCCGATGCCGGCGGCGGTGAGCCGGCTCCGCTCGCGCAGCCGGCGCTCGACCGCCGGCAGGTCGGCGCTCGCGCCGGTGCGGCCGGGGGCGAGCGCGGTCGGGTCGGCGACCTCGCGCTCCTCGCCGGTGGCGAGGTCGAGGAGGTGCAGCCGGTCGAACGGGTCCTCGGGGCCGGTGGAGCGGAGGAGCAGCAGGCGGGTACCGTCCTGGTTGAGCGACACCGCTCGAGGGGCACCGAAGCTGAAGCGGCCGGTCCGGGCGCTGAGGGAGAGGTAGGAGTCGGTGATGGTCACCGCCCGATGGTCGCCGCGGGACCCGTCCTCAGACCAGTGGGGCGACATGTGAAATGTCACACATCACGTGATCCAGGTAACAGGAGGAGAGTATGACCGAGACCGCGCGGAGCGTCGAACCGCCCGAGCCGCTGGCCGGCACCGAGACGCTGTTCTCGCTGGACCCGGCGGTGGTCCACCTCAACCACGGCTCCTTCGGCGCCGTCCCCGTCCCGGTCCAGCGGCTCCAGCGGCGGCTGCACGAGGAGCAGGAGGCCGACCCCGACGGCTTCTTCGCCGAGCTGCCCGCCCGGGTCGCCGCCGCCCGGACCCGGATCGCTGCCGCCCTCGGGACCGAGCCCGAGCTGCTCGCCCTGGTGCCCAACGTGACCGACGCGATCGCCGTCACCCTGGCCAACGTGCCGCTCTCCGCCGGGGACCACGTCCTGGTCAGCGACCACGGCTACGGCACCGTCACCGAGGCCGTGCGGCGCCGGGCCGAGGACGCCGGTGCGGAGCTGCGCACCGTGCGGCTGCCGCTGGACCTGCCCGACGGCGACGCGGTGCGCGAGACCGTGCTGGCCGAGGTCACCGACCGCACCGTGCTCGCCGTCCTGGACGGCATCACCTCGCCGACCGCCCGCCGCCTCGCCACCCCGGACCTGCTGCGCGCCCTGCGCGGCCGCGGCGTGACCACCGTGGTGGACGCCGCGCACGAGCCCGGCATGCTGGCCGGGCCCGTCCCGGAGGAGGCCGACTTCTGGTTCGGCAACCTGCACAAGTGGGCCTTCGCCCCGCGGGCCACCGGCGTGCTGGTGGTGCGCCCGGAGTGGGCCGGCAAGATCCGTCCGCTGATCCTCTCCTGGGAGGACCACCAGGGCTACCCGGCCTCCGTCGAGTGGCGCGGCACCCTGGACTACACGCCCTACCTGGCCGCCCCGGCCGGACTCGACCTGCTGGACGCGCTCGGGCCGGAGCTGGTGCGCGGCCACAACGAGCGGCTCGCCGCCTACGGCGCCGCGCTGGTGGCCGAGCGCACCGGGCTCGCGGCGCTGCCGTCCTCGGCGGGCCTGTCGATGCGGGCGCTGCGGCTGCCGGCCGGGGTCGCCGAGACGCTGCCGCAGGCGCAGGAGCTGATGGCCGGGATGTGGCGGCGGCACGCGGTGCGCACGGTGGCGCGTCCGTGGCCCGGCGGCGGGGTGCTGCGGGTGTGCGCGCAGCTGTACAACCGGGCGCCCGAGTACGAGGTACTGGCGGACGGGCTGGCCGGGCTGCTCGGGTAGCCGCGACCCGCTCAGTCCGCGGCGGCGCGCAGCTCGGCGAGCAGTACGTGCTGGTCCGCGAGGACCCCGGTGAGGATCCGCCGCGCCGCCCGCAGCAGGTCGGCGACGTCCCCGCCGGCCAGCGCGTACACCACCGTGCTGCCCTCCCGGGTGGCGCTGACGATGCCGGACCGGCGCAGCACCGCGAGCTGCTGCGAGAGCCTGGAGGGTTCGACCTCCAGCTCCGCCAGCAGGTCGCGCACGGGCGTCGGTCCGGCCTGCAGCAGCTCCAGGACCCGGATCCGGACGGGGTGGCCGAGCATCCGGAAGAACTCGGCCTTGGCCTGGTACAGCGCGATCGCCACGGCGCTCCCTCCCTGTTCCCCTCGCCGGTGCGTTTCCGGCCGTCAGATCTCCAGCGCCGTCTCGATCCGCTTCAGCTGGTGGCGGGCCATCGCCAGGTTGGCGCGGCCCCGGTTGAGCGCGAGGAACAGGAACAGGCCGCGGCCGCCCTGCGTGGTCAGCGGCCGGAGCAGGTGGTACTGGCTGGTCAGGCTGACCAGGATGTCCTCGATCTCGTTGTCGAGCAGGTTGAGGTGCTCCATCGCCCGCATCTTGGCCCGCACCACGTCGGTGTTGCCCGCGGCGGCGACGTTGAGGTCCAGTTCTCCGCCGTCACCGAGGGTGCCGAGGGCCATGCCGCTGCCGTAGTCGACCAGGGCGACGCCGATCGCGCCCTCGATCGCCATGGCCTCCTTGAGCGAGGTCTCCAGGTTCGCCATCGTGCGCTCCTCCCGTGGGCCCGGTGGGTGTCACCGGGATGTGGCACCGAATGTAGGCAGGCCGCACGGCGTGTCACCGCGGATGACCGGAGTCGTCCGAAGCTGGTCGCCGGGTGACCGCTTGAAGACATTTGCAACTATGGATGTGAGAGAGAAGCGATCCCTTGCCCGGGAAAAACGGTGCTATCGATGTCAGCCCCGCCGGGTAACCTCTCGCTGAGATGCGAGATCACACCAACGACCCCCGCGACCCCCGGACGGCGATGAACACCCCTGAGCGCGAGCCCTCCGACGGCCGGGAGCCCACCGACGAGCAGGAGCTCAGCCCGGCCGAGGCCTTCGCCGCCTCCCGCCGCCGGGCCAGGGAACAGGCCACCGCCCTGTTCGGCTTCCAGCAGCTCTACGACTTCCCGCTGGACGACTTCCAGCTGGAGGCCTGCCGCGCCCTGGAGGCCGGCGAGGGCGTCCTGGTCGCCGCGCCCACCGGCTCCGGCAAGACCATCGTCGGCGAGTTCGCCGTCCACCTCGCCCTCCAGGGCGGGCGCAAGTGCTTCTACACCACGCCGATCAAGGCGCTCTCCAACCAGAAGTACGGGGACCTCGTCCGGCGCTACGGCGCCGCCAAGGTCGGCCTGCTCACCGGCGACAACACCGTCAACGGCGACGCCCCGGTCGTGGTGATGACCACCGAGGTGCTCCGCAACATGCTCTACGCGGGCTCCAGCACCCTCGACGGCCTCGGCTACGTGGTCATGGACGAGGTCCACTACCTCGCCGACCGCTTCCGCGGCGCCGTCTGGGAGGAGGTCATCATCCACCTCCCCGGGTCCGTCACGCTGGTCTCGCTCTCCGCGACCGTCTCCAACGCCGAGGAGTTCGGCGACTGGCTGGACACCGTCCGCGGCGGCACCCGGGTCATCGTCTCCGAGCACCGGCCCGTCCCGCTCTGGCAGCACGTGATGGCCGGCAACCGGATGTACGACCTGTTCGCCAGCCCGGACCGCGACGGCCGCCCCAAGGGCAGCCTGCGCAACCCCGGCAAGGCGGTCAACCCCGAGCTGGTCCGCCTCGCCCGCGGCGAGCTCGACCGCAACCCGCGCGACCGCTTCGGGCGCGGGCGCGGCCGCTCCATGCCCAACGGCCGCCCCGGCAAGGTCTGGACCCCGGGCCGGGTCGACGTCATCGACCGGCTCGACGCCGAGGGCCTGCTGCCCGCCATCACCTTCATCTTCAGCCGGGCCGGCTGCGAGGCCGCCGTCCAGCAGTGCCTCTCCTCCGGCCTGCGTCTCAACAAGGACGCCGACCGCGCCCAGGTCCGCGCCCTCGTCGAGGAGCGCTGCGCCGACATCCCCGACGAGGACCTGCACGTCCTCGGCTACTTCGAGTGGCTGGACGGCCTGGAGCGCGGCATCGCCGCCCACCACGCCGGCATGCTGCCGCGGTTCAAGGAGGTCGTCGAGGAGCTGTTCGTGAAGGGTCTCGTCAAGGCCGTCTTCGCGACCGAGACCCTGGCCCTGGGCATCAACATGCCGGCGCGCTCCGTCGTCATGGAGAAGCTCGTCAAGTGGAACGGCGAGACCCACGCCGACATCACCCCCGGCGAGTACACCCAGCTCACCGGCCGGGCCGGACGGCGCGGCATCGACATCGAGGGCCACGCCGTGGTCCTGTGGCAGCGCGGCCTCGACCCGGAGGCGCTGGCCGGCCTCGCCGGTACCCGCACCTACCCGCTCAAGTCCTCGTTCCGGCCGTCCTACAACATGGCCGTCAACCTGGTCTCCCAGTTCGGCCGGCACCGCTCGCGCGAACTGCTGGAGACCTCCTTCGCGCAGTTCCAGGCCGACCGCTCGGTGGTCGGCATCGCCCGCCAGGTCCAGCGCAACGAGGAGGGCCTGGAGGGTTACCGCGAGTCCATGACCTGCCACCTCGGCGACTTCGAGGAGTACATGGCGCTGCGCCGGCAGCTCAAGGACCGGGAGAACGACCTCGCCCGCGAGGGCAGCAGCCAGCGCCGCGCCGCCGCCGTCGAGTCCATCGAGCAGCTCCGGCCCGGCGACGTCATCCACGTGCCGACCGGCAAGTTCGCCGGCCTCGCCCTCGTCCTCGACCCCGGTCTGCCGCCGGTCAACCGCTCGCCGCGCGGCGGCCCGCGCCACCCCGACTACCAGGACGGGCCGCGTCCCGTGGTGCTCACCGCCGAGCGGCAGGTCAAGCGGCTCGCGATGATCGACTTCCCGCACCCCGTCGCCGCGATCGAGCGGCTGCGCATCCCCAAGTCCTTCAACCCGCGCAGCCCGCAGTCCCGGCGCGACCTCGCCTCCGCGCTGCGCACCAAGGCCGGCCACCTGGAGCCCGAGCGGTTCCGGCGCGGGCGCGCGGCCGCCGCCGACGACCCCGAGATCAGCCGGCTGCGCACCGCCCTGCGCCAGCACCCGTGCCACGGCTGCGACCAGCGCGAGGACCACGCCCGCTGGTCCGAGCGCTACCACCGGCTGCACCGCGACACCGAGCTGCTGGAACGCAAGATGCGCTCCCGCACGCACACCATCGCCCGCACCTTCGACCGGGTCTGCGGCCTGCTCACCGACCTCGGCTACCTCAGCGGCGACACCGTCACCGAGGACGGCAAGCGGCTCGGCCGGCTCTACGGCGAACTCGACCTGCTCGCCTCGGAGTGCATCCGCGAGGGCGTCTGGAGCGGTCTCGCCGCCGCCGAACTCGCCGCCTGCGCCTCGGCGCTGGTCTACGAGGCCCGCCAGTCCGACGACGCCACCGCCCCCCGGGTGCCCGAGGGCGCGGCGAAGGAGGCGCTCGGCCAGATGGTCCGGATCTGGGGCCACCTCGACGCCCTGGAGGAGCAGCACCGGATCAACACCGCCGAGGGCGTCGGCCAGCGCGAGCCGGACCTGGGCTTCGCCTGGGCCGCCTACCGCTGGGCGCTCGGCCACTCGCTGGACCAGGTCCTGCGCGACGCCGACATGCCGGCCGGCGACTTCGTGCGCTGGACGAAGCAGCTGATCGACGTCCTCGGCCAGATCCAGGACGCCGCCGGCGAGGACGCCGACCTGCGCAAGACCGCCCGCAAGGCCGTCGACGGCCTGCGCCGCGGCATCATCGCTTACTCCTCCGTCGGCTGACCCTCCCGCCGGGCGTCGCCTTCCGCGACGCCCGGCCCCCGGGGTCCGCGCACGGCGGTGACGGCCGGGAACCCGGGCCGCCGGGAGCGGGTGGCCGGCGGGTCCGGCGTCCTACTCCTGCGGGGCGGCGGCTTCGAGCCGGTGGACGAGGGCGCGCAGGGCGCGCAGCTCGTGGTCGAGGGCCTGGGCGCCGGCGGGGGTGAGGGTGACCCAGGTGCGGGGCCGGCGGCCGGCGTAGCCCTTGTTCACCGCCACCAGGCCGGAGTCCTCCAGGACCTTCAGGTGGCGCGAGAGGTTGCCGTCGGTGAGCCCCAATTCCTGCTTGAGGAAGGCGAAATCGACGCTCTCGGCTTCGCGGGCGATGGCCAGGATGCCCAGCCGGACCCGCTGGTGGACGGTGTCGTCCAGGGCCAGGGTCGGGTGCTGCTCCTCGGTGCCGTCCGCGACGCTCATGGGGTGACCGTACGGGATGCGGCGGACGCGCGGCGCTCGGCGGTCCACTGGGTCAGTCCGGTGGCGAGCAGGACCACGGCGAGCAGCAGGGCCTTCGGCCGGGGGCCGTCGGCCCAGGAGCCGTCGAAGTGGTCGAGCCACGGCAGCCAGCCGCTGCCCCAGAGGCCCGTGAGGTAGGCGGTGAGCAGCGCGGTGTGGACGAGCCCGGTGGCGGCGACCAGCCGGTTGCGCTCGGCGAGGCCGAGGACGAGCAGGCCGATGCCGACCACGTACCAGGGCGAGGCGTAGTCGTTCGCGAGGAAGGAGAGGCCGTCCGGCACCCGGCGGGCGAACAGCAGGAGGACGAGCGGGACGGCGGCGACCAGGACGCCGGCGCCGGCCGCGGTGGCGAGCCAGGCGCCGCGGTGCGGGACGATGCCGCGGGTCTCCCCGCGCCTCCGGTACCAGCGGGCGAGGGCGAACCAGGCCAGCGGGAGGAGGGCGTACCAGACGCCCCAGCCGACGAAGCGCGCGATGGCCCCGTCGAACTCGCCCTCCAGGCACGGCCCGTCGAGCGAGTGCTGCACGCAGAGGCCGATGTGCTCCGAGTAGGCGAAGTACGGATACGAGGTGATGCTGCGTCCGTCGGGCGGGAAGTTGTAGGCCTCCCGGGCGATCGGCACCGCCGCCAGGGCCAGCAGCCCGAAGGCGAGCAGCGGGACGCCCGAGCCGCGCAGGCGGATACGGGCCCGGGCGCGCAACCCCTCGGTGGCGGCGAGCAGTTCGGCCGGGTCGCCCCGGTGCAGTGTGTCCATGGTCCACCCCTGGTGACGTCGTGTCAGTGGCTCTACTTTGCATCGCAAAGTAGATTGCGGTCAAGAGCTCATGGCCACGCAAAGCAAAGAGGGCCCGTCGCGTGGTGTGCGACGGGCCCCGGGGGCGGGTGGTGTCAGCGGGCGGTGAGCGCCTCCAGGACGCGGTCCAGGGAGGTGCCGAGGTTCCAGCGGGCGGAGAGGGACTCCAGGGTCATCGGGTCCAGCGGCTCGCCCGGCAGGGCGGGGTCGAAGTCGGGCAGCGGGGCGTCGGTGGCGACCCGGACCACGGTGGGCGCGACGTCCAGGTAGGCCGAGGCCTCCAGGATGTTGCGGCGCCGGGCGGGGGTGAGCGCGGAGCCGATGTCCTGGGCGGCGGTGCGGATGCCGGCCAGGTCGCCGTACTCGTGGATCAGCTGGGCCGCCGTCTTCTCGCCGATGCCCTTGACGCCGGGCAGGCCGTCGCTCGGGTCGCCGCGCAGGGCGGCCAGGTCGGCGTACTGGGCGCCGCTCACGCCGTACTTCTCGCGCAGCAGCGCGTCGTCGGTGACCTGGAGGTTGCCCATGCCCTTGACGGGGTAGAGCACGGTGATCGCGCGGGCGTCGTCGACCAGCTGGAACAGGTCGCGGTCGCCGGTGACGATCTGCACCGGCCCGGTGGCGCCCGCGGTCAGCGTGCCGATCACGTCGTCCGCCTCGTAGCCGGGGGAGCCGATCCGGGCGATGCCGAGCGCGTCCAGCACCTGCTCGATCACCGGGACCTGCGGGGCGAGGGTGTCCGGCACCTCCTCCTCGCCGTCGGTGGCGGCCTCGGCGACCCGGTGGGTCTTGTACGAGGGGATGAGGTCCACCCGCCACTGGGGGCGCCAGTCGGCGTCCATGCAGGCGACCAACTGGTCGGGCCGGTGGTCGTGGACCAGCCGGGCGATGAAGTCCAGCAGGCCCCGGACGGCGTTGACCGGCTCGCCCTGCGGCGAGCGCAGGGTGTCCGGTACGCCGAAGTAGGCCCGGAAGTAGAGACTGGCGGAGTCGAGCAGCATCAGGCGGGGTGCGGTCACGCCTCCGATCATGCCGTACCGGGCGGACACGCCGGGCCCTCAGTGCTCGTGCGGCCCGGCGCGGTGGACGGGGCCGTGGGCGTCGGCGCAGTGCTCGGGGGTGAGGTCGCCGGGCGTGGCGATCTGCAGCAGCGCGCCGGCCTCGTCCTCGCCGACGTGGTCGACCTGGAGGGTGCTGTGGGTGATGCCGTACTCCTCGGCCAGCCGGCGCTGGAGCCCGCGCCGCACCGCGTGGCAGTCGCCGCCCGGGGTGACCAGGATGTGCGCGGAGAGCGCGGGCTGCCCGGAGGTGATCTCCCAGATGTGCAGGTCGTGGATCTCCTCGACCAGCGGCTGGGCGACCAGCCGGTCGGCCACCGCGTCCGGGTCGACGCCGGCGGGCGCGGCCTCCAGGAAGATCCGCCCGGAGTCGCGGACCAGGCCGATGCCCGCCTTCAGCATCAGCGCGACCACGACGAGGGAGGCGATCGAGTCGGCCCGGGCGAAGCCGGTGGTCACCATCACCACACCGGCCACGGCGGTGGCGATGAACGCGTAGAGGTCGGTGAGGACGTGCTGGAAGGCGCCCTCGACGTTCAGCGAGCTGCGGTTGGCCTTGGACATGCACCAGGTGGCGGCGAGGTTGACGACCACACCGACCAGCGCGGTCACCAGCACCAGCGACCCGGTGACCTCCGGCGGCTCGAACAGCCGGCTGATCGCCTCGTAGCCGAGCCAGGCCGAGAGCACCAGCAGCGTCACGCCGTTGGCCTGCGCGGAGAGGATCTCGGCGCGCTTGAGGCCGTAGGTGTAGCCGCCGCGCGCCGGGCGGGCGGACAGCCGCATGGCGATCAGCGCGAGGACGATCGAGGCGGCGTCGGTGAGCATGTGCGCGGCGTCCGAGATCAGCGCCAGCGACTGGGCCGCGAAGCCGACCACCACCTCGCCGGCCATGAACACCACGATCAGCGCGAGCGCGCTCACCAGCCAGCGGCGGTCGGCGTCGGCGGAGACGCCGTGCGAGTGGCCGCCGTGGCCACCGGAGCCGCCGTGGGCGTGCTTGTGGTCATGCCCATGATCATGGTGGGGGTGTTCGCCGGCCATCGAAGTCCTCTCCTGGAACGCATGAAGACACGGGGGTCAGGGGCGGGCCGTGTGGCGGCCCCGCACTCGAAGTGAACCGCAGATCCAACGAAGATCCAAAGGCTGCACTGGAGACCGTTGTCATTGCCGAGCCGTAACCCCCGTCCGGTATTGTCGCGCCGCCGCTGAACAGGGGAGACACGCATGGAAGCGACCGGACGGGTGAGTCTGGGCACGATCGCCCGCGAGTGGGGCCGGATCGGCATCACCGGCTTCGGCGGGCCGCCCGCGCACATCCTGCTGCTGCGCCGGCTCTGCGTGGAGCGGCGCAAGTGGCTCTCGCCGGAGGAGTTCGAGGACGGCATCGCGGCGACCAACCTGCTGCCCGGACCGGCCTCCACCCAGCTCGCGATCCTCACCGCCTGGCGGCTGCGCGGCACCGCGGGCGCGCTGGTCGGCGGAGCCTGCTTCATCGCGCCCGGGCTCGCGCTGATCCTCGCCCTCGCGGTGCTGTTCCTGGCCGGCGACCCGCCGCCGTGGGTGCTCGGCGCGGCCGCCGGCGCGGGCGCGGCCGTCCCGGCGGTCGCCGTGCAGGCGGCCACCTCGCTGCTCCCCGCGAGCTTCACCCGGGCCGGGCGGGCCCGCGCCGCCCGCGTCCGCTGGGGCGGGTACGCGCTCGCCGGCGCGCTGGCGGCCGTGCTGACCGGCCCCTGGCTGGTCCTGGTGCTGATCGCCTCCGGGCTGACCGAGATCGCCGTCCGCAGGCAGCCCGGGGGAGCGGGCCTCGAACGCCCCCGCCGCACCCCCGGCGGCCCGCTGCCGCTCGCCGTCGCACTGCCCGCGCTCGGCGGGCTCGGCGCGGTGGCCTGGACGGCGTTCAAGGTGGGCGCGCTCTCCTACGGCGGAGGGTTCGTGATCATCCCGCTGATGCAGGACGACGCCGTCGACCGCTACCACTGGATGACCGACGGACAGTTCCTCAACGCCGTCGCCCTCGGCCAGGTCACCCCCGGCCCGGTCGTGCAGACCGTCGCCGTGGTCGGCTACGCGGCCGCCGGGATCGCCGGCGGGCTGCTCGCCGCGGCGGTCGCCTTCGCGCCGTCCTTCCTCCTCGTGATCCTCGGCGCCCGGCACTTCGACCGGCTGCGCGCCGACCGGCGGGTGCAGGACTTCCTCACCGGCGCCGGCCCGGCGGTGATCGGCGCCATCGCGGGTTCGGCGCTGCCGCTCGCCGCCGCGCTCGGCCACGGCTGGCAGTGGGCCGTGCTGGGCTGCGCGCTGCTCTGGCTGGTCGGCGCGCGGCGCGGGGTGGTGCCCGCCCTGCTGGCCGCCGGCGCGGCGGGGGTGATCGCCGCGGCCACCGGGCTGCCGCTGTCCTGAGCGGTCCCCGGGGACGGGCTACCCCACCTCCACCGGCTCCAACTGCACCGACCGCGCCGCCGTCGCCGCCCGCACCAGCGCCTGCATCACCCGCAGGTCGTCACCCTGCTCCGGATGCCACTGCACCCCGAGCGTGAACCCGGGCCCCTCCACCGCCTCCACCGTCCCGTCCGGCGCGTGCGCGCTCACCCGCAGCCCCGTCCCCAGCCGGTCCACCGCCTGGTGGTGGAAGGTCGGCACGGTCAGCTCCGGCTCCGGCAGCAGCCCGCCCAGCAGCGTGCCCGGCACCGGCCGCACCAGGTGCCTGGCGTACCGGCCGGGCGAGCCGCCGTGCATGTCCGCCTCGACGACGTCCGGCAGGTGCTGGATCAGGGTGCCACCGCACACCACGTTGAGCACCTGCATGCCCCGGCAGATCCCCAGCAGCGGCATCCCGGCCGCCAGCGCCGAGCGCAGCAGCGCGCTCTCCCAGACGTCCCGCTCCACCGCGTCGATGTCGCTCAGCGGGTGCGGCGGCTGCCCGTAGTAGGCCGGGTCGATGTCCGGCCCGCCCGCGATGACGAGGGCGTCGAGCCGGGCCAGCACCTCCGGCGCGCGCTCGGGGGCGTCCGGCGGCAGCAGCACCGCGATCCCGCCCGAATCCTGGACGTACGCGGTGTACCGCTCGGGCACCAGGGCCACCCGACGATCCCGCCAGTCGCTCCAACTCGCGTCCACCAGATAGGTGCTGACGCCGACAATAGGCCTGCGATCCATGGCGCGCATTCTCCTCCCGCACCGCCCGATCCCTCGTCAACCTCGCACCTCGGCGCGCCACACCCGCCCGCCCTCTTCCGTGCCCTCCGCGACAGGCCGTACGGTTCGCTGTGACCGCTTGGTCTCGCTGCGTGATCGAGGAGGAGGGCGACCGCCATGTCCGACCGCACCACCGCGCCCAGCGGCGCCGGGGCCACAGCCGGCGCCACCCCCGGCACACCCGGTGCCTCCGGCACCCCGCCGCGCCGCGCCCCGCTGACCCTGGACGAACTGCGCACCCTGGTCGACGCCGGCGAGGTCCACACCGTCGCCCTCGCCTTCACCGACATGCAGGGCCGCCTCCAGGGCAAGCGCTTCGCCGCCCGCTTCTTCCTGGACGAGGTCGCCGAGCACGGCGCCGAGGCCTGCGAGTACCTGCTCGCCGTCGACGTCGAGCTGAACACCGTGGACGGCTACGCGCTCTCCTCCTGGGAGACCGGCTACGGCGACTTCGCCATGCGCCCCGACCTGTCCACCCTGCGCCTGACCCCCTGGCAGCCCGGCACCGCCCAGGTCACCGCCGACCTGGCCGGCCGCGGCGGCCACCCGGTGGCCGCCGCGCCCCGCCAGCTGCTGCGGCGCCAGATCGCCCGGCTGGCCGAGCACGGCCTGGCCGCCGACATCGGCACCGAACTGGAGTTCCTGGTCTTCCGCGACACCTACGAACAGGCCTGGCAGGGCGGCTACCGGGGCCTGACCCCGGCCAGCCTCTACAACATCGACTACTCGCTGCTCGGCACCGCCCGGGTCGAACCGCTGCTCTCCCGGATCCGCACCGAGATGGCCGGCGCCGGCCTGGTCGTGGAGTCCGCCAAGGGCGAGTGCAACCTCGGCCAGCACGAGATCGCCTTCCGCTACACCGACGCGCTCACCACCTGCGACCAGCACAGCGTCTACAAGACCGGCGCCAAGGAGATCGCCGCCCAACTCGGCTGCGCGCTCACCTTCATGGCCAAGTACGACCAGCGCGAGGGCAACAGCTGCCACATCCACCTGTCACTGCGCGACGCCGTCGGCGCCCCGGCGTTCGCCGCCGCGGACGGCCGGATGACCGACACCATGCGGCACTTCCTGGCCGGACAGCTGGCCGCGCTGCGCGAGTTCACCCTGCTCTACGCGCCGAACATCAACTCCTACAAGCGCTACCGCCCCGGCTCCTTCGCCCCGACCGCCGTCGCCTGGGGCCGGGACAACCGGACCTGCGCCTACCGGGTGGTCGGCAACGGCGCCGGGCTGCGGATGGAGAACCGGGTGCCCGGCGGCGACGTCAACCCGTACCTGGCGGTGGCCGGCATGATCGCCGCCGGACTGCACGGCATCCAGCAGAAGCTGGACCTGCCCGTCCCCTGCCTCGGCAACGCCTACGCCGCCGACGACTACGCCCGGGTGCCCGGCTCGCTGCGCGAGGCCGCCGACCTGTGGGGCGCGAGCGAACTCGCCCGCGCCGCCTTCGGGGACGACGTCGTCGAGCACTACCTGCACATGGCCCGGGTCGAACAGGCCGCCTACGACAGCGCGATCACCGACTGGGAGCGCTACCGATCCTTCGAGCGGATGTGAGCACCATCGACACGACCACCACCCTCGCCCAGGCGCACCCCGCCGCCCGCACCCTGCACAACCCCGCCACCGGTGAGGCCCTCGGCACCGTCCCCGACACCACCCCCGGGCAGCTGGACGCCGCCGTGCGGCGCGCCGTCGAGGCGCAGCGCGGCTGGGCCGCCCTCGCCCCCGGCGAACGGGCCCGGCTGCTGCGCCGCTTCGCCGACCAGGTGGAGGTGCACGTCCCCGAACTCGCCGCGCTGGAGGTCGCCGAGGCCGGCCACACCATCGGCAACGCCACCTGGGAGGCGGGCAACGTCCGCGACCTGCTGGAGTACGCGGCCGGCGGCGTGGAGCGACTGACCGGGCGGCAGATCCCGGTCGCCGGAGGGCTGGACGTCACCTTCCACGAGCCGGTCGGCGTGGTCGGGGTGATCGCGCCGTGGAACTTCCCGATGCCGATCGCCGCCTGGGGCTTCGCCCCCGCGCTGGCCGCCGGCAACGCCGTCCTGCTCAAACCCGCCGAGGCCACCCCGCTCACCGCGCTGCGACTGGCCGAACTCGCCCTCGCCGCAGGGCTTCCGGAGGGCCTGTTCCAGGTGGTGCCGGGCGCCGGTCCGGTGACCGGCCGGGCCCTGGTCGACCACCCGGCGGTGCGCGAGATCGTCTTCACCGGGTCGACCGTGGTCGGCAAGGAGGTCGCCGCCCGCTGCGCGGCCCGGGCCAAGCGGGTCACCCTCGAACTCGGCGGCAAGAGCCCCAACATCGTCTTCGCCGACGCCGACCTCGAAGGCGCCGCGGACCCGATGTCCTTCCTCGACAACAGCGGCCAGGACTGCTGCGCCCGCAGCCGGATCCTGGTCCAGCGCGAGGCCTGGGACGACTTCCTGGCGCTGCTGCTGCCCGCCGTCGAGCGGATCCGCACCGGCGACCCGGCCGACCCGCGGACCGACCTCGGCCCGCTGATCTCGGCCGCGCAGGTCCGCCGGGTGGCGTCGTTCGTGACGCCCGAACTGCCCGTGCTGGCCCGCGGCGCGGTGCCGGACGGGCCGGGCCACTGGTACCCGCCGACGGTGCTGGCGCCCACCTCGGCGGACGTCCCGGCGGTCACCGAGGAGATCTTCGGCCCGGTCGCGGTCGTCCTGCCGTTCACCGACGAGGCGGACGCGCTGCGGCTCGCCAACGCCACCCGCTACGGCCTGTCCGGCTCGATCTGGACCCGCGACCTGGGCCGGGCGCTGCGCCTGGCCCGGGGCGTCGCGGCGGGCAACCTGTCGGTCAACTCGCACGCCTCGGTGCGGTACTGGACGCCGTTCGGCGGCTTCGGCGAGTCCGGGGTCGGCCGCGAGCTGGGGCCGGAGGCGCTGGCGCACTTCACCGAGACCAAGAACGTCTTCATCCGGACCGAGGAGTAGGAGCACCCGGTGACCCACCAGTCCCACCACCCCCGCGCGTCCGAGAAGTCCGAGAAGGCCGCGCAGCCCCCGGCGCCGGTCTGCCGCCGGCTGGTCGGCCGGACGGCCGTGATCACCGGCGCGGGCAGCGGGATCGGCCTGGCCTCGGCCCGCCGGCTGGCCGCCGAGGGCGCGAAGGTGGTCTGCGCCGACATCGACGAGACCACCGGCAAGGCGGCCGCCGAGGAGGTCGGCGGCCTGTTCGTGCACACCGACGTCACCGACCCGGCGATGGTCGAGGCGCTCTTCGACGAGGCCTACGAGACCTTCGGCAGCGTGGACGTCGCCTTCAACAACGCCGGCATCTCGCCGCCGGAGGACGACTCCATCCTCACCACCGAGCTGGACGCCTGGCGCAGGGTCCAGGAGGTCAACCTGACCTCGGTCTACCTCTGCTGCAAGGCGGCGCTGCCGTACATGCGCCGCCACGGGCGCGGCTCGATCGTCAACACCGCGAGCTTCGTCGCCCGGATGGGCGCCGCCACCTCGCAGATCTCCTACACCGCCTCCAAGGGCGGCGTGCTGGCGATGTCCCGCGAGCTGGGCGTGCAGTTCGCCCGGGAGGGCATCCGGGTCAACGCGCTGTCGCCGGGGCCGGTGGACACCCCGCTGCTGCGCGAGCTGTTCGCCAAGGACCCGGAACGCGCGGCCCGCCGGCTGGTGCACATCCCGCTCGGCCGCTTCGCCCGTCCGGAGGAGATCGCCGCCGCGGTGGCCTTCCTCGCCAGCGACGACTCCTCCTTCATCACCGCGAGCGAGTTCCTGGTCGACGGCGGCATCGCCGGGGCCTATGTGACCCCGCTGTAGCGCGCCCGAGGGGCCCGGCCGCGCCTTCTCACCGTAATCTCATCGAAAAGGCCGGGAATCCGGGGTCCAGCTGATTTCGCGCTTATCCGGCTGCCCTTAGATTCTTTGTCGTGAGTGAGCAGATCCCCGCCGGGTGGTACCCGGATCCGAAGGACATCACCAGCGACCCGAGACCGCAGCGCTGGTGGGACGGCAAGGGGTGGACGGCCGACACCCGGCCCGCACCCTCGGACGCACCGCCGGCGCAGGCCCCGGCCGCCGGTGCTCCGGGGCCGGACGAGGCCGCCGGCCCCCGGGTGCTGGAGGGGGAGGTGCTGGAGGGCGGGCCGTCGGCCCGCTTCCCGGAGCCGCCGCCCTTCGGCACCGCCTACGGTTCGCCGGTGCCGCCGGCCCCGAAGCGGCGGCGCAGGCCGTCCGCGGTGGTGATCGCGGCGGCGGTGGCGGCCGTGCTCGGCCTGGGCGTCGGCTCGGGCGTCACCTACCTGGCGATGGACGACCACGACGAGCGGAACCGCACCGCGCACTCGGGCGACACCGTCCGGCCGGAGGGCGACGGCGGCTGGTTCGGCCTGCCGGGCTTCGGCGGCCCCGGCGGCAACGGCCCGGGCGGCAACGGCGGCAATGGCGGCGACGGCCCCGGTGGTAACGGCGGCAACGGCGGCCAGGGCAAGGGCGACGGCAACGGCAAGGGGGCCGTCCCCGGCAGCGACAAGGCCGTCGACATGGTGAACCGGCTGGTCCTGCCGGTCCCCTCCGGCTGGGAGGGCGGCACCACCCGCGACGGCTACGCCGCGCTCTCCGTCGGCTCCTACGAGTGCGAGGGCGGCGGCAGCTGCTCGCTCGGCGGCGCCAACACCGGCCGGATCGAGGGCGGCGGCACCGACGCGCAGGCGGCGGCCAAGGCCGACATCGAGAAGGCCGCCAAGGACTCCTACAACGAGATCGTCTCGCACGAGGAGCTGAAGTCCGAGGCGGTCAAGGTGGACGGCCGCGACGGCTACCTGGTCCGCTGGAAGGTGGACGCGGCCAAGGGCAACGACGGCTACGTGCAGACGGTGGTCTTCCCGTCCGCCGACGGCAAGTCGCTGGTCTCGGTGCACCTGGGCTTCGACATCGCGGCCAAGGCGCCGGACGTCGCGGTGATGGACACCATCGTCAAGGGCATCGACGACTACAGCGGCAGGCTGCCGGCCTTCCCTGGCGGCCCGAACGGCAACGGCAGCGGCACCGCGAACACCTGACGGGAGGCCGTTCGGCTCACGCACGGCGGCGGCCCGCCCGGAACACTCCGGGCGGGCCGCCGCCGTCCTCAGCTGCGACGGATCGGCCGGGGCGGGGCCGAACGGGGGGTGGGACGGCCCGGCCCCGGCTTCCGGCGGTCAGCCGTCGTGTCGCACAGCCTCGACCCGACGGCGCCGGAGCACCATGCCGGCCCAGCCGACGCCGATCGCGGCGGCACCGGTCAGCAGCAGCGGGCCGGTGGCGGAGCCGCCACCCACCGCCGCGCTGTCGGCCGCGACGACCTTGCCGGCGGGCTCCTCGGCGTTGCCGCCGTGCCCGTGGTGGGCGACGGTGGACTTGGACTGGCCGGCGGCGATCTGCTCCTCGCTGGGCGCGGCCGGGGCCTGCGCGGCGAGCGCCGACACGGCGCCGGCGGTGGTGGCGCCCTTGCCGAAGTCGACGTCGGAGCAGCTGTAGAACGCCTCGGGGCTGTCGGTGCGCTGCCAGACCATGTAGAGCAGCTGACGGCCGGTGCGCTGCGGCAGGGTGCCGCTGTAGTTGTAGTAGCCGTTGTCGGACGTGCGGGAGGTGGGCACCTGCGCGACCGGGACCGCGTCGAGGTCGGACCACTTCAGCGGCTGGGTCGGGTCCCAGCTCTGCTTGGTGATGTAGATGGTCTGGTTGCCCTGGTGGGCGGCGGTGACCCGGAACTTGAAGTCGATCTTGCCGGCCGCGACCGCGGTGGCCGGCCAGTCGGCACGCGGCAGGTCCAGCGCCTTGTACTTGTCGCGGCCGGCGGAGCAGAGCTTGCCGTCCGGGATCTGCGCCTGGTGGTTGCCGGCCACGCTGGCGAGGTTGACCTCGTTCCAGTCGTACAGCGGCTGGGTGCCGCCGAGCGCGACGACGTCCTTGCAGAGCTGCGACTTGGGGGTCTCCGGGCCTTCCGCGTAGCAGGCCGCGACCCGGCTGACCGGGTTGGTGACGGTGCCGTGGGCGCCGGCGGTGCCGATGCCGACGGAGGTGACGGAGAGGAAGGCGGCGCCGATGACGCCGACGGACATGGCGGTTCGCTTGATGGACATGGGGTGGGGACTCCTTGACCGTGAACCGGGTCGAAGCTGTGGGGGACTGCCGGGCACGTCTGCCCGAGGGGACGGCCGACCCGGCGCGCGACCCCTGGGCTGAGCGTATGATTGGACTAGACCAGCTGGCAATAGCGCGTTCTGGGCCACTTTTTGACGGAAAGTAGGCCTCCGAGCAGCGCAAAGGCCCGACGGGACGCCTGGGTTAGGCATCCCATCGGGCCCTCTTAAGGTCCGGCCAAGGTTCCCCGGGGGTGGATCAGTTCCTGGGAGGGGCGGGGTGCTCTCCGATGGATCCTCCGTGGACAGGCCCGGTCATGATGACGGTGCCGTGCACCGTCCCGTGGTCGATCGTGTTGACGGTGTGGGTGATCACGACAGACTGCGGCTGTCGCGGCGTGAACTCCTCCAGCAGGGCGCGCAGTTCGCCCGCCGCCTCGGGTTCCTGGCGGAGCAGCCGGCGGATCCGGTTGCGCAGCTCGGCGGCCTGGTCGTCGACCAGCCCGGCGTCGCCGTCCGCCCGGACCACCTCGACCCGGATCTCCTCCAGCTCGGCGGACACCTCCTCGGCGTCCCGGCCGCGCCCCAGCAGGCCCGCGAGCCGTGAACGCAGCTGCGTCCAGGCCTCGGTGGCCATCAGTCCGACCACCGTCGTGGCGCCCGTGGTCACCAGCTGTGCGATCTCGGCCTCCACGGCCTCCCCCTTTGTCGGTCCCGTTCGCGGTGTGCGTCCCACGGTAGTGCAACCGGGTCCGCGGCAGGGCGGAACCGCCCAGGTCAGAGGAAGGTCCGGCCCTCGCCCCGGTAGGTCGGCACGGTGTCCACCACCGCGTCCCCCCGCACCAGGTGCAACTCGGCGAAGCGCTCGCAGAGTTCCCCCGCCTTGGCGTGCCGGAACCAGACCCGGTCGCCGATCAGCAGGTCGTCGGCCGCCGCCCCGAGCAGCGGCGTCTGCACCTCGCCGGCGCCCTCCATCGGGTCGTAGCGCAGCCCCGGCGGCAGGTACGGCACGGGGGAGCGGTCCGGGCCGGCCGCGCCGGAGGCCGGGTAGCCGCCGCCGAGCACGGTCACCACGCCCACTCCGGGGCGGCGCACCACCGGCTGGCCGAACAGCGCGGCCGGGCGGCCGCGGAACGCCCGGTAGTGGTCGAACAGCTGCGGCTGGTAGAGCCCGGACCCGGCCGCCACCTCGGTCACCGCGCGCTCGGCCACCGTCGACTCGACGCTGCCGGTGCCGCCGCCGTTGACGAACTCCAGCTCGGCCACCCGGCGCAGCAGCCGTACGGTGGCCGCGCGGCGCTCGGCCAGCTCGGTCCGCGCCCGGGTCTGCATCATCCGCACCAGCGCGGAGCGCACCGGGCGCCCGGGCACGGAGTCCCCGACCCCGGCGACGTGTCCCTCGTACGCCATCAGCCCGACCACCCGGAAGCCCCGGCGCCGCTGCACCAGCTCGGCGAAGGCGGCCACGTCCTCGGGGGTGCGCAGCGGGGAGCGGCGCGCGCCGACCCGCACCCGCCCGCCGAGCAGGTGCAGCGAGGTGTCCAGCTCCAGGCCGACCCGCACCTCGGCGGTGCCGGCCCGGGCGGCGTCGACCAGGTCCAGCTGGGCGGGGTCGTCCAGCACCACGGTGACGGCGGCGGCGAGCCCGGGGTCGGCGGTCAGCTCGGCGAAGCCGGCCCGGTCGCTGGAGGGGTAGGCGAGCAGGACGTCGTCCAGCCCGCCGCGGGCCAGCCAGAGCGACTCGGCGAGGGTGAAGCTCATCACCCCGGCGAAGCCCCGCACGGCCAGCGCCCGCTCCAGCAGGGCGCGGCAGCGCACCGACTTGCTCGCCACCCGGACCGGCTTGCCGCCGGCCCGGCGCACCAGGTCGGCGGCGTTGGCGTCGAAGGCCTCCAGGTCGACGACGGCCACCGGGCCGTCCAGGTGGGCGGTGGCCCGGTCGTACCGGGCGCGGTCGGCGGCCGGCGAGGGGACGGACGCGGCGCGGGCGGCGTCGGCGGCAGCGGCTTCGGGCGTGGCCATGGGCGCAGACTGCCACACCGCGCCTACCCGCGGGTAGGGGACGGACGGGGGACCTTCGGTCCGTGGGGACGGAAGGGGGTGGTGGCATAGGGTCGGCCGGGTGGACCGCAAAGACTTCTCCAACCCGGCGTTCGTCGGCAAGAACATCCCCGACCCGGGCTTCTCCGGCGACGACGGCGGCGCCGATCCGGCGCTGGCCGCCGCGCTCGCCCGCTGGGCGCAGGACCGCGCGGCCGAGCCGGAGGTGCTCGCGGCGCTGACCCCCACCCGGCTGATGGTGCCGATCGTGGCGATCCTCGGCGAGGTCGAGGTGGACGCGCACGGGCACCGGCACGAGAAGACCAGCGACATGGCCGTCCCGGTGCTGGAGGCCGCCGACGGCCGGCGCGCGCTGCCGGCCTTCACCTCGCTGGAGTCGCTGGCGCGCTGGCGCGCCGACGCCCGTCCGGCGCCGACCGCCGCCCCGCAGGCGGCGATGGTCGCCTTCTCCGAGCGGGCGGACACCCTGCTGGTGGACCCGGCCGGGCCGGTGCCGTTCCAGCTGTCGGGGGCCCGGCTGCGCGCGCTCGCGGAGAACCGGCCCTACCTGCCGCCGGCCGGCGACCCCGAGGTGCGCGAGGCGGTCCGGGCGCTGCTGGCGGCCGAGCCGCAGGTGACCGCCGGGATGCTGGCGCCGTCCGGGGACTCGGACGGGGTGCTCGCGGTCGTCCTCGACCCGGCGCTCGACCAGGCCGGGATGCAGGCGGCCGCGCAGCGGGTCGGACGGGCGGTGGCCGCGGACCCGGTGCTGCGGGTGCGGCTGGACCGGGGTCTCGACCTGGCGGTGCTCCCGGCGAGCGCCGGGCTGCCCGGCGAGCCGCTCTACCGGCGGTGACGGCGGCGGGCGGCCGGCCCGGTCACG
>NZ_JBEPAM010000080.1:0-24421 GCF_040298605.1 Kitasatospora sp. NPDC001527 | reverse complement strand
GTCACCGGCCGGTACCGCGGCCCCCCGGGGGTACGGCGGCCCGGCCCGCGCACCGCGGTGCGCGGGCCGGGCCCCTTCGTTCCAGTGGTCCCGGCGGAGCTCAGGACCAGGCGGTGTCGTCGTCGGCGACGGTCCTCTCCGGGTTCATCGGCATGCTGTGCCTCCGGCGTTCCGGGGTCTCAGCCCTGGGCGCGCACGCGGCGCACGGCGACGACCAGGCCGGCGCCGAGCGCGGCGAGGCCGGCGGCCAGGCCGGCGAGCAGGCCGTTGGGGGTACCGGCGCCGGTCTGCGCGAGCTCCGGGGTACCGGCGGGCGCGCTGGTGGCGGGCGCGGCGGTGGGCTTGCTCTCCGGGGTGGCGGGGGCGGTCGGGGCGGCCGCGGTCCTGTCGCCGGCCGGGTTCGCCGGCTTGGCCGGGGCGGTGGCGGTGGGCTTCGGGGCGGCGGGCTTGGCCGGGGCGGTGGCGGCGGGCTTGGCCGGGGCGGTGGCGGCGGGCTTGGTGGGCGTGGGCTTCGGGGTGGCGGACTTGTCGGGGGCGGGCTTCGAGGGCTTCGGCACCGTGACGGCGATGTTCCGGGACACCCACTCGCTGCGCTTCCCGTTCTCAGCAGTGGCGGCGAGACCGGCGTGGAGGGTGCGGAGGCCGGCGGGGGCGTCCGCGGCGAGGCCGACGCGGAAGGTGACGTGCTCGACCCGGTCGGTGGCGACCGGCACCCCCTTGGCCGGGGCGGCGAAGAGCGTCGGGTCGCAGCCGTGCCTCAGGGAGAGCTTCTGCCATCCCCCGGTGAAGCGGTACTCGACGGTCAGGTACTTGCTGGCCAGGTACCGGACACCACCCTCGGCGTCACCGGCGAAGCCGGCGGAGAGCGCGAGGGAGGGCACCACGTTGCGCATCGGCGCCCCGCTGTGGTTGCCGATCTCGGCGCCGAACTCGACCTTGGGCCCGCCGGCCTTGACGGCCAGGTCGGGGGTCATGAAGAAGCCGATCGAGACGCTCGAACGGTCGGCGGCGTCCGCCTTCGGTGCGGCCTCGGGAGCCGCCGTCGGGGCCGCCTTGGTGGTGCTCGACGCCGGGACCTTGGCGTTGTCCCCGGCGCAGGCCCAGGAGGACTCGGCGGTCAGCAGCTGGACGGAGCCCGCGAGGACGACGGTGGCGGCGACGGTGGCGATCCGGCGGCGACGGGTGGTGGCAGAGGTGCCGGAGCTCTTCGCGAACCCGGGCATAACGGACATGCGCATGATGGGACCCCCCTGGGCCTGATGCTGGTGCGAATGGTGTGGGGTGAAGGTGATCGGCCTGCTCCTGTCGAGCAGTTCGCGCCCCCCGGCTCGGCCGATCCGGCTTCCCGCTTCCTTCGTACGTACAGACAGCGATCGCCCCCGAAGGGTTGCGTCGGGTCCGGAGTTTTTTCGGGAGACTTTTCGGTGGCCCTGGCGCCGCGGATGGCCCCCATCATTCACATGATCAGACTGATCGGTATGACTGGTGAGATTCTTGTGGTTCGTCCAGACCGGTGATCTTTTCGTCATTCGGTGAGGACGACACGCCGGGCCGGGTACGTCTTCGCGTCCACCACCCGGGCGACGCCGGGTGACCGGAAACGTCGAGGACGCACCCGTATGCCGCCTGGCAACCCTGGCCGGATCGTCCGGAGTCTGGCCGCACTCGTGCTGGTGTCCACCGCCGTGCTCCCGGCCGCGCTGGAACTGGCCGGGCCCCCGCCGTTCGGGGTGATCGGGCCCGGCGCTCCCGCCGACCGCGCGGTGCCGCCGCACACCGCGGTGCGCAGCGCCGACCTGCCCGCCGCCGGCGGGGCGCCGACCGTCGACATAAGGCGGACCGGGGACCCGGCCAACCGGATCACCCTGGTCCTGCTCGGCGACGGCTACACCACCGGGGAGCAGGACCTGTTCCGCGAGCAGGCGGACCGGGCCTGGCGCTCGCTGATGGACATCGAGCCGTTCCGCAGTTACCAGGGGTTCTTCAACATAAGGCGCGTCGAGGTGGTCTCCGCGGTCTCCGGCATCGCCGAGACCGAGAACCGCGGCCGGCGCCCCGCGACCCCGCTCGGCATGCACTTCTGGTGCGAGGGCACCGCCCGGCTGCTCTGCGCCGACGAGGAGGCGACCGCCCGCCTCGCCGGCAACGGCGAGGGGCCGCAGTACCTCATCGCGCTCGCCAACTCCACCGAGTACGGCGGCGCCGGCGGCACCGGGGTGACCACCCTGGCCGGCGGCAGCCCGGACGCGGGGCGGATCATCCAGCACGAGATAGGGCACACCGTCGGGGACCTCGGCGACGAGTACGACAGCGCGCCGGACGACGCCGACTACCCCAACCTCGCCACCGACAACGCCGAGGAGATGCGCCGCAAGCAGACCAAGTGGTGGCGCTGGCTGGGCGCGGAGTCCCCGGACGGCGCCGGGACGATCGGGGCCTACCGCAGCGCCAACGGCATCTACCGGCCCACCCCGGACTCGGTGATGCGCACCCTCGGCGGGGCGTACAACCTGCCCTCGCGGGAGGCGATCATCGAGGAGATCTACCGGCGCGTCAGGCCCACCGACAACCCCTCGCCGCCGCCCGGCGACGTCACCGGACGGCCCCGGCTGGAGGTCCGGCCGCTCCCGCTGGCCGGCGCCCGGCAGCTGCGGGTGGACTGGACGGTGGACGGCGTCCCGGTCGAGCCGCACGCGGCGGACCGCAGCTGGCTGGACACCACGGGGCTGCCGCTGGCGCCCGGGCGCAGCGCGACCGTCACGGCGACCGTCCGGGACACCACGGACTGGGTCCGCGACGAGGCCTTCCGGGACCACTACATGACGCGCTCGGTCTCCTGGACGCTGGTCGGCTGAGCCGGTGCCCCGGGGCGGACCGGATGGTTCGTATCCGTCCCGGGCACCCCGCCCTGGGCATCCAATGATGGGATGACTAATCTGGGGCCACTATGACCGTGGAGCCCGCCAGTTCAGCCCGCCCCCTGTCCGTCCCCGCTCCCCGTGCCGACGCCGGCCCCACGGCCGGTCCCACCGCCGTCCACCACCCACCGGGTGGACGGGCCGCCTGGCTCGCCTGGTCCATCGGCGTCAGCGTCTACGTCCTGGCCGTCATCCACCGCACCAGCCTCGGCGTCGCCGGCCTGGACGCCGCCGACCGCTTCGGCATCGGTGCCTCCGCGCTCTCCACCTTCTCGATCCTCCAGGTCCTCGTCTACGCGGCCATGCAGATACCCGTCGGCCTGCTGGTCGACCGGTTCGGCCCGCGCCGGGTGCTGCTGTTCGGCGTCGTCCTGCTCAGCGCCGGCCAGCTCGCCTTCGCCTTCTCCGGTTCCTTCGGCCCGGCGCTCGCCTCCCGGGCCGTGCTCGGCTGCGGTGACGCGATGACCTTCATCAGCGTGCTGCGGATCGCCGCCCGCTGGTTCCCCGCCGCCAAGAACCCGCTGGTCGCCCAGCTGACCGGCCTGGCCGGGATGAGCGGCAACCTGGTCACCACCGTCGTCCTCGCCCAGGCCCTGCACAGCGAGGGCTGGACGCCCACCTTCACCGCCATCGCCCTGCTCGGGGTCGCCGTCTTCGCGCTCGTCGCGCTCTTCCTCCAGGAGGCGCCGGACGGGCCCGCCGGGGCTCTGCCGACCGCCGCGCAGCCCCGGCCCGGCATCGGGCGGCAGGTCCGGGAGACCTGGCGGGAGCCGGGCACCCGGCTGGGGCTCTGGATCCACTTCACCACCCAGTTCCCGGGCAACGCCTTCGGCCTGCTCTGGGGCCTGCCCTACCTCGTCGAGGCCCAGGGCATGACCCGCGCCGCGGCGGGCGGGCTGCTCACCCTGCTGGTGCTCTCCAACATGAGCTTCGGCTTCCTCTTCGGCCGCGTCCTGTCCCGCACCGCCCGGGCCCGGATGCCCATCGTGCTCACCGTCATCGGCGCCACCGCGCTGCTCTGGGCGGTGGCGCTCGCCTGGCCCGGCGGCCACCCGCCGCTCTGGCTGCTGGTCGCGGTCGTCCTGGTGATGGGCAGCAACGGCCCCGCCTCGCTCGTCGGCCTCGACTACGCCCGCGCCCGCAACCCCGTCGAACGCCTCGGCACCGCCTCCGGCATCGTCAACATGGGCGGCTTCATCGGCACGATGATCACGCTCTTCGGCATCGGCGTCCTCCTGGACACCCTCACCCCGGGCGCCGCCGACACCTACACGGCGAGCGCCTTCCGCTGGGCGTTCTGCTGGCAGTACGTGCCGCTGGCCGTGGGCACCCTGATGATCCTGCGGCTGCGGAAGAAGCTCGCGGCGGTATCGGCGTAGGGCTTCCGACCTGCGGAAGCGTCGTCACCCTTGCCGCGGGCGAGGGTGACCGACCGCGGGTCGACGGTTCGGTGCCGGCGCGAGTCGAGGACCTTGACGGCGCCGGCACGTGACGTACGGGAGCGCGAGGCGCGCCCGCCCGGCGTGCACGGTGTGTGTACGCCGGGCGGGTGAGGGGCGGGGCTACGGGGTGACGGAGAAGTTGGCCAGGACGCGGTCGGCCAGCTCCTTGTCGCCCTCGACGGTCACCGGGCCCGGGCGGCCGCGGCCGCAGGCGAGGCGGACGTAGGTCTCCCAGTCGAGGGTGAGCTGGACGTCGGGGGCGAGGCTGATGGACTCGTCGACGGTGCCGCGCCCGGCGGAGTCGACGCGCACGGTGCGCAGGAACTCGACGGGGCCGGTGACGTCGACGACCAGCGCGGTGCCGGCCGGGGCGCCGGCCTGCCGGGCGACGGCCTTCGGCAGCCCCTGCAGCAGGACGTCGCGGGTGACCAGCGCCGCGGGGGAGTCGAGGTTGCCGGGGACGCCGAGGGCACGGCGCAGGTCCTGCTCGTGCACCCAGACGTCGAAGGCGCGCAGCCGCAGCAGCTCGTGGTACGGGATGTCGCCGCTCTGCGGGCCGGCCGGCCGGCGGACCGGCTCGTTGGGCATCTGCTTGGCGTTCCGCAGCGCGCGCGAGCGGCGGATGATCGTGTACTCCAGCTCGCTGGTCATCTCCAGCGCGGTGTGGCAGCGGCGCTTGTCGACGGGCAGTTCGAGGTAGCGGGCCGCCTCGGTGGTGACGTGGTGCAGGTCGCGCGGGAGGGAGTGGATCGGACGGGGGTCGCCGAGCAGCTCGGACTCGACCGCGATCACGTGCGAGACGATGTCGCGGACCGACCAGCCGGGGCACTCGGTGGCCCGGTTCCAGGAGCCCTCGGGCAGGGGAGCCACCAGCTCGGATATCGCCTCGATGGACTGCGTCCACGCCTCGGTGTAAGCCTGCACGGTCTGGTTGTCCGTCACGGGAATCTCCGGCCCTCCGTCAGCTGCCTTGCCACGCGTGCCCGCGGGGTCCTGGATCGGCCGGGAAGTCCGGCTTCCGGGCACACACGCTAACCGCACGTTACGCTGCCGGGTGAGAGCAGGGCAGTGCTTTCGGGTGACGATCGTAGGACTCTTGCCGTGGACGGTGGTACTGTGCGCGCTTCATTGATCCAACTCGCGGTCTCCGACGCCGAGCCCCCGGCCGAGCGGCGGGCCCGCGCGGCCGCGCTGGTGCGGGCCCAGCGGGGATCCGACCTGGTCGTGCTGCCGGAACTGTGGCCGCTCGGCGGTTTCGCCTACGACCTCTGGTCGGACGGCGCGGAGGCACTGGACGGGCCGACCTCGGACGCGATGGCGGCCGCCGCCAGGGCGGCGGGGGTCTGGCTGCACGCCGGCTCGGTGGTCGAGCGGGACCCGGACGGGCCGATCTACAACACCTCCTTGCTGTTCGCGCCGGACGGCGAGCTGGTGCACACCTACCGCAAGATCCACCGCTTCGGCTTCGACAGCGGCGAGGCGGTGGTGATGGGCGCCGGTCAGGAGATCGTCACGGCGGCCACCGACGTCGGCACGCTGGGCCTGGCGACCTGCTACGACCTGCGGTTCCCGGAGCTGTTCCGGGCGCTGCTGGACGCCGGCGCGCAGGTGCTGGTGGTGCCGGCGGCCTGGCCGGAGCGGCGGCGGGAGCACTGGACGCTGCTGGCCAGGGCGCGCGCGGTGGAGGAGCAGGCGTACGTGCTGGCCTGCAACACGGCGGGGACGCACGGCGGGGTCGAGCAGGCGGGCCACAGCATCGCGGTGGATCCGTGGGGCCGGGTGCTGGCCGAGGCGGGGGCGGGGGAGCAGGTGCTGACCGTGGAGTTCGATCCGGCGGAGGTGGCGAAGGCGCGCGCCGAGTTCCCGGTGCACCGGGACCGGCTGCTCGGCATCCCGGCGCCGGTACAGCGCTGACGGCGCCGGTGCAGCGCTGACGGGCCCGCCGTGCCGGCCCGGGACCGCCCCGCCGCGCCGGTCGCGCCCGTGGGGGCGCGCCGGGGCGTACGGGGGGCTTGTGCACGTCGGTGTCCCTTTTGAGAAGATGAGCCCTCGTCGTGTTACCCGTCCGTAGTCACCGGTCTGTTCCCCTCAGGCCGTCCAGCCCGCCCGAGGAGGTCGCGCGCATGTTCGGCACCGACGCGGGCGACTCCCGTCCGGTGATCCAGCGCAACAGCCTGCGCGAGCAGATCGCCGGTGCGCTGCGCGAGGAGATGATGGCCGGCCGGCTGGCCGCCGGGCGGAACTTCACCGTCAAGGAGATCGCCGAGCTGTACGGGGTCTCGGCGACCCCGGCCCGCGAGGCGCTGGTCGACCTCTCCGCGCAGGGGCTGCTCCGGGCCGAGCACCACCGCGGCTTCACCGTTCCCGAGTTCGGCTGGGACGACTTCCGGGAGATCTTCGAGTCCCGGGTGCTGATCACCGACAGCTACTTCCGCCGGCTGTCCGCCGACCCCGGCCGGGCGGACGAGAGCCGGCTGACCTCGCTGCGCCGCCGGGCGGACGCGGCGGTGCGGGCGGCCCGGGCCGGGAACCTGGACGTGATGGTGGGCTGCGACCGCCGGTTCTGGCAGGAGGTCGGCGGCCTGCTGGGCAACCGCCGGATCGCCGAGTACCTGGACTGGCTGCGGGTGCAGTCCTGGATGTTCGCCGCGCGGTACCTGCGGACCATGCCGCAGCTGGGCGGGGTCTGCTGGGACGGCCATCTGGACCTGGTGGACGCGATCGCGGCGGGTGACGCGGTGCGCGCGCACGGGATCGTCTGCGAGTACAACCTCTTCACCGTCGGGCTGCTGGCCGAACTGGCCGGAGAGTCGGTGGAGTCGGTCGGGGTGCTGCCGCTGCTGACCGGCCGGGCGTCCGCCGCCCCGGGCGGTCAGGACGCCCCGGCCGCGCCGTCCTCCGGCACCCGGCCGTCCGACGCCCCGTCGCCCGACACCCCGGGGGACGCGGAGCCGGGGAGGACCGGGGCGGGCACCGGGCCCGGCGCCGCCGGGGCGTCCCGCCCGGGGGAGCCCGCCCGACCCGCGGAACCGGGCCGCCCGGCGGCCGGCGGCGCCCGGGGCGGGGAGCGCGAGCTCGGCCGGGAGCTGGGCCGCGAACTGGGTCTGGGGCTCGGACTGGTGCCGCAGCCGCGCGCGGTGCCGTACAAGCGGTTCGGCCGCCGGCCGTCCGAGCCGCCGCCGGACCAACTGCCCGGGGGACGGCCCGATCCGTACCGCTCGCCGGGCCGGTAGGGTGGGCGGTCGTCCGTCCCGGCCGCCGCTCGTACCGGCCGTCCGGGGACCGACCCGCCCATCCGCCGTCCGCCGCCGCGCGGCCGGTTTCCCGCGTCCGGAGAGGAAGAGCCGGCCATGGCCTGCGACCTCTGGCTCGTCCCGCTGGTGGACGTGCTGAGCCACAGCCCCGACAACCCCTTCCGGGACGACCTCGCGCTCTACAACCAGGTGCTGGCCTCCCGCGGCCTGCCCGAGATGCCGGTCTACGGCTTCGTGCCGGGGCTCAGCGGGGCGGTCGAGCCGATAGCCGCGTTCGACTACGACTCGCTGCACTTCCTGCGCCGGGCCTACCTGCTGGGCCTGACCGGCCTGGACATCACGCCGGTGGACGCGCTCGGCGGCGACTACGAGCAGCTGCTGGAGATGTTCGAGAGCAGCGCCGAGCAGTCGCACCTGGTCTGGCACTTCGACCACGCCGGCGCGTACGTGCCGGTCGAGTTCGCCGCCCCGCTGGTGGAGGAGTCGCTGCTCGCCTCGGGCGGTCCGCTCGGCTCCAGCCACGGGCTGCTGCGCGAGCTGCAGGCGGTCGCCCCGGCGCTGGACATCGACCCGCTCGACCCGCCGGCGCCGACCAGGCCGCTCGGCCCGACCGGCCTGGAGCAGCCGTTCGGCCCGCCGCTGGACGACCTGCACCCGTTCGCCCGGGAGCGGCACGCCTGGGCGGGTCTGTACGCGGCGGCGACCCGGAGCCTGCACCAGGGCTCGATGATCGTCTTCGCCTGACCCCGGGACAGCCCTCCCGGGACCCGCACGGGCCCCGGGGCGGCCGTCACGCCCGGACTACCGCAGCGGCCCCTCCGGCGGCCGCTGGCGCGGCATGGTGGGCCTGGTCCCCGGCGGCGGCAGCACCCGCACCTGGGCGCCGATGCCCGGCTCGGTGCGGCCGCCCCAGCTGCCGGCGGCCTGGGTGGGCAGCCGGGTCATCCCGGCCCGGAACTCCAGCATCCACTCCGAGGTCTCGGTGCGGACCATGTCCGAGACGTCCTCGCAGAACCGCCGCAGCACCCCGAGGCACCGCTCGGCGGCCTCGCCCGCGGTGCCCTCGGTGGGGCCGAGCACCTCCCGGACGCACTCCGAGGCCCAGTCGAACTGGAACGCCTCCAGGCGGCGCTGCAGCGCCTGCCCGGTGGAGACGTCGCGCATCCAGCCGGAGGTCAGGCCGAACACCCGGTCCGCGCCGTAGCAGGCGGCGGCCAGCGCCAGGCCGACGTAGCCCCAGCTGGTGGCGTGCTCGACGGTGCCGGTGAGGTCGACCAGCGGGGCGGTGACCCCGCCGACCGCGAAGCCGGCCGAGCCGAACCGCAGCAGCCGGGCCCAGCGGCGCTTCCAGACCCGGTCCCGGCGGTACCACTCGATGGCCTCGACCGCCCGCTCCTCGGACCAGCGGTACAGCTCCTCCAGGCGTTCGGCGGGCTCGCCCCAGTCCCCCAGGGGGAACTGGCGGGTGCTCAGATCGGACCGGCGGCGGGTCGAGGCGCGGCGCGCCACGGTCGTGGCGGGCGGGTCCTCCTCGCCGATCTCCTTGCCCCAGGCACTCTCCTCGGGCTGCATTTCCGGCTGGCTCACCTGTGGGGCTCCCTGTGGCGGGCGGACTGCTGGTCTGGCTGGTTCCGACTCTGCGCGGACCGACGTTTCACCGGCCTGACGGCCCGTGGAACGAGGGGCAACGCGGTGGCCACACCGCCGGTCCGGAGCGTGTCGCTGGTGCCCCGGGGTGGCGTCACCGGCGGTCGCCGGTAGTGGTCCAACAGCACTTCTTACCGCCAAATGGCTTACCGTGTGGGCGCTTCGCCAATGATCGTTACCGGATTCGGCCACCGGATCCCGAGGTGAGAGGGTTGCGGCGGTCGGCGGAATTTCACCCGTCCGAGCGAGGCTTCGGTGACCCGCTGTCCTGACCCGGGCACCGCGCGATGATCACCGGCCTCCGGAGCTGGAGGATCCTCCGAGGCCCTCCGGGTGCCGGACGGGCGTGACCGTCTCTTCCTACGGGACCGGAGAGCGGCCGGAACCGGCCACCGGCTACCCTTGCGCAGCGTGAAGGTCCTCGTCATCGGCGGCGGCGCCCGCGAACACGCCCTGTGCCGCTCTCTGTCCCAAGATCCTGCCGTGACCGAGCTGCACTGTGCCCCGGGCAACGCCGGGATCGCGCAGGTGGCGACGGTCCACCCGGTCGACCAGCTGGACGGCGCGCAGGTCACCGCGCTCGCCCGCGGGCTCGGCGCCGAACTGGTCGTGGTCGGACCGGAGGCCCCGCTGGTCGCGGGCGTCGCCGACGCCCTGCGCGCGGCCGGCGTCGCGGTGTTCGGCCCGTCCGCCGAAGCCGCCCGGCTGGAGGGCTCCAAGGCGTTCGCCAAGGACGTGATGGCCGCCGCCGGCGTGCCCACCGCCCGCTCCTACGTCTGCACCACCCCCGCCGAGGCCGCCGAGGCGCTGGACGCCTTCGGCGCCCCGTACGTGGTCAAGGACGACGGCCTGGCCGCCGGCAAGGGCGTCGTGGTCACCTCCGACCGCGACGAGGCGCTGGCCCACGCCGCCGCCTGCGGGCAGGTGGTGATCGAGGAGTACCTGGACGGCCCCGAGGTCTCGCTGTTCGCGATCACCGACGGCAGCACCGTGCTGCCGCTCCAGCCGGCCCAGGACTTCAAGCGCGCCCTGGACGGCGACCAGGGCCCCAACACCGGCGGCATGGGTGCCTACTCGCCGCTGCCCTGGGCTCCCGAGGGCCTGGTCGAGGAGGTCCTGGCGAGCGTCCTGCAGCCGACCGTGGACGAGCTGCGCCGCCGCGGCACCCCGTTCTCCGGCCTGCTCTACGCGGGCCTGGCGCTGACCTCGCGCGGCACCCGGGTGATCGAGTTCAACGCCCGCTTCGGCGACCCGGAGACCCAGGTCGTGCTGGCCCGGCTGCGCACCCCGCTGGCCGGCGTCCTGCACGCCTCGGCGACCGGCACGCTGGACCAGCTGGAGCCGCTGCGCTGGGACGAGGGCGCCGCGGTCACCGTGGTGATCGCCGCCGAGGGCTACCCGGCCTCGCCGCGCACCGGCGACCCGATCGAGGGCCTGGCCGAGGCGGAGGCCGCCGACGGCACCGCGTACGTGCTGCACGCCGGGACGAAGGCGGCCGAGGACGGCCGGGTGCTGAGCGCCGGCGGCCGGGTGCTGTCGGTCACCGCGACCGGGGCCGGGCTGGCCGAGGCGCGCGAGCGGGCCTACCGGGCGGTCGAGCGGATCTCGCTGCCGGGCGGCCAGCACCGCGGCGACATCGCGCTGAAGGCCGCGCAGTAGCGGCCGCGCACCCCCTGTTCCACCCCCGGGCCCCCGGCGAGCGATCCGCGCGCCGGGGGCCCGGGCGTTGCCGGCCCCCGTGCGGCCCCCCGTGCCCCCCCGCGCACCGCCGCGGGCCCCGCGGACAACCCCCATGGACGCAGGGTCCCCCGGGCGTTTCGGGCCCGGAGGGGGCCGGAGCGGCTCCCGGGGCCGGCGCACCGTTCGGCGGCCGGAATCCAGCCCATCGAGTGACAGCGGGCGCATCCGGCTGACGTAACCGGGCGCCCGGCCTTATGGTGCGCTGGACCGAGGCGCCACAGGCCGGGCCGTTTCCGCCCGCCGCCGGGTAGCGGTGGTCGCGCGGGGGGATGCTGGACGGCGTCCGGCCGGACCGGACCTGCCCGGGCCGTCCGAGGCCGCCCCGGGCGGCCGTCCGGAATCCGGGCGACGTCACCGGGACGAGTGGAACCGGGGCGATCCGGAACACCCACCCGGACACGGGCGTCGAAAATGTCAGAAGCGCCACCAGCATGGACGACCGGGGCTCGGCCGCCGCCGTTTCCCGGTCGGAACTGATCGTTTCGAATCGGCTCAGGGGCCCTTCGCCGGGCGCCCGAGGGCTCCGAAGGGGGTGCCGCACCGTATGGCCGCTGTCGACACCGCGCGCGCTCACGCCCAAGCGGTCCTGCGGATCCGAGGACTCGCCCTGGCCGCCGCCGCGCTGCCCGCCGCCGCCGCGGTGGTCCTGCTCGCCGGCCGGTTCACCGGCCGGATCGGTGCCCCCGGATCCCCCGACGCCGCCGGCTGGGACGCCGCCCGCTGGACGGTCTGCGCGGTGGCCGCGCTGACCCTGCTGGTGGCCGCCCTGGCCGCCCGCAGGCACCGCCGGGCCGTCCCGCCGCAGACCCCCGCCGTCCCGCTCGGCCGCGCCCAGGCCCCCGAGCTGTACCGGCTGATCGACGAGCTGGCCGACCGGCTGGAGGTGCCCGCGCCCTCCGCCGTCGCGCTCACCCCGGACTGCGACAGCTGGCTGGAGGACGTCCCCGCGCCCCGGCCCCGCCGTCGCCGGGCCCGCGCCGCCGGCGAGGCGCCGACCGCACCGGTCCTGGTGATCGGCTCGCCCTTCCTCTGGTGGATGCGGGCCGGCGAGCTGCGCGCCCTGCTCGCCCCGGTGGTGGCCGGCACCGCAGCCGCCGCCGACCCCGAGATCGCCGCCGCCCGGAGCTTCCTGCGCGCCCTCGACGCCAGCCTGGACACCGCTTCCGCCCCCGGCCCGGCCGGCGCCCCCGGGCCCGGCGGTGCCGGCCCGCACCGGCGCGGCCCGGCCGCGCTCGCCGACCGGGTCACCGACCGGATCACCCGGCGGCTGCTCGGCGCCTGCCGCGCGCACGCCGCCGAGCTGGAGCGCTCCGTCGCCGGCTGGGCCTCCGAACAGGCCCGCGGCGTCGACTACGGCCTGCGGATCGCCGCCCAGGAGCAGGTCGGCCTCGCCTACGCGGGCTGGGACCGGCTGCTCACCCGGGTCGCGCTGCCCGCCTGGCGGCTCGGCCGGCACCCCGCCCACCTCAACGCGGGCGTGGCCGCCGCGCTCACCGAACTGTCCCGGCGCGACCGGCTGGCCGACGGCTACGGCAGCCGGCTCGGCGACCGTCCGGCCTGCGACCTGCTGGAGGAGCCCGGCGCGGTGGACGCCGCGGTCTCCCGGCTGGCCGCCGAGCTGTTCTTCGGCGCGCCCGCCTCCGGCGGCTGGCGCGAGCTGGAGTGGGCCGACTACCCGGCCGAGGTGGTGGACGCCGGCTGGCGGGCCCGCGCCGCCGCCCTGCAGTCCGCCCTGGACCTGCTCGCCCCGCAGGCCCGCCCCGGCGCCCCGACGCTGACCCGGCTGCTGGGCCGGCTCGCCGACGGCGACGGCGAACGGCTGGCCGCCGCGCTCGCCGCCCGGTCGGCCCGCACCGACGCCCCCGCCCCCCTGCTCGAACCGGTCCGCACCGGACGGGACGTGCTGGTCGACCACGTCACCGCGATGGTCTGCTGCGCCGCCGTGGACACCGCGGGCGCCGTCCCCGGGCTGGACTGGCTGGACGGCCCGGTGCTGCTGCTCGGCGAGGTGCGCCGCACCGACCTCGCCGAACCGGTCGCCCAGGCCGTCGAGCAGGGCCAGGACGGGCCGCTGCGGGCCTGGCTGGACGCCGCCGACGTCCGGCTGGAGAAACCGGTCCGGCTCTGACCGGCCCCGCGCCGACGCCCGCGAGAGGGGCGCGAACCCCGTCCGCGAGCGCCCCCGGCCGAACCGGCCGCCCCGGGTCGTCGCAGGCCGGAGGCCCTCCACCCGCCGGAGCGGAAGATTCCCGCCACTAGTTGCTACCGCGGGGTGACGCAGCGCCAGCGCGGTGTGGTGTATTAGTCCGCACGCACATCCGGGAGGCACGTGCCAACCGGCGGAGGTGCACCTGGGAGGGGCGCGCGTGGGGACCGAACTCAACCGCCGCTGGGAGTCCGGGACGCACGCGCACAGCGTCTCCGACCCCTTCGGCCAGGGTCCGCTGCCCTGGCTGCGCAGCCCGGACCAGTACCTCGCCGGCGCCGAGGGGGACGTCCCCTGGTACGTCTCGGTGGACGCCCCCGGACAGCGCCCGCTGGCCGCCGGGGTGCGCGGCAAGCCCCCGGTCGGCACCCCGCTGAGCGCCAACGACGAGGAACAGCAGATCAAGGGCTTCGCCTCGGCCGGCGTGGTCCGCCCCGGCGGCTCGGTGGACCTGCGGGTCACCGTCAACCCGCCCCGCGAGTTCACCGTCGACGTCTACCGGATCGGCCACTACGCGGGCGACGGCGCCCACCACATGACCTCCAGCCCGCTGATCGCCGGCATGGTCCAGCCCGCCCCGATGGTGGCCGGCCGGACCGTCTCCTGCCACCACTGGTGGCACACCTGGCGGCTGCAGATCCCGCAGCACTGGCGGCCCGGCGCGTACGTCGCGGTGCTCACCACCGCCGACATGCTGCACCGCAGCCACATCCCCTTCACCGTCCGGGACTTCGAGGACCAGACCCGCGCCGCCGAGCTGCTGCTGGTGGTCCCCGACGTCACCTGGCAGGCGTACAACCTCTTCCCCGAGGACGGCCGCAGCGGCGCCAGCCTCTACCACGCCTGGGACGGCGGCCTGCTGGTCGGCGAGACCGAGGCGGCCGTCACCGTCTCCTTCGACCGCCCGCACGCCACCGCCGGCCTGCCGCTGCACGTCGGCCACGCCTACGACTTCATCCGCTGGGCCGAGCGCTACGGCTACGACCTCTCCTACGCCACCGCCACCGACCTGCACGCCGGACTGGTCGACGCCTCCCGGCACAAGGCGCTGGTCTTCCCCGGCCACGACGAGTACTGGTCCGAACCGATGCGCCGCGCCGTCGAGGACGCCCGGGACGGCGGCACCTCGCTGGTCTTCCTCTCCGCCAACACCATGTACTGGCGGGTCGAGCTGAGCCCCGGCCCCTCCGGCGAGCCCAACCGGATGCTCAACTGCCGCAAGCGCCAGAAGGTCCGCCCCGACAGCCCGGCCGCCGGGGCGCCCGGCGCCGCCAGCGCGCTGTGGCGCGACGCCGGCGAGCCGGAGCAGCACCTGCTCGGCGTGCAGTACTCCGGCCGGGTCGCCACACCCGTCCCGCTCGTCGCCCGGCACACCGCGCACTGGTTCTGGGACGGCACCGGCCTGCACGAGGGCGACGGCCTGCCCGGGCTGGTGGCGGGCGAGGCGGACCGCTACTACCCCAAGGTCGCCCTGCCCGGGCACACCGAACGCGTGCTGCTCGCCCACTCCCCGTACCAGGACCCGGCCGGGCGCACCCGCTACCAGGAGACCTCGCTCTACCGGGCGCCCAGCGGCGCGTACGTGTTCGCCGCCGGCACCTTCGCCTGGTCGCCCGCCCTGGACCGCCCGGGGCTCACCGACGAACGGATCCAGCGGGCCACCGCCAACCTGCTGGACCGCCTCTGCAAGAACGACCGAACGGCCCTCGGGCCGGTCCGCGCGGGTGGCCATGACAGACTCGACCCCAGTGACCTCCCCTTTCGCGCCGCACCGCCCGCGAACGACCCCTGAGGACTGAGACGACCTTGAGCGGATTTGTCACCAAGCCCGAGCCGGTCCAGGTGCCCGGCCTGGTCCACCTGCACACCGGCAAGGTGCGCGACCTGTACCGCGCCGAGTCGGGTGACCTCGTGATGGTCGCCAGCGACCGCACCTCCGCCTACGACTGGGTGCTGCCCAACGAGATCCCGGACAAGGGCCGCATCCTCACCCAGCTCTCGCTGTGGTGGTTCGAGCGGATCGCGGACCTCGTGCCCAACCACGTGATCTCCACCGAGGTCCCGGCCGGCGCCCCGGCCGACTGGAAGGGCCGCACCCTGGTCTGCCGCAGCCTGGACATGATCCCGGTCGAGTGCGTGGCCCGCGGCTACCTGGCGGGCTCCGGCCTGGAGGAGTACCGCGCCTCCCGCACCGTCTGCGGCATCGCCCTGCCCGAGGGCCTGGACGACGGCTCCGAGCTGCCCGCCCCGGTCTACACCCCGGCGCTCAAGGCCGAGGTCGGCGAGCACGACGAGAACGTCCCCTACGAGGAGACCGCCCGCCGGATCGGCGCCGAGCTGGCCGCCCAGCTGCGCCAGACCACCCTGGCCGTCTACTCCCGCGCCCGGGACATCGCCCGTGAGCGGGGCATCATCCTGGCCGACACCAAGTTCGAGTTCGGTCTGCTGGACGGCGAGCTGGTGATCGGCGACGAGGTGCTGACCCCGGACTCCTCGCGGTTCTGGCCGGCCGACCAGCGGGAGCCGGGCCGCCCGCAGCCCTCCTTCGACAAGCAGATCGTCCGCGACTGGCTGACCTCCCCGGCCTCCGGCTGGGACCGGAAGAGCGAGCAGCCGCCGCCCGCGCTGCCCGCCGAGGTGGTGGAGAAGGTCCGCGCCAAGTACGTCGAGGCCTACGAGCGGCTGACCGGCCTCGGCTGGGTCTGAGGCCCGGACGCGCCCGCGGGCCCGGCGGTCGGATCCGTCAGATCCAGCCGTGCTCGCGGGCGATCCGCACCGCCGCGTGCCGGTTCTCCGCGCCCAGCTTGGCGGCGGCCGCGGACAGGTAGTTGCGGACGGTGCCCTGGGAGAGCGAGGCCCGCTCGGCGATCTCGGCGATCGAGGTGCCGTCCGCGGCGAGCTCCAGCACGTCCGTCTCGCGCGGGGTCAGCGGGCTCTCCCCGGCGGCGATCGCGTCCGCCGCCAGCTCCGGGTCCACGTAGCGGCCGCCGGCCCGGACGGTCCGGATGATCCCGGCGAGGTCGGCCGCCGAGACCGTCTTCGGCAGGAAGCCCCGGACGCCGACCTCCAGGGCCCGCTTGAGGTACCCCGGGCGGCCGTGGCCGGTGACGATCATGCAGCGGCAGTCCGGCAGCAGCGCGCGCAGGCTGGTCGCCACCTCGATGCCGTCCAGCCCGGGCATCTGCAGGTCGAGCACCGCGATGTCCGGCCGGTGCGCCTGGGCCATCGCCAGCGCCTCCGGGCCGGAGGCGGCCTGGGCGACCACCGTGATGTCCTCCTCCAGCGAGAGCAGCGCGGCCAGCGCGCCGCGGATCAGGTGCTCGTCGTCGGCGAGCAGGACGCGGACGGGCGCGGTGTCGGTCATCGGCGGGGCCTTCCGTGCGGGTCTTCTCGGGCTTCGCAACCTCGGAGCTACAGGGCCTCAGGGTCTCAGGCCGCCCGGCCCCGGGGTCCCGCGGCCCCGGCCCGGTGCCTCAGAGCGGGACGCTGGCGAGCAGCCGGAAGCTGCCGGGCGCGGCGTCCGGGAGGGTCAGCTCGCCGTCGTGGGCGGCGAGCCGCTCGCGCAGTCCGCGCAGTCCGGTGCCGCTCCCCTGGGAGGGCAGCGGCACGGCCGGCACCCCGTCGTTCTCCAGCTCCAGCACCGCCCGGCCGTCCTCCCGGCGGAGCCGGATCGCGCAGCGGCCCGCCTCGCTGTGCCGCAGGACGTTGGTGGTGGCCTCGCGGATCACCCAGCCGAGCACCGACTGGACCGGGGCCGGCAGCCGGTCGGCGTCCTCACCGAGGTCGATGTCGCAGGCCACGTCGGCGGAGCGGAGCACCGCGCGGGCGCCGATCGCCTCGGCGTGCAGGTCCGCCGTGCGGTAGCCGCGGACCACGTCGCGGACCTCGCGCTGGGACTCCTGGGCGATCTGCTGGACCTCGGCCATCTGGTCGGCGGCCTCCGGGCGGCCGCGCCGGGCCAGCTGGACGGCCAGCTCGCTCTTGAGGGCGATGGTGGTGAGGTTGCGGCCCATCACGTCGTGCAGGTCGCGGGAGAACCGCAGCCGCTCCTCGGCGACGGCCAGCCGGGACTGCGCCTCCCGGGCGGAGTCCAGCTCCCAGACCACCGACTGGAGCCAGGCGAAGCTGCGGCAGCTGCACCCGATGAAGAGCATCACCAGCGCGCTTCCGGTCACGAGCCCGAGGCACGTCCCCGGGGTGGCGCCGGTCAGCAGCATCGCGGGGAAGACGGCCAGCAGGCCGGCGGCCCCGGCGAGGGCCGCCCGGCGCGGGGGCAGCCCGACCGAGGCCGGACCGAAGGCGGAGAACAGGACGGTGGTGGTGACCGGGAGGGTGAAGACCACGGACTCCGCCTCGGAGGCCGCGCCGACCCGGGGGCCGAGCAGCAGCACCGCCCAGCAGCCGGCCACCGCCAGGCCGCCGGTGAGGGCGAGCCAGCGCAGGTGGTCGGTGGGCCGCTTCAGGTAGTGGTCCAGAGAGGTGCGGTAGGCCCGCAGGGTGACCAGGGTCTGGGCGAACCCGAGCACCAGGGCGACCCGGGCGGCCGGGTGGGTGCGGTAGTTCGGGTCGGACAGGTTGATCAGCAGTCCGATCGGCAGCGGGGCGAGCGCCATCAGGTAGAGCGACCAGCGGAGGTAGAGCTCGGAACGCTGGGGCTTGGAGTAGCCCTTCCACGCGCGCACCGGATTCGTGACGCCCATCTGCCCAGCTCCCCGTTCGACCATGATCGTGCTGCTGCCTTCCTATCAGAGGTGGAACGGAGAGCGGACCTTCGGTTCGAGGAGCGCGGTGGTCAGCGGCGCGGCTCCCAGCGGAAGTACCGGACGGCGCCCCAGACCGCGAGGGCGAGCCAGATGCCACCGGTGACCAGGTGCGGGGCGGCGGTGGCCCAGGTGCCGGCGAAGCCGGTCGGGGCGGCGGAGCCGTCGGTGCCGAACCAGCCGACCCGGACCAGCTGGAACGCCGGGGTGGTGGGCAGCAGCCGGCAGACGTCGGCGAGCTGGGAGGGCATGACCTCCAGCGGGACGAACAGGCCGGAGCCGAACTGGGTGAGCAGCAGGACCGGCATGGTGGTGATGCCGGCGCTCTCCACGGTGCGGGTGAAGGCGCTGGAGACGGCGGCCAGCGCCATCAGGGTCGCGATGACCAGGACCAGGCCGACGGCCAGCAGGACCGGGTTGGCCGGGGCGGTCAGGTCCAGCGCCGAGGCGCCGACGACGCCGATCACGGTGCACATCACCAGGGCCAGGCCGACCGAGGGGACGGCGGTGCCGGCCAGGATTTCGAGGTCCCGGGCCTCGCCGGTGCGCAGGCGCTTGAGCACCAGCTCGCCGCGGCGGGCGACGTAGGCGGCGGTGAGGTTGTAGTAGACGACGAAGGCCAGCACCATCCCGACCGCGCCGTTGACCAGCAGCGAGTCGACGTCCAGGCCGGGGTTGCTCTTGGCCTGCTGGGCGAGCACGTTCTGCAGTCCGAAGACCAGGAGCAGCGGCAGCAGGACGGCGGTGAACAGGGCGGTCCGGTTGCGGACCAGCAGGATGGCCTCGGCCCGGCCGAGGGCGAGCAGCCGGCGGACGGTGGTGCTCTTCGGCCCGGTGGCGGCGGTGACGGTGGCGGTGGTCATCGGGCGAGTCCGATCAGCTTGCGGCGGGCGGAGGGGGCGGCGGGGGTGTCGGCCGGGGGCCGGTCGGCGGCCTCGGAGGCGATGGCCAGGAAGGCCTCCTCCAGCGAGGCGCTGCGGGCGTCGAGGGCTCCGAGCGCGATGCCGTTGTGGTCGGCCCAGCCGAGCAGGTCGGTCAGGGTGGCCTGGAGGTGCGGGGTCTGCACGGTGACCTTGCGGCCGTCGGCGGTCACGGTGGCGCCGGTCAGCGGGGGGATCGAGGTGCCGGTGAAGCCGGGGAGCTCGAAGGTGATCCGGGACGGCCGCCCGGCGATCACCTCGGCCACCGTGCCGGCGGCGACGATCCGGCCGCCGTGCATGATCGCCAGCCGGTCGGCGAGCTCCTCGGCCTCCTCCAGGTAGTGCGTGGTGAGCAGCACCGTGGTGCCCTGGGCGCGCAGCTCGCGCACCAGCCGCCAGACGGCGGCCCGGGCCTCCGGGTCGAGGCCGGTGCTCGGTTCGTCCAGGAACAGCACCTCGGGCCGGCCGAGCAGGGCCATCGCCAGGTCGAGGCGGCGGCGCTCGCCGCCGGAGAGCTGCTTGACCCGGACGTCGCGGCGGTGGCCGAGGCCGACCAGCTCCAGCGCCTCGTCCAGCGGGCGGGCGTGGCTGGTGGCGCCGGCCCAGGCGCGGCCGGTCTCGGTGACGGTGAGGTCGCCGGGGAAGCCGCCCTCCTGGAGCATGATGCCGATCCGGGGCCGGACGGCGGCGCGCTCGCGGTGCGGATCGTGGCCGAGCACCCGGACCGTGCCCCCGCTCGGGGTGGCCAGGCCCTCGATCAGTTCCATGGTGGAGGTCTTGCCGGCCCCGTTGGTGCCCAGCAGCGCGAAGAGCTCGCCGCGGCCGACGGTCAGGTCGACGCCGCGGACGGCGTGGTAGCGGCTGCTGCCGGCACCGTAGTGGCGGTGCAGGTCGGTGACCTCGATCACGTGGTCGCCGGGCTGGTGGGGCTGGCTCGTTTCCATGCCTCAAGCCTCCCGTCGCCGGGCGGCCGGAGGCAGTGTGCGCCCTCATGAGAACCCGGTGCGGATCCACGGGTGGGCGATGACAAATGTCATGGGTGCGGAGCGGCCGGCGGAACCGGGTGCCGGAACCGGGTGCCGGAACCGGAGAACGCCGAAGGGCCCTCTCGATCGAGAGGGCCCTTCGTACCGGAGCGGACGACGAGATTCGAACTCGCGACCCTCACCTTGGCAAGGTGATGCTCTACCAACTGAGCCACGTCCGCAGGATGGAACTATGTAATTGTGCTGTGCTCGCGCACTGCGAGCGGACGACGAGATTCGAACTCGCGACCCTCACCTTGGCAAGGTGATGCTCTACCAACTGAGCCACGTCCGCACGGTGCCTGGTGGGGCACCGGCCGCCTCTTCGGATCTCTCCGTTGCGGCGACGAGGAATACTCTACAGCATCCGAAGGGGTGGTCGTCCCGCCCTGCGGTTGCGGGCGGGACGACCGGATGTCCGCGGTGGTCAGTTCGCCTCGGCGAACGCCTCGTACACGTGCTTCGGGATCCGGCCGCGGGCCGGAAGCTCCATCCCGCGGGACTGGGCCCAGGCCCGGACCGCGCCCGGATCCGGGGTGAGGGCGGTGCGGCGGAAGGACTTCCCGGTACGGCTCTGGCGGCGGCCGGCGGCGACGAACGGGGCGAGGGCCTCCCGCAGCTTTTCCGCGTTGTCCACGGACAAATCGATCTCGTACGACTTCCCGTCCACGCCGAAGTGGACGGTTTCCGCGGCGGCGCCGCCGTCCAGGTCGTCGGAGAGCGTGACAACTACACGCTGAGCCATGGGCGTCAATCCTCTCGGGCAATTCGGCCGACAAGGGCGCGGGTGCGCTCCCGGGCCTGATGTGCACCACTCGCTCAAGTGCATACGGGCAGGCCGGATGGCCGTGCCGGATACGCAGCACTCGCCGCGGCAGGTGGCCCTATTCTGCACCCGAAGCGGGGAGAAATCGAAGAGTCCGGCTTTCTTTTCCGGATATTCACGTGTCTTCGCCGGGGTGCCGGATACCCGAAGCACTCGACTGGTCGATCTGTCCGGAGTGCCGGTATTCGGGTGCTCTTCGGCGGTTCCCGCGGCGCCCCGGGGAATCCGGCGAAAAGGGGCGTGCGGCGGGGGGTCGCGGGGCGGTCCGGGCCTTGCGGCGTAAGGGTCGTGGGTCTACGCGCGTCACTACGCCCGGCCAGCAATCCCGCCCGAAACCCCCGGTAGTCTGGAGTTCCCCCGCCTCACGAAGACACCACCGGGAGTGCCAGTGGCACGCGTCGTAGTCGACGTCATGCTCAAGCCGGAGATCCTCGACCCCCAGGGACAGGCGGTGCAGCGCGCACTGCCCCGTCTCGGATTCACCGGGATCGCCGACGTCCGCCAGGGCAAGCGTTTCGAGCTGGAGCTGGAGGGCCCGGTCGACGACGCCGCGCTCGCCCGTATCCGCGAAGCCGCCGAGACCTTTCTCGCCAACACCGTGATCGAGGACTTCACGGTCCGCGTCGAGGAGGAGGGCAAGTGACCACCCGCGTCGGCGTCGTCACTTTCCCCGGCTCCCTCGACGACCGCGACGCCCGTCGCGCGGTCCGCCTCGCCGGCGCCGAGCCGGTCGCGCTCTGGCACCGTGACAAGGATCTCCACCAGGTCGACGCGGTCGTCCTGCCGGGCGGATTCAGTTACGGCGACTATCTGCGCTGCGGTGCGATCTCCCGCTTCTCGCCGGTGATGGACACCGTCATCGAGCAGGCCAGGGCGGGAATGCCGGTTCTCGGTATCTGCAACGGCTTCCAGGTGCTGTGCGAATCGCACCTGCTGCCCGGTGCGCTCACCCGCAACGACTCGCTGCACTTCATCTGCCGCGACCAGAAGCTGCGGATCGAGAACAACGGCACCGCCTGGACCCGCGATTACGCGGCCGGCCAGGAAATCGTCGTCCCGCTGAAGAACGGTGAGGGCCGCTTCGTCGCCGACGAGCGCGTCCTGGACGAGCTGGAGGCCGAGGGCCGGGTCGTCGCCCGTTACCTCGACGTCAACCCCAACGGTTCGTACCGTGACATCGCCGGCATCACCAACGCCGCCGGCAATGTCGTGGGCCTGATGCCGCACCCCGAGCACGCCGTGGAGCCGCTCACCGGTCCCACCACCGAGGGCCTGGGCTTCTTCACTTCCGTCCTGAAGCAGCTGGTGAACGCCTGATGAGCCTCGACACCGTCAAGAACGCCGAGCAGACCCCGGACGCCGCCCAGCCGTGGGCCGAACTCGGCCTCAAGCAGGACGAGTACGCGCGCATCCGGGAGATCCTCGGCCGCCGCCCGACCGGCGCGGAACTCGCGATGTACTCGGTCATGTGGTCCGAGCACTGTTCGTACAAGAGCTCCAAGGTCCACCTGAAGCAGTTCGGCGAGAAGAAGCCCGAGACGGACGCGATGCTCGTCGGCATCGGCGAGAACGCCGGTGTGGTCGACGTCGGCCAGGGCTACGCGGTCACCTTCAAGGTCGAGTCGCACAACCACCCGTCGTACATCGAGCCCTACCAGGGCGCGGCCACCGGCATCGGCGGCATCGTCCGCGACATCCTGGCGATGGGCGCCCGCCCGGTCGCCGTGATGGACCCGCTGCGCTTCGGTGCGGCCGACCACCCGGACACCCGGCGCGTGCTGCCCGGGATCGTCGCGGGCATCGGCGGCTACGGCAACTGCCTGGGCCTGCCGAACATCGGCGGAGAGGTCGTCTTCGACTCCTGCTACCAGGGCAACCCGCTGGTCAACGCGCTGTGCGTGGGTGTCATGAAGCACGAGGACATCCACCTCGCGCAGGCCTCCGGCGCCGGCAACAAGGTCATCCTGTACGGCGCCCGCACCGGTGGCGACGGCATCGGCGGCGTCTCCGTGCTCGCCTCCGAGACCTTCGACGACACCAAGCCGGCCAAGCGTCCGGCCGTCCAGGTCGGCGACCCGTTCCAGGAGAAGCTCCTCATCGAGTGCACCCTGGAGATCTTCGGCGAGAAGCTCGTCAAGGGCATCCAGGACCTCGGCGGCGCCGGTCTGTCCTGCGCCACCTCCGAGCTGGCCTCGGCCGGCTCCGGCGGCATGCGGATCGACCTCGACACCGTGCACCTGCGCGACCACACGCTCTCGCCCGAGGAGATCCTCATGAGCGAGTCGCAGGAGCGCATGTGCGCCATCGTCGAGCCCGACAAGGTCGCCCGCTTCCTGGAGATCTGCGAGAAGTGGGACGTCATCGCCAACGTCATCGGTGAGGTGACCGACGGCGAGCGGCTGGAGATCTACTGGCACGGCGAGCTCGTGGTGGACGTTCCGCCGCGCACCGTCGCCCACGAGGGCCCGACCTACCAGCGCCCGTTCGCCCGCCCGAGCTGGCAGGACGCGCTGCAGGCCGACGTTCCGACCGCCGAGCGGCTGGCCCGCCCGGCCACCGGCGAGGGCCTGAAGGCCGACCTGCTGAAGGTCGCCTCGCACCCGAACCAGGCCTCCAAGTCCTGGATCACCGACCAGTACGACCGCTACGTGCTCGGCAACACCGTGCTCTCGCACGGCGAGGACTCGGGCATGATCCGGATCGACGACGAGACCAACCTCGGCGTCTCGGTCGCCACCGACGGCAACGGCCGCTACACCAAGCTGGACCCGTACACCGGCGCCCAGCTGGCCCTCGCCGAGGCGTACCGCAACGTCGCGGCCGGCGGTGCCAAGCCGCTCGCCGTCTCGGACTGCCTGAACTTCGGCTCCCCCGAGGACCCGGACGTGATGTGGCAGTTCGCCGAGGCCACCCGTGGTCTGGCCGACGCCTGCCTGACCCTCGGCACCCCGGTGACCGGCGGCAACGTCTCGCTGTACAACCAGACCGGCGAGGTCGCCATCCACCCGACCCCGGTGGTCGCGGTGCTCGGCGTCATCGACGACGTCACCCGCCGCACCCCGGTGGCCTTCGCCGAGGAGGGGCAGCTGCTCTACCTGCTCGGCGACACCAGGGACGAGCTGGGCGGCTCGGCCTGGTCGCAGGCGGTCCACGACCACCTGGGCGGTCTGCCGCCCCGGGTCGACCTGGAGCGCGAGCGGCTGCTCGGCGAGATCCTGATCTCCGGTTCGCGCGACGGCATGATCGACGCCGCGCACGACCTGTCCGACGGCGGCCTGGGCCAGGCCCTGGTGGAGAGCTGCCTCAAGGGCGGCCGCGGTGCCCGGATCGTCGTGCCCGAGGGTCTGGACCCGTTCGTGTTCCTGTTCTCCGAGTCGGCCGGCCGCGCCGTGGTGGCGGTGCCGCGCAGCGAGGAGCTCCGGTTCAACGACATGTGCACCGCCCGGGGCCTGCCGGCCACCCGGATCGGTGTGGTCGACGGCGACACCCTGGACGTCCAGGGCCAGTTCGGCGTCTCGCTGGCGGAGCTGAAGGACGCCCACACCGGCGTCATCGAGGCCCTGCTCGGCTGAGGTCCGCCGTTCCTCACCCGGGGGCGGGGGGGGGGGCGCGGCCCCCCCCCCCCCCCGGGCTATTTGGGGGTGCTAGGGCCAGAACAGCCAACAAAGCAACACCCCGGCATG
>NZ_JBEPAM010000079.1:0-24635 GCF_040298605.1 Kitasatospora sp. NPDC001527 | reverse complement strand
AAAACACCCCCCCGCGCCCACCCCCCCACACCACCCGCGTGGCCCGCCCGCCCCGGGGCGCTCCGCGCCCCCCCGGGCGGGGGGGGGTGGGGGGGGCTGACGACGGGCGGGTGCCGGGGCTACCAGCCCCAGCCTCCGCCGTGGCCGTCGTCGTCACTGACCGGACACGGCCGCGCGGTGAACGCACCCGGGCGTGCCGGTCAGTCGAACGCCAATGTTCGACCATGGCTCCGCAAAGCCGTACGCAGGCGAAAGACGCCGCCGCCGGACCCCGCGCAGCACCCCGCCCCGGCCCCCGCCGGCGGTCCCGGCCCCGGACCGGGACCCCGGCACGGACGGCGCGGCCGGGGCTGGCAGGATCGTCCTCCATGGCCCGGATCCTGATCTACCGTCGCAACCTCCGCTTCCCGCACGCCTCGGTCGTCGACGGCACCCGCGCACTGGGCGAGCTGGGCGAACGGCACGGCTTCACCGTCGACGCCAGCGAGGACCCGACCGTCTTCCGGCCCGCCGCCCTGCGCCGGTACGCCGCCGTGGTGTTCCTCTCCACCGGCGGCCCGGTGCTCGACGAGGCCGGGAAGGACGCGCTGCGCGCCCACCTGACCGCCGGTCACGGCTGGCTGGGCGTGCACGCGGCGTCCAGCACGGCGTACGAGTGGCCGTGGTTCGAGGGCCTGGTCGGCGCCCGCTTCGACCGGCACCCGGCGATCCAGACCGCACCGGTCCGGGTCGCCGACGCCGACCACCCGGCCACCGCCCACCTGCCGCGGCGCTGGGAGTGGACCGACGAGTGGTACGACTTCCGTTCGGACCCGCGCGATCGCGGCGTCCGGGTGCTGCTCACGGTGGACGAGGCCGACTACACGGGCGCGGCGATGGGTCTGGCCGACCGTCACCCGCTCGCCTGGTGCGGGGAGCACGACGGCGTGCCGACCTTCTACACCGCGCTCGGCCACGCACCCGAGGCGTACGCGGACCGGGCCTTCCGCGGACATCTGCTGGGCGGCCTGCGGCACGTGCTCGGCTGAGCCCCCGGGCGCCGGGGGCGTGGCGGCCGCGAACGGGACCGCCCGGAGCGGCAGCGCTGCTCCGGGCGGTCCGTCCGTCGGTTCGGCCGTTTACCAGCCGTGGTCGTCCTTCTTCTTCTTGTTGGTGAGGGAGACGGTGACACAGTCGTCGTCGTTCACCTGGATCGGGCCGGTCACCGGGTCGTGCGGGAGGTGATAGCCGCTGGGTGCGGCGGTCTCCCGCAGGTAGTACTGCCCGGTCGGCAGCTGGTCGAAGTCGCAGCCGCCGTCCGAGGCGGTGGTGCAGCCGCCCGCTCGGGTGTCCGGGTTGGCGCCGCCGGTCTGCAGACCGGGGACACCGTTGCCCTCCCGCCACAGCTCGAACCTGGCGCCGCCGAGCGGCCTGCCCGACTTGGCGTCCTTCTTGGTCAGGTGGATCGAGCCGTGCCCCGGCGGCTTCGGCGACGGGCAGTCACGGGCGGTGACCTGGACTCCCGCCTGGGCGTTGGCCGGGGTCAGCACCAGCGGGCCGAAGACCGGCTCGGCCGGCAGGTCGTACCCGGGAGGCGCGGCGGTCTCCCGCCAGTAGTAGGAACCGACATCCACCGTCCGACGGCAGAAACCGTCCGCACCGGTGGTGCAGGACGCACCCACCTGCGTGTCCGGATTCACGCCCGTGGTCTGGAGACCGGGAATCCCATTCGTCTCCTCCCACAGCTCGAACACACCACCCGCGAGCGGCGCACCCGTCTCGGCATCCGTCTTGAGCACCCGCACCTCACCCGTCACCGGCGCCTGCGGAGCGTCGGCGGCCGTGACCTGGACACCGGCCGAGGCATTCTCCGGCGTCAGCACCAGCGGACCGAACACCGGCTGCGCGGGCAGCACGTACCCGGGAGGCGCGGCGGTCTCCCGCCAGTAGTAGGAACCGACATCCACCGTCCGACGGCACAGACCATCCGCACCCGTGGTGCAGGCCGCACCCACCTGCGTGTCCGGATTCACGCCCGTGGTCTGGAGACCGGGAATCCCGTTCGTCTCCTCCCACAGCTCGAACACACCACCCGCGAGCGGCGCACCCGTCACCGCGTCCGTCTTCAGCACCCGCACCTCACCGGTCACCGGCGCCTGCGGGACGTTGGGAGCGGTCACCTGCACACCGGCCGAGGCGTTCTCCGGCGTCAGCACCAGCGGACCGAACACCGGCTGCGCGGGCAGCACGTACCCGGGAGGCGCGGCGGTCTCCCGCCAGTAGTACGTCCCCACATCCACCGTGCGGGCGCAAAGACCATCCGCACCCGTGGTGCAGGCCGCACCCACCTGCGTGTCCGGGTTCACGCCCGTGGTCTGGAGACCAGGGATGCCATTGGTCTCCTCCCACAGCTCGAACACACCACCGGCCAACGGAGCACCGGTCTCTGAGTTCGTCTTGAGCACCCGCACCTCACCCGTCACCGGCGCCTGCGCGACGTCGGGAGCGGTGACCTGCACACCCTCCGCCGCGTTGACCGGCGTCAGGACCAGCGGACCGAACACCGGCTGCGCGGGCAGCACGTACCCGGGAGGCGCGGCGGTCTCCCGCCAGTAGTACGTCCCCACATCCACCGTGCGGGTGCAAAGACCGTCCGCACCCGTGGTGCAGGACGCACCCACCTGCGTGTCCGGGTTCACGCCCGTGGTCTGGAGACCAGGGATGCCATTGGTCTCCTCCCACAGCTCGAACACACCGCCCGCGAGCGGCGCACCCGTCACCGAGTCCGTCTTCAGCACCCGCACCTCACCGGTCACCGCCGGTGCCAGGACGTCCGGGGCCGTCACCTGGACGCCCTGGGAAGCATTGGCCTCGGTCAGGACCAGCGGGCCGAACACCGGGTCCACCGGCAGCACGTACCCGGGAGGCGCGGCGGTCTCCCGCCAGTAGTACGTCCCCAAGTCCACCGTGCGGGTGCAAAGACCGTCCGCACCGGTGGTGCAGGACGCACCCACCTGCGTGTCCGGGTTCACGCCCGTGGTCTGGAGACCGGGAATCCCGTTCGTCTCCTCCCACAGCTCGAACACACCGCCCGCGAGCGGAGCGCCCGTCACCGCGTCCGTCTTCAGCACCCGCACCTCACCCGTCACCGGCGCCTGCGCGACGTCGGGAGCGGTGACCTGCACACCCTCCGCCGCGTTCAGCGGGGTGAGGGTCAGCGGACCGAACACCGGATCGGCCGGAAGCACGTAGCCGGGAGGCGCGGCGGTCTCCCGCCAGTAGTAGATCCCGACCGGCACCGTGCGGGTGCAGAGACCGTCCGCACCGGTGGTGCAGGCCGCACCCACCTGGGTGTCGGGGAGGATGCCGTTGGTCTGCAGACCGGGGATGCCGTTCGTCTCCTCCCAGAGCTCGAACACGCCACCGGCGAGCGGCGCACCCGTCACCGAGTCCGTCTTCAGCACCCGCACCTCACCGGTCACCGCCGGCGCCGGGATGTCCGGGGCCGTCACCTGCACACCCGCGGGGGCGTTCAGGTCCGTCAGGATCAGCGGGCCGAAGACCGGATCGACCGGCAGCAGGTAGCCGGGTGGTGCGGCGGTCTCCCGCCAGTAGTAGGTGCCGAGCGGCACCGTCTGACGGCAGATGCCGTCCGCTCCGGTGGTGCAGGCCGCACCCACCTGGGTGTCGGGGGTGACGCCCGTGGTCTGGAGACCGGGGATGCTGTTGGTCTCCTGCCACAGCTCGAACACACCGCCCGCGAGCGGAGCGCCCGTCACCGCGTCCGTCTTCAGCACCCGCACCTCGCCGGTCACCGGGGCGACGGCGCAGTCGGGCAGGTTGCCGTCGAAGGGGTAGGCGTGGAACTCCTGGCCACCGCCGCCGGTGGGCGAGCTGGTGTGGGTGAGCCCGCCGGTGGTGAAGACGCGGCCGTTGACGCCGGGCAGGGTGACCGTGGTCTGCGAGGACTGCTCGCCGACCAGGATGCTGCCCTGGAACTGGCCGGTGCCGGCCAGGGTGACCGTGGTGGCGTCGGGGAAGTTCCACAGCAGGCGCTCGCGGTAGGCGTTCAGCGGGTCGGCGTCGGCGATGTCGCCGCTGAAGGTGTTGATGGTCCGGGCGGCGCCGGTCAGGTTGACCAGGATGGTGGCGCCCGCCGGGATGTTGGCGAAGGCGATGCCCTGCTGGCCGCCGCCGACGCCGGTGAGGTCGAAGTCGACGTTGAACACCTGGAGCGAGGACACGCCGTCACCGGTGAACAGGGTCTCGAAGCCCGCGTTCACCGCGATGCCGGTCGGCGTGCGCGGCAGGCCGTTGACCCGGGCGTAGCAGTCGGAGGCGGTGGAGAGCTGGTCACGCAGGGCGGCGTACGGCTGGACGGCGTTGGGGTCCTGGACGAGGGTGCCGGTCACGGTGCCGGTGACGGTGCCGGCGTGCCGGACGACACCGCCCTCGGCCACCAGGGTCTGACCGCTCGCGATGGTGACGTTGCCGCCGGTGGTGAGGAAGTCGGCCCCGTCCGGCGGTGGGACCCGGGAGCCCGCACCGACGATGCCGATGTTGTAGATGGAGCTGCCCCCGACGTCCTTGGCCTGGTCGAAGGTGTTGAGGACGACGACGCGGCCCTCGGCCTCGGCGGCGCGGCCGCGGACGAGGAAGTCGGAGCCGACGAAGATGTTGATCCCGTTGTCCCGGCCCGCGATCGGGCCGTTGCTGATCGGGGGGAAGGGGTCGGGGCAGCTGCCGGGGACGCAGGGCCCCAGCCCGCCCGGAAGGGTCGCGGCCGCGGCGGGGGCGGCGCCGGGACCGAGCGCGAGGACCGGGACGAGGGCCGACACGATGGTGCACGGCAGTGCCAGGGCGGCTGCCTTTCGGCGGACGCGGTCGAACAAGCGGTTGAGGGAAGCCATAGTCGTAGCGTCCGTCAGCTTGTCCGGGCACGGCCGCCTGAAGGGTGCTCACCTACGCTGATCGGTGCGCGGGCGCACCCGCGCGGACCAACCGCCGGCTCCGGGGGCGATCCGACGAGGGCTCAGGAGGCCTCGTCCCAGGGGGACGCCGCCCGGTTGCCGGTGCCGTCGCAGGTGCGGCAGATCTCGTCGCGGTAGGCGTGCTTGGCGCCGGTGGCGTCGACCCGGTAGCGGACGTAGACACCGGTGCCGTCGCAGAGGAAGCAGTTGCCCCCGCCGCCGCCGACCTCGGTGGTACCGGTGCCCTGGCAGGTCCGGCAGCTGAGGCCGGCGGTGCGGCCGGTGCCCGCGCAGATGCGGCAGACCGTGGTCATCGTCTTCCTCCCGGATCGGAATCCAGGCCATGGTAGGCGGTGACCGGTGTTCCGCGAGCGGGCGCCGGTCAGCCCGGCAGGCCCGCACTGACGCGGCGGGAGACGGAGATCTGCTGGAGGTCGAGCATCCCCGGCGGGTCGGCGAGGCCGGGGCCGCCGGCGTGCACCCACTCGGCGATCTCCTGGATCATGTCGTCGGCCAGCACCCAGCCCAGCCAGACCGGCCGGCCGCCGGCCGCGCGGCCCTCGCTGGACGGGCCGACCACGACGACGTTGGAGTGCGCGCAGGTGTCCAGGCAGCCGACGGCCCGGACCCGGCCCGCGTCGCCGACCGCCGCGCGCAGCCGCTCGTACTGGCCGGCGTGGTCGACGCCGGGGTGCTTCTCCCGGGTGCCGCAGCAGCAGCCCCGGCAGACGGTGACGGTCACCGGGGCCGCCGGGCCGCGCCCGGTGCCCTTGCCCCCGCCCGCACCCTGCCGGCCCGTCCGCTCGCGTTCGCGACGGCTCATGGTCCCTCAGCCCTCCTCGTTCCCCAGGGCCCGCTGCCACGCCCGTTCGCGCAGCAGCCGCAGGCCGTTGAGGCCGACGATCACGGTGGAGCCCTCGTGCCCGGCGACGCCGAGCGGCAGGGGCAGCGTACCCGCCAGGTCCCAGACCACCAGGAGGGCGATGGCCGTCCCCGCGATCACCAGGTTCTGCACCACCAGCCGGCGGGCCCGCCGGGAGAGCGCCACCACGGCGGGGACGGCGGCCAGCTCGTCGTGGACGAGGACGGCGTCGGCGGTCTCCAGGGCGAGGTCCGAACCCGCCCGGCCCATCGCCACGCCGGTGTGGGCGGCGGCCAGCGCCGGGGCGTCGTTGAGGCCGTCGCCCACCATCAGCACCCGTCGGCCGCCGGCGGCCAGCTCGTGCACGGCGGCGGCCTTCTCGTGCGGCAGCAGGCCGCCCCGGACCTCGGTGAGGCCGACCTCGGCGGCCAGCCGGGCGGCGGCGCGCGGGTTGTCGCCGGTGAGCAGCACCGGTGGGCGGCCGGTGAGCGCGGTCAGGGCCCGGACGGCGCCGGCGGCCTGGGCGCGCGGGCGGTCGGCGAGGCCGAGGACGCCGGCCGGCTCGCCGTCGCGCAGCACCAGCACGGCGGTGCGCCCGGCCGTCTCCAGGGCGGTGACGGCCGGGTGGTCCCGGTAGGGGCCGGGGGCGCCGACGGCGACCACCGTGCCCTCGACCACGGCCCGCACGCCGACGCCCGGGGTGGCGGTGAAGTCGGTGGCGGCCGGGACGGCGAGGCCGCGTTCGCGGGCGGCGGCGACCACGGCGCGGGCCAGCGGGTGCTCGCTGGGGTGCTCGGCGGCGGCGGCGAGCACCAGCAGCCGGTCGGCCCCGGTGCCGTCCAGCGGCCTTACCTCGGTGACCCGGGGGGTGCCCTCGGTGAGGGTGCCGGTCTTGTCGAGGGCGACGGCGTCCGCCTGCCCGAGGCGCTCCATCACCACCGCGGACTTGACCAGGACGCCGTGCCGGCCGGCGTTGGCGATCGCGGAGAGCAGGGGCGGCATGGTGGCGAGCACGACGGCGCAGGGCGAGGCGACGATCATGAAGGTCATGGCGCGCAGCAGGGCGTCGGCCGGTTCGGCGCCGAGCGCGAGCGGGACGCCGAACAGCAGCAGGGTGGCGGCCACCAGGACGGCGGCGTAGCGCTGTTCGATCTTCTCGACGAACAGCTGGGTGGGGGCCTTGGTCTCGGAGGCCTCCTGGACCAGGGCGACGATCCGGGCGATCACGGTGTCGGCCGGGTCCCGCTCGACGCGCACCCGCAGGGCGCCGGCGCCGTTGAGGGTGCCCGCGTACACCTGGTCGCCGGGGCGCTTGGCGGCGGGCAGCGGTTCGCCGGTGATGGTGGCCTGGTCGACGTCGCTCGCGCCGTCCAGCACCCGGCCGTCGGCGCCGATCCGCTCGCCGGGGCGGACCAGCACGGTGTCGCCGACGGCGAGCTCGGCGGTGGGGACGGTCTCCTCGGCGTCCGCGCCCGGGGCGCCGGCGCGCAGCCGGGTGGCGGTGGCGGGGGCGAGGTCGAGCAGGCCGCGGACGGAGTCGGCGGTGCGGGCGGTGGCCAGGGCCTCCAGGGCGCCGCTGGTCGCGAAGATGACGATCAGCAGCGCACCGTCCAGCACCTCGCCGATGGCGGCGGCGCCGAGGGCGGCGACGACCATCAGGAGGTCCACGTCGAGGGTCCGCTCGCGCAGCGCGCGCAGTCCGGCGAGGGCGGGCTCCCAGCCGCCGGCGGCGTACGCGAGGGCGTACAGCGTGCCGGACGCCCAGCCGGGGGCGCCGCAGAGCTGGAGGGCGAGCGCGGCCAGGAAGGCCGCCAGGCTGCCGGCCGCCCAGCGGGCCTCGGGCAGGGCGAGCACCCGGGTGCGGCGGGCGCGCGGGGGTGGGGCCGACGGGGCCGGGGCGGCCGGCCGGGTGAGCGTGGTGGCGGACATGGGCGCCACCTTACAGGAATACATGAACACACCTTCATGCGTTCATATGACTTGCCGGACCCCCTCCCTCCACCGGCGCCCCGTAGGATTCCCCCATGGGACACGCAGCCGCCGAGAACACCGTGCCGCGGATGCGCCTGGACGCGTCCAACGCCGCCAAGGTGGCGAACACCCTCCAGGCCCTCGCCACCCCCTCGCGCCTGCTGATCCTCGCCCAGCTCCGCGAAGGACCGCGGGCCGCCACCGAACTCGCCGACGCCGTCGGCATGGAGCAGTCCGCCTGCTCCCACCAGCTGCGCCTGCTGCGCAACCTCGGCCTGGTCGTCGGCGAGCGCCGCGGCCGCTCGGTCGTCTACTCGCTGCACGACGACCACGTCGCCGCCCTCCTCGACCAGGCGGTCTACCACGTCGACCACCTCCGCCTCGGCATCACCGACGACGGAGCGGCGAACCCCCTGCCGGCGAAGGGCAGTTGAGCGCCGTTACGCTGCCGGCGGGCCCCAGCCCGGGCCCTCAGGCCGTGGCCTCCGCCGCCGCGCGGCCCGCGGTGCGGCCGGAGAACAGGCAGCCGCCGAGGAAGGTGCCCTCCAGCGAGCGGTAGCCGTGCACGCCGCCCCCGCCGAAGCCGGAGGCCTCACCGGCGGCGTAGAGGCCGTCCAGCACCGAGCCGTCGGGGCGCAGCACGCGGGCCGCGAGGTCGGTGTGCAGGCCGCCGAGCGACTTGCGGGTGAGCACCGACAGCCGCACCGCGATCAGCGGGGCGGCGGCCGGGTCGAGGATGCGGTGCGGCACGGCGGTGCGGATCAGCCGGTCGCCGAGGTAGCGGCGGGCGCCGTGGATGGCGGTCACCTGGAGGTCCTTGGCGAAGGGGTTGGCGAGCTGGCGGTCCCGGGCCTCGACGACGCGGCGCAGTTCGGCGGTCTCGATCAGCGGGGCCCGCACCTTGGCGTTCATCGCGCGGGCCAGGTCGTGCAGGTCGCCCGCGACGACGAAGTCCGGCCCGTGGCCGAGGTGGGCGCGCACCGGGCCGGGGGCGCCGGGCAGGGCGCGCCGGAGCACCCCGCGCAGCGAGCGGCCGGTGAGGTCGGGGTTCTGCTCGGAGCCGGAGAGGGTGAACTCCTTCTCGATGATCTTCTGGTTGAGCACGAACCAGGTGTGGTCGTACCCGGTGGTCCGGATGTGCTCCAGCGTGCCGAGGGTGTCGAAGCCGGGGAACAGCGGGACGGGCAGCCGGCGGCCGCGGGCATCGAGCCAGAGCGAGGAGGGGCCGGGCAGGATGCGGATGCCGTGCCGGGCCCAGACCGGGTCCCAGTTGGCGATGCCCTCGGTGTAGTGCCACATCCGGTCGCCGTTGATCAGGCCGGCCCCGGCGGCGGCGGCGACACCGAGCATCAGCCCGTCCACGTGCGCGGGCACGCCGGAGAGCATCCGCCCGGGCGGGGTGCCGAGGCGGGCGGGCCAGGCCTTGCGGACCAGGTCGTGGTTGCCGCCGATGCCGCCGGAGGTGACCACCACCGCCTGCGCGCGCAGCTCGAAGCGGCCGGCCGGCTCGCGGGAGCTGGCCTCGCCGCGCGCCGCGCCGCTCGGCACCAGCACCTCGCCGGCCACCGTGTCGACGGCGCCCGCGCTCGCCGCCAGGCCGGTGACCCGGTGCCGGAAGCGCAGGTCGACCAGCCCGGAGGCGACGGCCGCGCGGACCCGGCGGACGAAGGGTTCGAGCAGGCCCGGGCCGGTGCCCCAGGTGATGTGGAAGCGCGGCACGGAGTTGCCCGGTCCGTCGGCGAGTTGCCCGCCGCGCTCGGCCCAGCCGACCACCGGGAAGAACCGCACGCCCATCGCGCGCAGCCAGGCCCGTTTCTCCCCCGCGGCGAAGTCGACGTAGGCCTCGGCCCAGCGGCGCGGCCAGACGTCCTCGGGCCGGTCGAAACCGGCGGTGCCGAGCCAGTCCTGCCAGGCGAGGGCGTGCGAGTCGCGGATCCGCATCCGGCGCTGCTCGGGCGAGTCGACCAGGAACAGGCCGCCGAAGGACCAGTGCGCCTGGCCGCCGAGCGAGGCGGCGGGCTCCTGGTCGAGCAGGATCACCTTCCGTCCGGCGTCGGCGAGTTCGGCGGTCGCGGCGAGGCCCGCGAGTCCGGCTCCGATGACGATGACATCGGCGTCCAGGGCCATGGGGCAGCTCCTCCTCCACCGGGGGTCCACGCGGGCGAATTCCGCTCCGCCCCGTTTCGAAACGCGCTTCGATACGCGGTGGAGCGAAATTCGAAATTCCCGCCGGGGCGGCCGGTGAAACATTTGACGGATTTTCCGGAATATCCGCGCCCGGCATGGACGGCGGCGAAACCTGCCAGTAACTTACCTGTCGGTAGTAGCTGTGGCCCGGCTCGTACGTCCCCCACCCACCCGTTTCTCTCCCCCAGGAGGAACCGTGCTCCGCCGTGCCCGGAATTCCCTGCTGCTCGCCTCCGCCGCGCTCGGCGCCGCCCTGGCGATGACCGCCACGAGCGCGCAGGCCGCCACCCCCGCCCCGCACCGCTACGTCGCCCTCGGCGACTCCTACGCGTCCGGCGCGGGCGTCCCCGGCCAGTCGGCCGGCCTGTGCCTGCGCTCCGACCGCAACTACGGCCACCTGGTCGCCGCGGCCCTGAACGCCGCCGCCTACCGCGACGTCACCTGCGCCGCCGCCAAGGTCAAGTCGGTCACCCAGGCCCAGTACGACGCCTTCATCCGGGTCAACGACCCGCAGATCGACGCGGTCACCGCGGACACCGACCTCATCACCCTCGGAATCGGCGGCAACGACCTCGGCGACAGCGACATCGGGATCGGCGACGTGATCGCCACCTGCATCGCCGGCGCGGTGGTCAACCCGCTCGGAACCCCGTGCACCGACGTCTACCACCACGGCCACTGGGACTGGTCCAGCCGGTCCTGGCAGTACGGCGACGACGACCTCGCCGACCGGATCGACGCCACCGGGCCCCGGCTCGCGGACACCGTGCGCAAACTGCGCGCCAAGGCGCCGAACGCCCGGATCCTGCTGGTCGGTTACCCCTCGGTGCTGCCCGCCGACGGCGCGTCCTGCGTGCTGCGCCAGCCCATCGCCCCGCGCGACATCCCGTACCTGCACGAGGTCCTCGGCCGGCTGAACGCGATGCTGGAGTCCACCGCCGCCTCGGTCGGCGCCGGCTACGTGGACACCGCCACCCCGACCCGCGGGCACGACGTCTGCTCGGACGACCGCTGGATCGAGGGCGCGCTGCCCGGCTCCCCGGCCGTCCCCTTCCACCCGAACGCCACCGGCGAGCGGGTCATGGCGGACGCCGTCCTGGCCGCCCTGCGGTAGCACCGCGCGAAGCCCCGAGGGGGCGGTGACCGCGGACTCCGGTCACCGCCCCCTCGGTCGTGCGCGCCGCGGCCTCACGGCTTGATGCGGACCACCTGCGGGTCGTGGTCGCTCGCCTGCTGGGCGAACTCGGCGTTGATGTGCACCACGTCGTACTTGGCGTACCCGACCTCCGGGCTGACCAGGATGTGGTCCAGCACCTGCGAGTTGCCCTGGTAGACGTACGAGTACTGCTCCTTCTCCGGCAGCTCGTTCACCAGGTCGCGCAGCACGCCGTCCTTGGTGAGCGCGGCCAGCGCGGGCGAGAACTGGTAGTCGTTGAAGTCGCCGACCGAGACCACCCTGGCCTCCTTGTCGGCGGCCAGCAGCTTGGCGACGAAGGCCTGCTCGACGGTGGCCTGGGCGATCCGCTGGACCTCGGAGGAGCGGGTCGGGGCCTGGAAGCGGCTGTCGATGCCCTGGTCGCCGCCCTTGCTGTTGAAGTGGTTGGCGATGACGAAGACCTTCTTGCCGCGGAAGGAGAACTGGCCGACCAGCGGCTTGCGGCTGTTGGCCCACGCGGCGTCGGCGGGGGCGATCCGGCCGGGCGAGGCGGTCAGCGAGGCGGCCGCGCCGGTGCCGGAGACGTCCACGGCGGTGGTGGCGGTGCCGCCGGGGACGTCGGTGAAGGAGACCCGCTGCGGGTTGAACAGGAAGACCTGGCGGATGTTGCCGCCGGGCTCGCCGCCGTCCTTGCCGTCCTGCGGGTCCACCGAGCGCCAGTCGTACGCCGGGCCGCCGGCCGCCTTGATCGCGGCGACGAACCTGCCGACGGTCTGGCTCGCGTCCACCGTGCCGTCGTTCTTGGCGCCGTTGTTGTCCTGGATCTCCTCCAGGGCGACGATGTCGGGCGAGCGCAGGTGGGTGACGACACCGGCGGCCAGCTCGGCGAACTTGGCGTCCGGGTTGGTGGCCGCCAGGTTCTCCACGTTGTAGGTGGCGACGGTGAGTTCGCGCTCGCCGGCCTGGGCGGTGACCTCGCGCTGCAGGTGGTTGTCCTGGAGCGCGCCGAGGGTGCCGGCGACCAGGGTGTAGCCGCCGAACTGGTTGTAGTCCAGCGGGCCGCTGGTGGTGCCGGTCAGCACGTCGCCGACGTTGGCGACCGGGAAGGGCTGCTGGGAGACCGGCGCCTGCTGCTGGACCATCAGACGGCCGACGTTCGGCTCGGCGTAGGACTCGTAGAGCAGACCGCCGCGCTTGCTCTTCTGGTCCTGCTTGTCGGCCGCGACCCACAGCTCGTTGTACTTGTCGGTGGCCTGGACCACCCGCACGTCGCGGACCTCGACGAGCATGCCCTCCAGCGACTCGTAGAAGTCGAGGGTGTACGTCTCCGGGTCCAGGGCCACGCCGTTGATCGTGCCGTCCGCACCGGCCGCCGGGGAATAGGTGCCGGGGATGTTGCGGGTGTCGACGACCACCGGGGCCGGCAGCGGGTTGCCGGAGGAGACCACGGTGACGGCCGGGCCGCTCAGCTGGGTGAGCGACTGCGAGCCGCCGTTGAAGTTCGGGTAGTACTCCGTCACCTTGCCGGTGACCAGCACCGCGTCGCCGACCTTGACGGTCGGGTTGGCGGAGCCGGTGTAGACGAAGACGCCCTCACTGGTGGCCGGGTCGGCGTCCGGGGCGGCGTCCTGGATCCAGAAGCCCTTGGAGCCGTACGCGCGCACGCCGGTGACGATGCCGGGCACGCCCGCGACGGTCCTGCCGGTGCGCTCCGAGAGCCGGGTGCGGCCCTGGATGTCGTGGATCCGCACGGTTCCCGGCTCGGTCGGGCCGGTCGGGGTGGAGCCCTCGGCGACCTCGCCGCGGCTGTTGGTCGGCGTCGGGGCGCCGGCCGCGAGGTCGGCCGCGTTGTCGTCGGTGTCCGGCAGCCCGGCCTTGCGGGCCACCGAAGCGGTGTTGGAGGCGCCGGGCACCGAGGCCGGGCCCTCGTGGACCACCGCGGTGCCGAAGCCGACGAGGTCGCGCACCCGCGGGTCGGCGGCGCAGTCGGCGGCGGTCTTGCAGGTCAGCGGGTCGGTGCCGCGCACCAGCGCGACGGTGCCGCCGGTGCCGGAGAGCGCGAGCGAGCCGGCCGCGTCCGGGGTGGGCAGCTCGACGGTGCCCGCGGCGCCGGCCGACTCGGCGACCAGGTAGCGCCCGCCGGGGGCGATCGACCCGGTCAGCGGGGTGACGCCCCACTGGGAGTTGGCGCCGGGGGCGGCGGATATGTACTGCACGCTCCAGCCGTCCAGGCCGAAGGCGGCGCCACCCTTGTTGGCCAGCTCGACGAAGTCGTTCTTCAGGGTGGCGCCCGAGTTGCCGCCACCGCCGTAGACCTCGGCGATCAACGCGTCGGCGGAGGGCGCGGCCACGGCGGCCGGCAGCGGGGCCAGCACCAGGGAGGCGGCCAGGCCGGCCGGGACGACCGCCGCGCGCAGCAGGGCGCGGCGGGAACGAGGACGGGGAGCAGTGGGGGTGGTCACCGGAACGGGACTCCTAGCTGTGGGTGAGGGTCGGTCGGCCGGGCGCACCGCGCGCACTGCCCCGCTACCCGCGTAGAAAGCCGTGCGGAAGCCGGGAACCGTCCCCCGCAGCGCCCAAAGATACGCGCGTAGAAAATGGCCGGACAAGAGCCCGGAAGTGAACTTCTCCGTTACGTCCGCCGACCGTTGCCCGCAAGCCGTGACGGCCGCTACAGCCAGCCCCGCTGAGCGGCCTTCAGGCCCGCCTCGAAGCGGCTGGCCGCCTCCAGACGCTCCATCAGCGCCGCCATCTGCCGGCGCACCGTGCGCACCGAGACGCCCAGCCGCTTGGCCGCCGCGTCGTCGGTCAGCCCGGTGGACAGCAGCCGCAGCAGCTCGCGCTCGCCGGGGCTCAGGCCGGTGGCGGTGTCCTCGGGGCGGGGGTCCCCGCCGAGCGGGACGGCCGTCTCCCAGGTCTGCTCGAACAGCGCGACCAGCGAGGCGACGATGCCCGGCTCCTCGGTGCACAGCGCGCCGGCCCGGGTGTTCTCCGGGTCGATCGGCACCACGGCGGTGATCCCGTCGAAGACCAGCATCCGCGGCGGCAGCACCGGGGCGGTGCGCACCCGGCCGCCCAGGGTGGTCATCCACTGGGTGTAGGCGAAGGTCTCCGGGTCGTTGCGCACGCTGTCCTGGTAGATGGTGCGCAGGCTGACGCCGCGGCGCAGCGCGTCCTCGTCGAGCGGCCGGGAGGCGGCCAGGCTGGCGGCGGACTGCGCGCCGCCGGGCATCACGCCCAGGCACTCGGTGGTCAGCCGGGCGGTCAGCACCTCCAGCTTGGCCTGGATGGCGTCGAGGCCGACCAGCCGCTCGCCGCCGTCCACCAGGGTGGCCGAGCGCAGCGTGGCGTACTCCGCGACGGCGCGCGCGACGGCGGCCCTGGACACGGCCAGCTCCTGTTGCCTGCGGGCCAGTTCCTCCTCCTGGCGGCGCAGCAGCAGCTCCAGCCCGCGCTCCGGGCTGACCGGCCACAGGGCGCCCGGGCGCTCCCGGGAGGCGCGCAGCAGGGTCAGGTCGGCGAGGCGGTCGAGGGCCGCCCGGACGACGGGTTCGGCGAGGTCGAGCCGTTCGCAGAGTTCGGCCACTCCGCCTTGCGGGTCCGCGAGCATCTCGCGGTACACGGCTTCCGCGGTGGCGTCCAGGCCCAGTAGTTCCAGCACGTCAGCGACCCCTGATCGTCACAGCATCCCCCCACCCGGACGGTTTGTCCGCCCGGGTCGCCGATCCCCGATCCTCCGCCGGTGATCCCTCCGCCACAAGAGGCGATCCGGTCACCCACCCAGAACCAGACCGTCCGGTCTGTTCCCGCGACGGTTTCGGCCGGGCGCGCCACCCCCCGGTTGCCGTCGCGGGGTTGCAGCATGCTGCCTGGCCGGATGCTGCCCGCCGATCTCCCTCCCGCGGCGGGCCCGGCACCGGAAGTATTCGGTCTGCGCGCAACGCACCGCCCACACGCCCTGAACCACCGTGCACAGAACAGGAACCGCCGTGCCGATGACCGTCCGGCTGCTCGCCGTCGCCGCCCTCGCACTCTCCCTCGCCACCGCCGCCGCCCCGGCCTTCTCGGCCCCGCAGGCCGCGCCGGCCGCGCCGGCCGCCGTCACCCTCGCCGCGACCGCCCCCGCCGCCGGGCCGGGGATCGGCTGGGACGGGCCGGGCATCGGCTGGGACGGCCCGGCCGTCAGGATCATCGGCTGGGACACCGCCCAGGCCGACGGCCCGGGCATCGGCTGGGACTGACCGTTCACGTGTTCGCCGTCCATCTGACTCTCCTGGACGTCTCGACCGCGCCGACGGGCGAGGCCGGACCCGCCGACGTCCAGGGCGCCCTGTGGGCACGCGCGGTTCCGGGCGACGGCCTGGAACACGTGCGCGCCCGAGCCGTCCCGGGAGGCGTCGGCCTGGTGCTGTACGTCCGAGCGCCCGACCGGGAGGCGGCCGAGCTGCGGGCCCACGCCCTGCTCGACCGGGCTCTGGCGGAGGGTCCCGCGCGCCGCTACGCGGTGGCGGCTCCACCGTAGGCCGCGGGGCCTTCCGCCAGGCACTTCCTGATCTTCCGTCCGTTTTCGGGCGGTTGCCTTCACTCGCAAGTTTGGCCGATTCATGCCTACCACCATGATCGGCCTCATGGCATGCGCACGCCCATAAGCACGGCCCGCCCAGGCCCGGTCCCCCGGGTCCGCGCAGCCGTGCCCGCGTGGACGGGCGCGCGTCGCCGTCGACAACGAACCCCCCTCACACAAGACCGTCGAGGAGCTCCATGTCTCACCCGACCGGCACACCACCCCGGCCCCGCGCCGGGGGCACCGTGCCAGCCGCCCCCGCGTCACGCCGCCGCAACGGCGTGCTGCGCAACACCGCGATCGCGCTGACCGTGGTGCTCGCCGCCGAGGCCGGCGCCGTCCTCATGACGACCGGCCAGGCCGTCGCCGTCAGCCAGGACAAGCCCGCCGCCCCCGAGTCCACGAAGGCCCTCGGCCCCGCCGAGGCCCAGGACATCGCCTCCGCCCACCTCAAGGCCCGGCTGGAGAACCGCCGGATCGAGGTGGTCGGCGAGCGCACCGAGTCCACCACCACCTGGGTCAACCCGGACGGCACCACCACCCTGGACATGGCCACCGGCCCGGTCCGGTACAAGGACAAGTCCGGCAAGCTCCAGCCGATCGACGTGAACCTGGCCCCGCAGCCCGACGGTTCGGTCAAGGCCAAGGGCCACCCGCTCGGCCTCTCGCTGGCCGGCGCCACCCCGCCCGCCGCCGCGTCCAAGTTCAAGGCCGCCGGCGCGCCGGCCGGCGACCAGCAGGCCCCGGCCGTCCCCCTGGTCTCGCTGGACAACGGCCAGGGCACCAGCATGTCGCTGTCCTGGCGCGGCACCCTGCCGGCCCCCGTCATCGACGGCACCAAGGCCCGCTACGAGAACGCGCTCACCGCGACCGACCTGGTCATCGAGTCCACCCGGACCGGCTTCGAGCAGTTCCTGGAGCTCAAGAACCGCACCGCGGTCGGCGCCAACGGCACCGTCACGATGACCCTGGACGCGGCCGGCCTGCAGGCCCGCCACAACGCGGACAACTCGGTCTCCTTCCTCGACCCGAAGACCGGCGAGGAGAAGGGCCAGCTGCCCGCCCCGGTGATGTGGGACGCGCAGGTGGACGAGCGCTCCGGCGACCACACCCACACCGCCCCGGTCGCCCTGAAGGTCACCCAGCGCGGCAACGCCGTCGACCTCACGCTCACCCCGGACGCGGCGTTCCTCAACGACCCGAAGACCCAGTACCCGGTCACCGTCGACCCGGCGGTCAACATCGGCGTCGGCTTCGACACCTTCGTCCAGGAGGGCTACGGCACCGACGTCTCCTCGCAGACCGAGCTGAAGCTGGGCAACAACGGCTCCGGCCAGGTGGCCCGTTCCTTCCTGCAGTTCCCGATGGGCACCATCAGCGGCAAGAAGGTCACCGCCGCCAAGCTCAACCTGTACGAGTTCCACTCCTGGTCCTGCACCGCCAAGAGCTGGGAGATCTGGGACACCGGCTCGGCGACCACCGCCACCCGCTGGACGTCCCAGCCCGGCTGGAACCGCAAGTGGGCCTCCACCACGGCGACCAAGGGCTACTCCAGCGCCTGCGCCGACGGCTGGACCAACACCGACATCACCTCGCTGGTGCAGGCCTGGGCCGGCAACGGCAACGCCAGCAACACCATGGGCATCCGGGCCACCGACGAGAGCGACCCGTACGGCTGGAAGAAGTTCTACTCCGGCAACGCGGCCTCCAACACGCCGTACCTGTCGGTGACCTACAACACCGCCCCGGCCGTCTCCACCCTGATCTCCCCGGCGAACGGCGCGCTGACCGGCGACTCCACGCCGACCCTGTCGGCCAAGGCCACCGATCCCGACGGCGGCAACGTCGTGCTCGACTTCGAGATCTGGGCCGCCAACGGCACCGCCGCCCTGCAGTCCGGCCACAGCGCCTGGGCGGCCTCCGGATCGACCTTCACCTGGACCCCGACCACCGCGCTGCCGGCCGGCGGCTACAAGTGGCGCTCCCGCTCCGGGGACGGCACCGTCAACAGCGCCTGGTCCGGCTTCCGCACGTTCACGGTGGACACCACCGCCCCGGCCACCACCGCCGTCTCCTCCGGCGACTTCCCGGCCGGCCAGTGGGCCGGTTCCCCGGACGCCTCCGGCAACTTCACCGGCTCCTTCACCTTCACCCCGCCGACCGCCGACGTGAAGGACGTCCAGTACCGGCTGGACGGCGGCGCCTGGGTGACCGTCGCGACCACCGGCGCGCCGGTGTCCGCCGCGCTCACCTTCAAGGGCGGCCAGCACACCGTCACCGCGCACACCCGTGACGCGGCCGGCAACGCCTCCGCGGACACGACCTACGTGTTCAACGCGGGCAAGGGCGCCGCCCTCACCTCGCCCGGCGCCGGCGAGCGTTCGGCCCGCCGCACCACGCTGGCGGCCGAGGGCCAGAGCGCCGCGACCGGTGTGCGCTACCAGTACCGCCGCGGTGAGACGGCCGCCTGGACCGACATCCCGGTCGCCAACGTCACCACCGCCACCGGCGGCGCCGTCACCGCCTGGCCGTTCGCGGTCACCGGCGGCAAGCCCGCGCCGCTGACCTGGAACATCACCGACACCCTGGCCACCGACGGCCCGGTCGACGTCCGCGCCGTCTTCACCATCGGCACCGGCACCGACGCCTCGGAGCCCAACACCATCACCGTCGACCGCAACGGCGGCAACGCGCCGGACGCCGAGGTCGGCCCGGGCCGGGTCAACACCCTCACCGGTGACTACACCCTCACCGCGACCGACGCCTCCGCCTTTGGTCTGAGCACCGGCCGCACCTACTCCTCCCGGCACCCCGAGAACGGCGCCGCGCAGGAGGGCCAGGCGGCCATCTTCGGCCCGCAGTGGAGCGCCGGCACCATGGCCGAGCTCACCTCCTCGGACTGGGCGTACGTCCGGCAGACCTCGCCCACCTCGGTGTCCATCGTCGACGCCACCGGCCACGAGACCGGCTTCACCGCCACCGCCGGCGGCGGCTGGAAGCCCGAGCCCGGCGCGGAGACGCTCGCCCTGACCGGCGCTCTCACCGGCACCTTCACCCTGAAGAGCACCAACGGCGCCACCACGACCTTCGCCAAGGTCGACCCGGCCGCCACCACCTGGCAGGTCACCGCCTCCTCGACGGCCACCGACAACTCCACCACCACCGTGGTCTCGGAGAAGGTCGTCGTCGGCGGGAAGACCCTGGCCCGTCCGAAGTTCGTCGTCGCGCCGACCACGGCCGTCGCCAACTCCACCTGCGCCACCAACCCCGCCGCCAACGGCTGCCGGGTCCTGGAGTACGTCTACGCCGACGCCACCACCGCCACCACCGCCGCGCTCGGCGACGTGGCCGGCCAGGTGAAGCAGGTCCGGCTCTGGTCCAACATGCCGGGTGCCACCGCGGCCACCCCGGTCGCCGTCGCCGAGTACCGCTACGACGACATGACCCGCCTGCGCGAGCAGTGGGACCCGCGGACCAGCCCCGCGCTGAAGACCGCGTACAGCTACGACGCGGCCGGCCGGGTCATCACCCTGACCCCGTCCGGCGAGCTCCCCTGGACCTTCACCTACGGCAAGGCCGGCAACGCCGCCACCGCCGGTGAGGGCATGCTGCTGGCGGCCTCCCGGCCGTCCCTCCAGCAGGGCAGCGCCGACGTGGTGAACGGCACCGCCGCCACCAACCTGGTCTACGACGTGCCGCTGAGCGGCGCCAACGCCCCGTACAAGCTGGGCATCACGGACGTCGCCGCGTGGGGCCAGACCAACGCGCCCACCGACGCCACCGCGATCTTCCCCGCCGACGCGCCGCCGGCCAGCCACGACGGCCGTCTGCTCGGCTCGGGCGACTTCGCCAAGGCGGCCATCACCTACACCAACGCCTCCGGCCGCGAGGTCAACACCGCCGCCGCGGGCGGCGTCACCACCACCGAGTACGACGCCTTCGGCAACTCGGTGCGCAAGCTGAGCGCGGAGAACCGGGCCCTGGCCCTGTCCACCTCCCCGGAGGGCCTGGCCAAGCTGGGCGCGCTCGGCCTCGACAAGGCGAGCACCGCCGACCGCGCCCAGGCGCTGTCCACCCTGACCGTCTACTCCGCGGACGGCGAGCGGCAGACCGACGAGTTCGGCCCGCTGCACCTGGTCACCCTGGAGCGCGACCTGGCCGCCTCCGGCTCCAGCCCGGCCCGCCCGGCCGGCGACGAGGTCCCGGCCCGGACGCACACCGCGACCGCCTACGACGAGGGCCGTCCGGCCGACGCCGCGGTCAGCAACGAGCCCACCACGGCCGCCATCGGCGCGCGCGTCGACGGCTACGCCGCCGACGCGGACGTCCGGATCACCACCACCGCCTACGACTGGGCCAAGGGTCTGGCCACCCAGACCACCGAGGACCCGGCGGGCCTGAAGCTCACCAAGACCGTCGCGTACGACTCCCAGGGCCGGGCCGTCCGGACCTCCCTGCCCAAGTCGAACGGCACCGACGTCGGCACCACCGTCACCACCTACTGGTCCGCCACCGGCACCGGCGCCTGCGCCGCCCGCCCGGAGTGGGCCGACCTGCCCTGCACCACCGGCCCGGCCGCCGCGGCGACCGACGCCGGCGGCAACCCGGCGGAGATCCCGACCAGCACCACCGAGTACGACCGCTACGGCCGTCCGGCCGTGGTCCGGGAGACCTCGAACGGCGTCACCCGCACCACCACCACGACCACCGACGCGGCCGGCCGCACCACCAAGGTCGCGGTGACCGGCGGCACCGGCACCGCGGTGCCGGAGACCACCACCGTGTACGACGCCGCCACCGGCCGGATCGTCAGCACCTCCGACGGCACCGCCACCGTGAAGACGGCCTACGACAAGCTCGGCCGCGTCATCGGCTACGACGACGGCGCCGGCAGCGTCACCACCACCGAGTACGACGTGGCCGACCGCCCGGTCAAGCACAGCGACTCGGCCCCGTCCACCACCACCCTGGCCTACGACGGCTACGGCCGGCCGCAGTCGCTCACCGACTCGGTGGCGGGCACCATGACCGCCGAGTACGACTCCGAGGGCCGGCTCACCAAGCAGAACCTGCCCGGCGGCTACGTCCTGACCAACAGCTACGACACCCAGGGCATCCTCACCGGCAAGGTCTACACCGCCGCCGACGGCACCGTCGTCCTCGCCGACTACGCCGACTTCACCGCCCACGGCCAGCAGGCCGGGCACGCGCTGACCGCCGGCGCCAGCATCGAGTCGGCCTTCGGCTACGACGCCTCCGGCCGCCTCACCAAGGCCGCCGACAAGGCCCTGGACGGCTGCACCACCCGCGCCTACACGTTCGACAAGAACAGCAACCGGACCGCGCTGACCACCACCAAGGAGGACTGCGACCCGGCCACCGTCGACTCCACCACCAGCACGGTGGGCTCGCTGTACGACTCGGCCGACCGTCTGAAGGGCGCCGTCTACGACGCCTTCGGCCGCACCACCACCCACCCCAAGGGCGCCCAGTTCGGCTACTACGCCAACGACCTGGTCCGCACCGAGACCTCGGGCACCCAGCGCAGCACCTGGGCGCTGGACGCGGCCGGCCGCCTGGCCTCCCGCACCACCGAGACCCAGGCCGGCGACGGCACCTGGAGCACCACGGCCACCAGCGTGAACCACTACGGCTGCGCCTGCGACAGCCCCAGCTGGTCCAAGGCCGGCAACGGCGCGGTCGCCCGCAGCGTGACCGACCTCGGCGGCACGCTCGGCGCCATCACGGGTGCCACCGACGGCACCGTCCTGCAGCTCACCAACCTGCACGGTGACGTGTCCGTCCAGCTCCCGCTGGACCCGGCCCAGTCGCTGAGCGTGCGCGTCTTCGACGAGTACGGCGTCAGCCTCAGCGGCCCGGTGACCGGCTACGGCTGGGTCGGCGGCGAGCAGCGCGACTCCACCACCGCCACCGGCGTCATCCTGATGGGTTCGCGGCTGTACGACCCGAGCCTCGGCCGGTTCCTGCAGGCCGACCCGGTCCCGGGCGGCAACGCCAACGCCTACACCTACCCGACCGACCCGGTGAACTCCTTCGACCTGGACGGGCGCTGGAGCTGGTCGAAGACCCGCTACTACTCCTGGGGCCGTCTCTGGGCCCACATGGAGGCGCACTTCGGCTGGCGCGGCCTGAAGTACCTGGCGCAGCTCACCTTCTACTTCAACCGCGCGTACACCGGGAAGATCGGCCGCAACGCCCACTACGTCTACGGCCCGATCTGGGTCGGCGTGGGCCTGCTCGGACCGGTCGGCGCGGGCTTCGCCCTCGCGGCGGGCGCCTACTCCGGCTACGTCCAGCACATGGCCTCGAAGGCGTACTACCACCGCAAGTGCCTGGCGATCGCCATCGGCGCGGCCGGCTGGAACTCGCTGCCCTTCCCGGGCGTGCGGTCCTGGACGTACGGCTGCTGATCCGGACACCCGGCTGAGACCGTCGGCCGAAAGCGGAGGCCCGCCCGACCACCAGGTCGGGCGGGCCTCCCGCGTTCCCGCTCCCGCGCGCCGCTCGGCCCGCGCGTTCCTCGGCCCGCGCGGCCTACTCGGCCTTCTCGGCGGCCGCGGCGGTCAGCCCGGCCGACCACTTCTCCTCGACGTTGCCGAGCTTCCAGTAGGCGATCGCCGCCACCCAGGTGAGCACGAAGAGGCCGACGATCGCGTAGCCGACGAGGTCGAGGTCCAGCTCGCCGATCCAGGCGACCGGCCCGCTGGTGACGTCGAGCTTCTCCCCGAGCAGCCCGATCAGCTCGATCGAGCCGATGACCAGGGCGACCAGCACCGACAGGCCGGTGACGGTCAGGTTGTAGTAGATCTTGCGGACCGGCTTGGAGAACGCCCACTCGTAGGCGAAGTTCATGAACGAGCCGTCGATGGTGTCCAGCAGGCTCATGCCCGCCGCGAACAGGACCGGCAGCACCAGCAGCGCGTACCAGGGCAGCTGGAACGCCGCCGCGCCGCCGGCCAGCACCAGCAGCGACACCTCGGTGGCGGTGTCGAAGCCCAGGCCGAACAGCAGGCCGACCGGGTACATGTGCCAGGGCTTGGTGACGGCCCTGGTCACCCGGCCGAGGATGCGGTTCATCAGGCCGCGCTTCTCCAGCTGCGCCTCCAGCTCCGCCTCGTCGAACTCGCCCTCGCGCATCCGGCGGAACACCTTGAGGATGCCGTTGAACGCGCCCAGGTTGATCAGGCCGAGGGCCAGCAGGAAGGTGCCGGAGACGGTGACGCCGATCAGCCCGGTGGTCTCGTGCAGGGTGGAGTCGTCCGACTCGATCTGGCCGGCGAGCGAGCGGATGCCGAAGGCGAGCAGCGCGCAGAGCCCGAAGACGATCGACGAGTGGCCCAGCGAGAACCAGAAGCCGACCGAGAGCGGGCGCTTGCCCTGGCCCATCAGCTTGCGGGTGGTGTTGTCGATGGCGGCGATGTGGTCGGCGTCGAAGGCGTGCCGCATGCCCAGGGTGTAGGCGGTGAGGCCCATTCCGGCGCCGAAGACCTGGCCGCCGACGTCGTAGTGCTCGGGCGCGACGAGGGCGAGCAGGGTGAACCAGCCGATCACGTGCAGGGCGAGGATGAAGCCGCCCATGCCTGCCAGCCGGATCCACTCCTCACGGGTGAGCCTGTCGCGCCAGCGGGGGCCGGTCATCGGGGGGTCCTTTCGTGGGGGCGTCGAAGCCGGGCCATCTTTCCCCCTCCCGGTAATTAGTTGCAAGTCATGCGCAATTACGACTCGGTCACCGGGTGGCGGACGAACAGGAGGATGATGGGAGTACCGGCCTCACCTCCCGCGCGCTCGTCCCCCGGGAGGTACCGCTCATGCCCCGCCTGCGCACGGCCGCCGCACTGCTCGCGACGGCCTTAGTCACCGTCGGCCTCACGGCGCCCAGCGCCCCCGGCCCCACCGCCTCCGCCGCCACCACGGTTCACCGGGTGCTGTTCGACAACAGCAAGGCCGAGACGGCCGGCAACGCCGACTGGATCGTCTCCACCGCCCAGCCCGACCCGCTGGGCGAGAACACCGTCCCCACCTCCGACAAGAGCTGGACCGGCGCCCTGTCCTCCTGGGGCGTCGACCTGCAGCGGACCGGCCAGTACAGCCTGAAGACCCTGCCGCCCGGCGGCACCTTCACCTTCGGCACCGGCGCCCCGCTCGACCTGGCCAACTTCGACACCGTCGTGATCCCCGAGCCCAACATCCGGTTCAGCGAGGCGGAAAAGAGCGCCCTGATGCACTTCGTGCAGAACGGCGGCGGGCTCTTCCTGATCTCCGACCACACCCTGAGCGACCGCAACAACGACGGCATCGACTCGCCCGCGATCATCAACGACCTGATGGCCGACAACGGCGTCGACAACAGCGACCCCTTCGGGTTCAGCGTCGACCTCGCGAAGATCCACAACGAGAACCCGCGCGCGGTGGACGACCCCGCCGACCCGGTGCTGCACGGCCCGTTCGGCACCGTCACCGGCTCGATCATCCGCGACGGGACCACGATGACCCTGCACCCGGCCGACAACCCGACCGTCAAGGGCATCGTCTACCGGCCCGGCTCCTCCGGGAACACCGGCGCCTTCTTCGTCACCAGCACCTTCGGTGACGGCCGGATCGCCGTCTGGGGCGACAGTTCACCGCCGGAGGACGGCACCGGGCAGCCGCACAACAACCTGCACGACGGCTGGAACGACCCGGCCGGCACCGACGCCGCGCTCGCCCTGAACGCCACCGCCTGGCTGAGCAAGGCCTGACGGCTCCGGATCCGCCGTCCCGCGTTCCTCACGTCCCCGCGTCCGTCCCGTCCCGCGTCCTTCCCGTCCCGCGCGCCCGGCCGACCCCCCCCCCGGCGCCCCCCCCCCCCCCCCCCGCCGGGGGGGGCTGTGCCCCCCCCCCCGGGGCCGCTGGTGCGGGGAGCGCCCCGGTGCCCGCGCGCCCCCC
>NZ_JBEPAM010000078.1:0-26703 GCF_040298605.1 Kitasatospora sp. NPDC001527 | reverse complement strand
GCGCTCAGCTCCCCGCCCGAGATGATCGCGCCGATGCTGCTCGCCATGCGGGCCGCCCCCGCGCGGGAAGGCCGGGTGCTCAGCGCCGCCCGGAACGGCGGTCGCCGGAGCGGCGGTCCTCCGAGGCGCCGCCGCCGGCCAGCCCGGCCCGGCGCAGCGCGTCCGCCATGGCACTGTTGCCCAGCGGCGCCGACCCGCCGGAGCCGCCCCGGTCACCGCGGTCGCGGCGGTCCTGCCCGCGCCCACCGCCCTGAGCACCCTGACCGCCGCCCTGACCGCCGCGGCGCTCCTGGCGCGGCGGACGGGCCTGGCGGTCGCCACCGCGCCCGCCGCCCTCGCCGCCGCGCCCCACCTCGTCGTCCAGGCGCAGGGTGAGCCCGATCCGCTTGCGCGGCACGTCCACCGAGGTCACCCGGACGGTCACGATGTCGCCCGGCTTGACCACCTCGCGCGGGTCCTTGACGAAGTTCTTCGACAGCGCCGACACGTGCACCAGGCCGTCCTGGTGGACGCCCACGTCGACGAAGGCGCCGAACGCGGCCACGTTGGTCACCACGCCCTCCAGCACCATGCCGACCTCCAGGTCGCCGATCTTGTCGACGCCCTCCTTGAAGGTCGCGGTGCGGAAGGCCGGACGCGGGTCACGGCCCGGCTTGTCCAGCTCGCCGAGGATGTCGGTGACGGTCGGGACGCCGAAGGTGTCGTCGGCGAAGTCGCCCGGACGCAGGGTGCGCAGCCTCCCGCTGTTGCCGATCAGCTCGCGCAGCTCCCCGCCGGTCGCGGCGAGGATCCGGCGCACCACCGGGTAGGCCTCCGGGTGCACGCTGGAGGCGTCCAGCGGGTCGTCGCCGCCGGGGATCCGCAGGAAGCCCGCGCACTGCTCGAAGGCCTTCGGGCCGAGCCGGGACACGTCCTTCAGCGCCTTGCGGGTGCGGAACGGGCCGTTGGCGTCCCGGTGGGCGACGATGTTGTCGGCCAGCGTGCCGGTGATGCCGGAGACCCGGGTGAGCAGCGGGGCGGAGGCGGTGTTGACGTCCACGCCGACGGCGTTGACGCAGTCCTCGACGACCGCGTCCAGCGAGCGGGAGAGCTTCACCTCGCTCAGGTCGTGCTGGTACTGGCCGACGCCGATCGACTTGGGGTCGATCTTGACCAGTTCGGCCAGCGGGTCCTGCAGCCGGCGGGCGATCGAGACCGCGCCGCGGATCGACACGTCGAGCTCCGGCAGCTCCTGCGAGGCGAAGGCGGACGCCGAGTAGACCGAGGCGCCGGCCTCGCTGACCATCGCCTTGGTGAGCTTCAGCTCCGGGTGGCGCTTGATGAGGTCCTCGGCGAGCTTGTCGGTCTCCCGGGAGGCGGTGCCGTTGCCGATCGCCACCAGGTCGACGTCGTGCTTCTTCGCCAGCGCCGCCAGGGTCGCCAGCGCCGCGTCCCACTTGTTGGCGGGCTGGTGCGGGTAGATCGTGTCGTACGCGACCACCTTGCCGGTGGCGTCCACCACGGCGACCTTCACACCGGTGCGGAAGCCCGGGTCCAGGCCCATCGTGGCGCGGGTGCCGGCCGGGGCGGCGAGCAGCAGGTCCCGCAGGTTGGCGGCGAAGACGCGCACCGCCTCGTCCTCGGCCTCCGCGCGCAGCCGGCCGCGCAGGTCGATGCCGAGCCGGACCAGGATCCGGGTGCGCCAGGCCCAGCGGACGGTGTCGCCCAGCCACTTGTCGGCCGGGCGGCCGTGGTCGGCGATGCCGAAGCGGGCGGAGATCCGCTGCTCGTAGTCGTTGGCGCCGGGCAGGTCGCCGGCCTCCTCGCCGTCGTACGGGGACAGGTCGAGGTCCAGCACCTCCTCCTTCTCGCCGCGCAGCATCGCCAGGATGCGGTGCGAGGGGAGCTTGGTGTACGGCTCGGAGAAGTCGAAGTAGTCGGCGAACTTCGCGCCCTCCTGCTCCTTGCCCTCGCGGACGGTGGCGACCATCCGCCCGCGCGTCCACATCCGCTCGCGCAGCGAGCCGACCAGGTCGGCGTCCTCGCCGAACCGCTCGACCAGGATCGCCCGCGCGCCCTCCAGCGCGGCCGGCGCGTCGGCCACCGCCTCGTTCAGGTAGCCCGCCGCCAGCGCGGCCGGGTCCTGCGTGGGGTCGGCGAGCAGGGTGTCGGCCAGCGGTTCCAGGCCGGCCTCACGGGCGATCTGCGCCTTGGTGCGCCGCTTCGGCTTGAACGGCAGGTAGATGTCCTCCAGCCGCGCCTTGGAGTCGGCGGCCAGGATCCGCGCGCGCAGCGCGTCGTCCAGCTTGCCCTGCGCCTCGATCGACTCCAGGACGGCGGCGCGCCGCTCCTCCAGCTCCCGCAGGTAGCGCAGCCGCTCCTCCAGGGTGCGCAGCTGCGCGTCGTCCAGCGAGCCGGTGACCTCCTTGCGGTAGCGGGCCACGAACGGCACCGTCGCGCCGCCGTCCAGCAGCTCGACCGCCGACTTCACCTGCCCCTCGCGGACGCCCAGTTCCTCGGCGATCTTCCGCTCGATCGCCTGCTGGGCCCGCTGGGCCGCCTGTTCGACTGGCGTGGTCACGAAGCCGGTCACCTTCTTCAGAGTTGCTGTCCGTACCCCGGCATTCTCGCAGCAACCCCCGACACCCCCGCCCCGCCCCGGCACCCCGGGCGTGGCGGAGCCGCCCGCGGCCGCGCTCAGTAGCCGTCGTCGACGGTGCGGTCCGGAGCGCCGTCCGGGCCGAGCCCGATCAGCACGGTCTCCTTCTCCTTCACCAGCCTGATCCGGTCCGGGCCGTCCCAGCCGACCTCGGGCATGCCCTGCCAGTCGCCGTTGACGTACGCGAGGTGCCAACGGCGCGTTCCCGGGCCGGAGCCCTCGTCCACCGAGACGATCCAGTACGGGTCGATCAGCGCGTACCCCTCCTCGACCACCAGGCGGCGGTCCGACCGCTCCGGCGCGGCCTCGGAGCGGATCGTCCGCTCGTCGCCGCCGGTCAGCAGCGGCCCGAGGAACACCCAGAGGAGTACGGCACCCAGCAGCATGAGGCCGATGACACCGTCGACGGCGAACCTGGCCCACGGCCTCCAGTTCGACGCCAGGACGCCGACGAACAGCAGCGCGAGCACCAGCGTGCCGAACAGCGCCGGGTGGTCCAGCCATTCGCGCAGCACCAGCAGCCCGCCGGAGGCCCGGTTCGCCCGGCCGAGCACGGCGGCTCCCGCCAGCGCCGCCGCGATCCCGAGCGCCCCCCGCGAAACCCAACGCCTCCCCGAAATACTCATGTTCTCACCCTAGTGTTCGAAATCCGCCTGAGCGCGGGGCCCGTCGCGGCGTACAGTGCCGGGCATGTGCGCAGCCGCTCGGACGCCCGACCACATGCACGACGACGACCACCGCTACAGCCCGCTGCACGATCCCCTGCACGACCGTCTGCACGACGACGAACCCCTCATCGACACCGGCCTGGTGCGGCGGCTGATCGCCGCCCAGTTCCCGCAGTGGAGGGGCCTGCCGCTGGCCGAGGCCGGGTCCACCGCCACGGACAACGCGATGTTCCGGCTCGGGCCCGAACTCGCCGTCCGCCTCCCCCGGGCCGCCTGGGCCGCCGGGAACCTCCGCCGCGAACGGTACTGGCTCCCCCGCCTCGCCCGGCGGCTGCCGGTGCCCGTCCCGGCGCCGGTCGGCGACGGCCGGCCGACCGTCGGCTATCCCTGGGACTGGTCGGTGCTGCGCTGGCTGGACGGCACCAACCCGGCCCCCGGGTCGGTCTCCAATCCGGTCCAACTCGCCTACGACCTGGCCGACTTCGTCACCGCGTTGCGCGCCGCCGAACCGGATCCGGACGCTCCGCCGGCGCTGCGTTCGGGGCCGCTGTCGAGCCGCGACGCCGCCACCCGGGCCGCCCTCGGACGGCTGCGCGGGGTGATCGACACCGAGACGGCGACCGCCCTGTGGGACAAGGCCCTGCGGCTGCCCGAGCACACCGGGCCGGCCGTCTGGGTGCACGGCGACCTCACCCCCGGCAACCTGCTGGTCACCGGCCAACGGCTCGGCGCCGTCCTGGACTTCGGCCTGCTGGGTGTCGGCGACCCGACCGTCGACCTGCTGCCCGCCTGGAGCCTGCTCCCGGCCACCGCCCGCCCCGCCTACCGCACCACCCTGGCCGTCGACGACGCCACCTGGGAACGCGGCCGCGCCTGGGCGCTGTCCCTCGCGCTCGTCCAACTGCCCTACTACCGCACCACCAACCCGCCGCTGGCCGCCAACGCCCGGCACGTCGTCCGAGAGATCCTGGCGGACCGCAGCGTGTGAGCGTCAGCCCCTGTGAACGTCAGGCCCCGTGAACGTCAGGCCACCTGGGCGGCGGAGCGCGTGAACGTCAGACGTGGCGCGTCGGCTCGGCGGCCCCCGGCGGCAACGGGGTGCGGGCCGCCTCGGCCTGCCAGGTGCCGGCCAGTTCGGCCGGGAAGCGGCGGCCGCTGCGGGTCAGCACCAGGCCGGGCGTCAACTCGACCTCGTCGCCCGGCCGGAACGCCCGGTCGGTCCCCGGTGCCAGCGGCTCCCACGGGCCCAGGTGACCGCGCCGCCCGGCCACCCGCATCCGGCTGCCGTAGGTGCTGGTGTCCCGCACGGTCACCGAGCCGCCGCGCACCGAGACCGTCAGGTGCCGGCGGCTGACCCGGGCCGCGCGCTCGGCCGCCAGCAGGCCGAGCAGCGCGATGCCGTCCCGCGCCGCCCCCGGCGCCCGGCCGACGGCCGTGCGCGACCCCTCGTCCAGCGTGTACCGGGCCACGCACTCGCCGTCCAGCACCACCTTGACCTGCGCGGCACCGGGCCGGGCCCCGTCGTCGAGCAGCGGTACGCCGTGCAGTTCGCAGGTCGGCACGCCCCGGCGCATCCGCGGCAGCATCACCCGCCCGCCCCGGTGCACGCTGTACAGCGTGCACCGGGCCTCCGGGCAGCGCCAGGCCCGCCCGACCACCTCGACCAGCGGCTTGGCGGCGGCCGTCAGCAGGCCCTGCTTCTTCAGCGCCGACAGCTCCATCTTCTTGGAGATCTCCGCGCCCGTCCGGTACCCCATGTCCAGCGGCACCAGCCGCACCGCGCCCCGGCCAGCCGCCTCCGGGCGCAGGAACTGCCAGGTGTTGCCCTGGATCCACTGGTGCTCGATCCGGTGGTCGTCGTAGTGGTCGGCGGTGACCACCTGGATCCCGGTCATGCCGGCGATCTCCAGCACCCGTTCGTCGGCGTCCGGCACCTCCTCCACCAGCCCCTCGGCCACCCACCGCGCCAGCGTCCGGGCGTCCGCCTCCTCGGCGAACTCCCGCCGCCCGCCCAGCAGACTGCGGTCGGCCACGCAGTAGACCGCCACGTCCCGGTCCCCGGTCAGCCGCACGAGCGCGTCCACCACCAGGCCCAGGCGGTGCAGCGACCGCGGCGCCGGACCGCCGAGGTCGGTCCGGCGCACGACGTTGGAGAGCTCCACCAGGTAGTCCGCCCGGTCCGCGGACGTGGCGAGATTGCGGTCGAGGGCGCGGTGGCGGCGGTGCTCCATGAGGCCTCCGGTGCGGTCGCGGTGCACGGGACGCGGCGGGCGACACGCCTGCGGACGCCCCGTCACATCCACTCCATCATCGCCGATCCCGCGCCCGGCCGCCGGGGGCCGGCAGCGCGTCGACGAGACGGTTGACCGCCCGGTCCCGCCGCCACGGCGGGAACCGCGGCACCCGCCGCAGCGCCTCCACGCTGGCGGCCAGCTCCGGCGAGCCAAGGTGGGTCCGCCGGCCGGTGGCGTCGAGGCGGCGGACGAACCGGCGCACCGCGCCCGGGCTCCAGCGGGCCTCGGACCTCGTCGGCACCTCGAACGGCCAGACCACCGGCGGCCCGCCGGCCGGCTTCAGCCAGAGGTAGGAGTCCTCGGTCCCCGGCGCCCGCTCGGTCACCGAGCCGATCGTGAGGAGGAACATCGCGGTGTTCTGCACCAGGGACTTGAGACCGATGTCCCGGACCTCCACGTCGAGTTCCTCGATCTCCTCCCAGCGGAAGCCCTCCGTCCCCTCCTGACGCAGTCCGTCCCGGTCGAAGACCGGCACCCCGGCAGTGCGCTCCCCGCGCCCCAGGTGTGCGCCGCCCGGTTCGCACCGGAGCGGACCGTACATCGGTGCCATGCCGTGCTCCTCTCTGCGCGGATACGGCGTTGCCCGGCGACCGGACACGACCGGTCGCCGGGCAACGCCTACTTCGGATCCTTCAGAGGCTTCCCGGAGAAGCCGTCATCACGCGAACAGGTCCCGGAACCTCCGGAAGCGCTCGGTGACGCTGTTGATCGTCGTCTGCACCTTGTTGTAGTAGACGTATTCGTACTTGGTCGCCAGCTGGTTCCCTCCGATGATCGCCCACGGTGCGTACTTGTGGAACCTCGCCGCGAACGTGCGCGGCGCGTAGCTGGCCCCGCTCGCCTTCGCGAGACCAGAGATGCCCGCGGACCAGCCCTTGGTCAGGTTGTTGTACCGGCCGGCCATGCCGGCGAACTTGGACGCGTTGGCGAACCGTCCGAAGCCGCCGACGGCCGCGTTGAGCACGGTGTTGCGCGCCTGCCGCTTGGCCTCCGTCCAGTGGCCGCCCGAGGCGTACGAGAGGGTGGACAGGCCTCCGGTCACTGCCGAGACCGCCTTCATCTGCGGCACCCAGATGCCCATGACACCGGTGGTGGCCGAGACGGCGCCGAGGGTCTTGCCGACGACCATCGACCCCTTCTTCTTCCACCAGTCCTTGATGCCCTTGCGCCCGTCGAGGTCCGTGCAGCCGATCGGGTCGGCCATGCAGTACTCGTAGGCGTTGGCGCTGCCGCCGGGGACGGGGTCCACGGACAGGAAGCGGCCGGTGGCGGGGTTGTAGAGGCGGACGCCCATCAGGACGATGCCGTCCTGGGCCTCGGCGGAGCGCTGCTTGCCGCCGAGCCAGCCGTACCGGGCGGCGGGGGTGCCCGCCGTCGGGTTGCCGTACTCGTCGGAGTCGAGGAGGACGGGGCCGGTCAGGGCGGTGTCGGTGACCAGCACCACCGAACCGAAGAGGTTGGTGAGCTGGAGCTTGACGGTGCCCTGGTCGGTGACGGTCGCGGACAGATCGCCGTCGGTGCCCGGGACGTTGCGGGTCCAGGCGCCGGCCGCGTTCTCGACGGTCCAGCGCGGGATGTCGCCGCCGGTGCCGAAGTGGTGGACGCGGGTGGCGGTGGTGGACCAGCTGCCGTCGGCCTGCTTGGCGGCGGTGGTGCTGCCGTTGAGCCGGCCGACCGGGTCGAGGCTCCAGGTCTGCTTCGTGGTCGCGGTCTCCTGGGAGGCGACCAGGTCGTTGACCCGGTAGCCGACGGCCGCGGTCGGCGTGGTGAGCGTACGGCCGAACGCGTCGTAGGTGTAGCCCGCGTCGGTGACCCGGTCCGCGCTGTCGTAGGCGGAGTTGACCGTCGTGGCGCCGGCGGTGGTGCAGGTGCCGTCCCCGGCCGGGCCGGAGGTCGCCTTGGCGGTGCGGTTGTAGTGGACGTCGTAGGTGTAGGCGCGGGTCGTGCAGCCGGTGGCGACCGAGCTCTGCTCGGCCTTCACCAGGCGGCCCAACCGGTCGTAGGAGTAGGTCTTGGTGCCGTTGGTGCTGGTGGTCCTCGCCACCTGGGCCTGGGTGGACAGGTCGTTGCTCTGGGACCAGACCACCGTGCCGTCCGAGGCGCGGGTGTAACTGCGGGCGACGGCCTTGCCGGAGGCGTTCAGGGTGTCCTTGCGGACGATGCCGCCGGGGTAGGTCTGCTCGACGAGCTGGCCGTCCGGGCTGTACTTCGCGGTGAACTCGCCGGCCCTGCTGTCGTTCACCGAGGTGAGCAGGCCGCGCGGCTCCTTGGCGCGGTCGTAGGTGAAGGTGGTGACGCCGGTCGGGTCGGTGACCTTGACCGGCTTGCTGAACCTGTCGTACTCGGTGGTGGTGGTCGCGCCGTCCGCGTCGGTGTACGAGATCGTCCGGCCGAGCACGTCCTGGACCATGGTGACGGACTTGCCGCCCGCCGTGGTCGACAGCACCTCACCCGTCGCCGGGTCGTAGGCGGTGACGGCCTTCGGCACCGCCTGGCCCTCGTCGGAGGTGACCTCGGTGGACACCGTCCGGTCGACGGCGTCGTAGCCGGTCACCGTCGTCCGGGTCTTGCCCGCGTTGGTCTCCACGACCTCCTCGGGCTTGCCGGTGCGCGAGTACCGGGTGACCTGCTTGACCGGCAGCGTGGTCGGCATCCGCGCCGCGTCCGCACCGGTGACGTCCGCACCCGGCGCGGTGACGCAGGACTGGCCCGCCCACTCGGGACGGTTGCCGCAGGCCGCGTTCGCGGCGTTGGCCCCCGCCGTGTAGTAGGTGTACCTGGTGGTGCCGGCGTCGGCCGCGTCGGAGCCGGGGACCCGGATCTCCTCGGGGTGGCCCTGCGCGTCGTAGCGGTTGGTGGTGGTGAGCTTGGCGCCCAGCGCGTCGGTGATCACCGTGGTCGGCTTCTTCACCACCCAGCCGGCGGTGCCGCCGATCGGGGTGCCGTAGCCGTTCTTGGTGACCCGCAGCTCGGCGTCGTCGGCGTAGCCCTCCAGCCGGGCGCCGTCGGTGACGGTGGTGGCCAGGTGGTAGGCCTGGCCGTCCGGCTTGCCCTCGTCGTAGGTGTTGGTGTTGTGGTCGCGGACCACCACCGAGGTGCCGGCCGGGAGGGTCGGGTTGACGGTGGTCTTGGTCAGCGTGACGGTGTCCAGGCCGGCGTGGAAGCGCTCGCCCTGGCTCGCCGGGTTGGTGCCGGTGATGGTGAGCTTGAGCTCGTGGTCACCGCGCGCCAGCCGGATCGCCTGACCCGTCGCGTACGCGACCACCGCCGGGTCGGCGGCGTAGGTGTCGATCGGCTGGCCGAGGTTCTGCCCGTCGATCGCGAACTGCACGATGCCGTGGTCGTTGTACTTGGTCAGCTGGCCGGAGAGCAGGTACTCACCCTCCTCCGGAACGCTGACGCGCACCACGTCGTAGCCGCCGGCCGCGGTGGCCCGCACGCTCAGGTGCGCGCCGCCGGACCAGGTGAGGCCGCAGCAGTTGCTGTCGACCTGGACCGGCACCGTGGCCCCGAGCTGCGGCAGCTTCTCGGCTTCCGCGGTGACGGTGGCCGGGGTTGTCTGGCCGTTGACCTGCTCGGACAGCGAGGCGCGGTAGACCGGGCCGAGCGTCTCGACGACGTCCTGACCGTCGGCGGTGTAGACGGTGCGCGAGTCCAGCAGCCGCGCCCGGGCGGCGGATTCCGCCGGCAGGTTCAGCTCGGTCGCGTACCGGGCCGCGTCCGGGTGGGTCCCGAGCGCGATCGCGCGGTTGGTCGCCTCCAGGGCGCGCACGACGTGGCCGTAGCGGTCGTACTCCTTGGTGTCGATGTCACCGCCCGGCGTCACCGACGGGGAGGCCGTGTTGACCTCCTGGCCGTTGGCGTTCAGGTAGTGCACGGCGGCCGGCTTGTAGCCGTCCGCGCCCGGCTTGGCCGGGGTGGCGGTGCTGGTGCCCGGGTCGTCCTCCGGGTCGAACACGGCCGTGGCGTCCGTCGGCGCGTCCAGCTGCGCCCACCTGGCGACGTCCGCGCCCGCCAGGTCGTACGGACCGCCCGCGGCGCGGGTCAGCGGCACGTCGTAGACCACGGTGATCGCGGTCTCGCCGCTGACCTGGTCCTTGCTGCCCTGGGCCAGCGCCTCGCGGCGCACCTTCAGCAGACGCCCCGGGTCCTGGTCGGCCGCGGCCTTGCCGAAGTCGTAGTTCCAGGGCAGGTGCCCCGCCGCCGTGGTCCGGACGACCCGGCCCGCGTCGTCGTAGGCGTAGCCGGTCTTCAGCGGGCTGGTCTGCCGCGGGTCCCAGGTCTCGACCAGGCGGCCCTTGTCGTCGTACGCGTAGTGCGCGACCTCGACGGCCTCCTGCCGGGAGGTCGCCGGGTTCCACGACCACACCTTGACCGCCTTCACGCGGTCCAGGTGATCACCGGGCGCGGTGGCGGTGGCGGTGGTCGTCATGGCGTACTCGTACTCCATGACCTCGCAGCCGCGCGGCAGCGGGTCCACCGAGCAGCGGTTCACGTCGTCCACGCCGGCCTCGACCGGCGGGATCACCCGCTTGACCAGGGCCCGGCCGTCGGCGGTGTCGTACTGGTAGCGGGTCGCCGAGGCGGCACCGGGGCCGATCTCGCCGACCACCTGGTAGCTGTTCGAACCGGCCTGCCGGTCGAAGACGGTCTTGGTCCCGTCCGGCTCGGTCAGCTCGTAGGTGGTGCCGCTGGTCTGGACGTCCCAGACCTGGTTCGGGCCGGCCCAGCACCACCAGATCGAGGCGCCCCGGTCGGCGTCCAGGCACTTGCCGGACTGGTGGTTGAGCACCATGCCGTCGGTGCGGACGTCCCACTTCTGGTTGTCTCCGCCGTTGCAGCCCCACAGCACCAGCTGGGTGCCGTTGTCGACCGCGCCCCAGGGGTTGTCGAGGCAGTAGCCCATCAGCCGCAGCGTCAGGTCGTCGCCCCGGCTCCACTGCTGGTTGGGCGCGCTGGTGCACGGCGCGGGCCGCAGCGTGGCGCCATTGCCCGCGGCGCCGTTCGGCACCTCCAGGCAGGAGCCGTTGGTGCTGAGCACGATCGCGCCGGAGGTGGCCGGCACCGCCTTCAGGGTGAGCGACTCGGCCCCCGGCTCGGGGAAGAACGTGCCGTCGGTGCCCTTGGCGAAGGTCAGCGAGGCGTCGTCGTTGCCCTTGATCTCGACCAGGTCGGACTGCGGGAACGACAGCGAGCGGAAGTCCGAACCGCCGCCCGCCATCGGACCGCCGGCCCACTGCGGGCCGAACGGCGCGACGATCTCCCTCAGCGACAGGTCGTCGAAGTAGACCTGCTTGTCCGCCGCGGTGAAGCCGTTGTAGAGACGGAAGAACGCCTCGGTGGCGTCCTTGGGAACGGTCATGTCGACGCTGAGCTGCTGCCAGCCGTCGGTGAAGCCGGCCTTGCCGGAAGTGGTCTTGGTGTAGTCGTTCCCGACCTTCACGAAGCCGGCGAGCCGCAGGCCCCGGTCACCGAAGTCCGGGTTCAGGCCGGTCGAGCCCGGCACGTAGATCCAGCCGGTCAGGCGGTAGGTGCGGCCCGGCTTCATGCCGAGTGCCAGGGTGTTGTCGGGGCCGACGCCCGCGTAGGAGTCGATCTGGCCGGTCGGCGTGACCAGCAGCGAGTCGGTCGAGCTGTCGTGACCGCGGACGGTCGAGCGGGACAGCGTCGCCAGGCCGGCCGAGAACCCGTTGGTGTCGGTGCCGATCTGGCGCTGGTTGGTGGTCAGGCGCTCGCCCTGCGGCTGCCAGCCCCGGTCCGTGCCCCGCGAGGAGGAGGTGCGGGTCACCGACATCCCGAACTCGCTGACGTCGGTGGCGCTGGTGGAGTAGTCACCGGTCAGCAGGTTCACCGTACCCGGACCGGCCTCCGCGCTCGCGGCGCCGTCGGCGTTGCGGTCCACGGTGAGGGTGTTCCACACCGTCGTGTAGCCCGCGCCCGAGCCGTCCTCCGGGAACAGCTTGGCGCGGACCTGGACGACACCGCCGACGTTGCCCAGGGTGTCCAGGACGTTCCAGTTGGCGTGCGGGCCGAGGTCCGCCAGACGCGGCTTGTCCTCGGTCACCGGGGTGTTGTCCGCCTTGGTCAGGTTGACCCGCGGCACCGCGTACTCGGTGGCACCCGGACCACGGCGGTACTCGTACACCACCCGCTTGAACTGCGCCTGCGCGTCCACGGCCAGCTTGACCCGCTTGGCCGCCTGGGTGCCGTTCACCGGCGAGCTGATCCCGGCCTGGCCGACGTGGAACACGTACTCGGCCGGCGGGGAGAGGTTGCCCGCGCGGTCCTTGGCCTGCACGCTGAGCACGCGCCGGCCCTCCGTGGTCGGGGTGATCGACGTCGTCAGCGTGGTGCCCGCGTTCACGGTGACCGCCGTGCCGCCGTCCAGGGTGTAGACGTACGCGGCGACGTCGTCCGTCCCGGCCGGGGCCGAGAAGGTGAACGAACCGGCCTGGTTGGCCGCCCCGTGCCACAGCCCGTCCGCCGGGTAGTCGGCGGAGGTGACGAACGGCGTGCCCGGCTTCACGGTGTCCACCACGAACGGCGTGGTCACCCAGTTGGAGCGGGACTTGCCGTCGTCCAGCACCGAGGAGATCGAGTACTGCACGCCCTCGTCGAGCTTGGCCAGGCCGAAGTCGGAGGCCTGGACCGAGGCCCACGCTCCGCTCGGCGTGTCCTTGGGGATGCTGCCGATGAACGTGCCGCCGCGCCACAGGTCGAAGTAGACCTTGACCGCCTCGCCGTCGTCGTCCGCCGCCTGCGCCAGGAAGCGCGGGTTGGCGTCCGCGACGTACTTCGGGTTACCCGGCTGGGACGGCTGGATCTCGACCGACGCGGGGGTCCTGGGGACCGAGTTGTAGGTGATCGAGATGTACGGCGCGGCGCCGCTCTGGGCGGAACCGAACTTCTTCCAGGAGAGGCTGCTGTTCTCGTCCGTCGCCTTCAGCAGCATGCCGTAGTCGTTGTAGCCGAACTGCGCGAAGTGCCGGATCATCGCCGTGACGTCGGTGTTCGTCCAGCCGGAGCCGTCCGGGGCGGTGCAGTGGTGGGAGTCCCCGCCGTCGACGTCGTAGGTCTCGTACGTCCGGGTCCACATCTGGTTCCCCTGGGGCTCGTTGCCCCAGCGGGTCCACCAGGCGGCGCCGCCCGCGTCCCAGACCTCCCACTGCTTCGGAGTGCAGGAGGAGGAGTGGAAGTTGTAGAGGTGCAGCTTGGCGTCGATGACCTGCTTGCCGTTGAACGACCCGCCCGGGATCGTCAGGTACGAGCGCGCCTTGACGCTGCCGTTGTAGCTGCCCAGCTTGAGTTCGTCGGAGCCGGAGGCGTCGAAGTTCTCGTTGTTCTGGACGTAGGTGTCGAAGGTGGCGCCGATGTCCACGACCGGGTCGATGGTGACCGGGTACCGGGTCTTCTCGTCGGCCAGGAACGCCGCGTCCGGGGTGAACACCAGCTCGGTGTCCGCGCCCTCGCCGCGCACCTGCATCGTCACCGGCGCCCGGTTGAGGTGCTCGCCCGAGGCCTCGTCGAGCGCCGCGTCCCACATCACGGGGGCCGGGATCTTCACGGCCTCCTTGCCGGTCGCCTTGTCCAGCAGCTGGATCGAACCGTCCTGCTGCGGGGCGACGTTGAGGCCGGTGGTGTCCAGCGGGATGGTGACCGTGCCGGTCTGCGTGACGGCGGAACGGTTCTTCACGATCAGGAACTGCTCGAAGCCGGTCCGGGTCGCCTTGAGCACCAGGTCCACGCCCGGGCGGGCGTCGACGTAGGTCGCCTGGCTGCCCTCCAGCTTCGGCTTCGGGAGCTTGCCGAGCCAGCCGAAGCCGACCTGCCGGTCACCGGAGCCGATCTTCACCAGTTCCCGCTCGGCGGGCCCGGCGGGCTCCGCGGGCCCGGCTTCCGGCGCCTCGGCCGCCGGGGCGCCCTTCGCCTTGGCCGCGGCGCCCGGTGCGCTGTCGCCCACCGTCACCCCGGCCTCGCCGCCGGCCAGCACCAGCCCGCCGGGGTGCGCCTTCGGCGCCACCTTCCCGTCGGGGGTCTGCACGAGCGTGGTGTCGACCGGCACCCACTCCTTGCCGTCCTCGCCGGCCTTCATCCGGACCTGGCCGGTGGACCGGTCCGAGGTGAGCGTCCCGTCCGGGTTCGCCCACAGGGTGGTGAACTCCGTCCGCGCCCCGGTCACCTCGACCCGGTGCCCCTGCAGACGGGCCGCCAGCAGCGCCGACGCCTCGTCGGGAGCCTCGTCGGTCGGCGTCGCGGGCTGCGGATTCTGCGGACTCTGCGGATTCGCCGGCGTCGGCGCCGCGAAGGCCGGCGAGGCACTCAGCGCCTCGGCGGCCACACCGCCCTGGACGAGCAGACCGAGCGTCAGAGCGGCCGATATCGGCCGCCTCCAGCGCGGGGAGGAAGTCCCGTCCGCGACCGCGGACGGGATCTTGGAACGTCCTAACATCAGATCCTCTTCGAAGGAGTGCCATGAACGATTCAGGCCCTCTGGCCCGTCGGAGAACCTCTCATCGCCACACCCGCCCCAGGGGTAGCCACCCGTATCGATCGGATAACGATGCATCGCCCACGATGCAGATTCTGATGCCATGTCATCTCACAGACTGCTATGGGCGATTCAGGCGCCTTTCCCCCACCGAACCCGGTTTCCACCGGCCCCTCCCCAGCCCCCGGGTCAGACGGCGCACTCCATCCAGCCGAAAACCAGCACCACCGCCTTCTTCGCGGCACACACGCCCCGGTGCCCCATCGCCACAAAGGTGACGAAGGCGAGGAACACGCCCACCATCGCGAAGGCGATCACGCCCACCCCCGGCCCCACCCCCACGGTGACGAACAGCAGCGCCGGGAGACCCGCGACGACCGGCACCCCCGAGGCCGCCTCGCTAAGCACCCCGAACCACGGGACCGGACCGGACCGCCCCTTCCGGACGTCGTCATCGACGACCACGTGCCCGGTCGTCCCGCACACCCCCTTGTCCGCCACAACAATTCCCCCCTCCGGCCGGAACCGGCCGACCACCCCGCCGCATTGCACACGGACTGCCGCCCGGCCCGGTCGGCCGCGCGACCCCTCCAGCGGATCCGGAACTTTTCTGATTCATCGTCAGTTTACGTGCGGACGCGCGCCGTTCATGATACTTTCGGCCGTCCGGCCGGATCGCCGGAAAGCCTTCCCCGGCGGCGGTGAGCGGGACCGCATAGGGTGCGAACATGACACGTCACCTGACTTTCGAGGGCCCGTACAACTTCCGCGATCTGGGCGGCTATCCGGTCGCCGACGGGCGGGCGGTCCGCTGGGGCCTGCTCTACCGTTCCTCCTCGCTCGGCCGGCTCACCTCGGCCGCCGACCTCGAACGGTTCCGGACGCTGGACATCGGAACCGTGATCGACCTGCGCTACCCCTGGGAGATCGCCCGCAGGGGGCGGATGCCGGAGCTGGACGGCGTGGCGTACCACAACCTCTCGATCGAGCACCGGCCGTACGACCAGGCCGAGATAGACCCGGAGCTGGACCCGTGGCGGTACCTGGCGGACCGGTTCGCCGAGGTGGCCGAGGACGGCGTCGCGGAGATCCGCACCGCCCTGGAGCTGATCGCCGGCGCCGAGCGGCCGGTCGTGTTCCACTGCGCCGCCGGCAAGGACCGCACCGGGCTGATCGCCGCCCTGGTGCTCACGCTGCTCGGCGTCGGCGAGGACGACGTGGCCGCCGACTTCGCGCTCACCGAGCTGGTCACCGCCCGGCTGGTGGCCGACTGGCACACCGCCAACCCGGGGCGCGCCCTGCGCTGGCCCGCCTTCGGGCGCGCGCCGGAGGAGGTGATCCGGCTGGCGCTCGCGGACCTGACGGCCGCGCACGGCTCGGTGCACGGCTACGTCACCGACCGGGTCGGGGTCGACGGGGCGCTGATCGACCGGCTGCGGGAGCGGCTGCTCACGGCGTAGATCGGCGACAGCGAGAACCGGCCATCGGCCCTACGGAATGACAATCGCATGAAAAAGAAATCGATCACCCACTAGATCGGAAGATGGCACGGTGGATCGATATTCGACAGAAAAAGCCGATATCCAGGATTTTCCGGCGAATGTCGATCCGCCCCTTGCCAAGCCCCGACTCCCCCGCCCCATTCGGCCGAATGGCCGAAAAAAATAGTGCTGAGCACCTGTTCGTGCACGCTAAGGTCATTCCCGCGGCGGCTCGGCCGACCGGGTGACCACGACCGTTTCGGTCGGACCTCCGCTCCTTTCCTTTTGCCTGCATGACCCCGCCCCGCCCGGCGGTGTCACCGAAATGATCGGACGGAACATGCACGCAAAGAACACCGCCGACCGCCCCCGCCGCGCCGCTCGCACGCTCGTGCGAAGCGTTCTGGTCGCCGCCGCGCTACTCGGCTTCGCCGGCGCCGGCCCCGCCCTCGCCGAGGGCTCCTGGACGTCCCACATCAGCAAGTGGGGGCCCGGCTCGGAGTCCCGCCGCTGGGCCGACGGCGACCGCGACGACGTCGTCACCTCCGTCACCTTCCAGGGCTGCGCGACCAGCACCAACGACTTCAAGGACGCCGCCCTCCAGCTCTACAAGGACGTCTTCGGCCCCGACAAGGCCTACGGCCACCGCTCCAACCACTGCGACACCTCCAGCTGGGGCGACCAGAGCTCCGGCGACTACTACTTCGCGCTGGAGGGCGTGCGCAGCGGCGACAAGCTCTGGGTGGACACCGTGACCACCCGCTACTGACGCCCCCGCCTCGCCCCATCTCGCCCGCCCCTCGACCCGCCCCGCCCCGGCCGCGGTGCCGGCGGACGCGTTCCCGCCCGCCGGCACCACCGCACCCCTTCCGAGCGAAATGCGTCGACCCCTCCATGGCCCTTGAATTCCACCGCATCGACTTCCAGTACAGCCGGAAGGCGCTCCTGTTCACCGGGTTCGACCTGCGGATCGACCACCCGGCCACCGTGCTGCTCGGCCCCAACGGCGCCGGCAAGTCCACCCTCATGGCCCTCGCCGCCTCCCAGTTGAGCCCGCGCCGGGGCCAGGTCACCTGGCGCGGCGTCAACCCGGCCTCGGGCAACGGCGACCGGGCCGCCTACCGGCGCGCGGTGGCCTGGCTGCCGCAGCAGATCACCCCGGTCCCCGGGCTCAACGTGCGCGAACAGGTCGCCTACTGCGGCTGGTTGAAGGGCATGTCGCGCACCGCCGCCTGGCAGGCCTCGGCCGGGGCGCTCGCCCGGGTCGGCCTGGCCGGGCTCGCCGACCGGGCCGGCCACCAGCTCTCCGGCGGCCAGCTGCGCCGGATGGGCATCGCCGGCTGCCTCGCCCACCACAGCGAGCTGATCCTGATGGACGAGCCCACCGCCGGGCTCGACCCCACCCAGCGAGCGGTGTTCCGTTCCCTGGTCGAGGAGTTGACGGGCGAGGTGAGCGTCGTCGTCTCCACCCACCAGACCGAGGACCTCGCCGGGACGTACCGGCAGGTGGTGGTGCTGGACCGCGGCCGGGTCCGCTTCCAGGGCGCCACCGAGGAGTTCCACGCCCTGGCGGCCGGCCGCCGGATCCCCGGACCCGGCGGCGCCGACGGGTCCGGTGGCGCGGACGGGGCCGGTGGCGCGGACGGGGCCGGTGGCGGGACCGATGGCGGGACCGGCCCGGCGAGCGCCGAGGCGGCGTACGCGCGCCTGATCGAACGGGAGACGTGACCATGCTGCTGCGCACCGTGCTCCGGGTCTCGGCCGCCACCCGGACGCTGCCGTTCCTGCTCGGCTTCGTCCTGTTCGCGCTCGGCGACGAGCTGACCTCCTGGGTCACCCCCGCCTACGGGCTCGCCGCCGCCGGGCACGCCAGCCTCGCGCTGCCGTTCGCCTGCGCGGCCTGCGCCGCCTGCGGCGCGTGGGAGGGCGGACGGCTGCACCGGGGCGGGGTGTTCGGCCGCTCGCCGGTCCGCTCCGCACCGGCCATCACCGCGCCGGTGCTGCTGCCGGTGGCCGTGATGGGCGCGCTCGGCATGGCCGCCGCGCTCGGCACCACCGCGCTGGCCGGCGGCACCGCGGACGGCGTCCCGCAGCCCGGTGTGCTCGCCGTCTGGGCCGGACTGCTGCTCGCCAACACCCTGGTCGGCTCGGTCGTCGGCCGGGTGCTGGCGCCGGTGGTCGCCGTCCCGCTCACACTCGTCAGCAGCTTCGTGCTGAACGCCTACCCCGCCGCGTTCGACACCTACTGGCCACGGCACCTGGTCGGCGGCGGGCTGTCCGACTGCTGCGCCGTGGACCAGGTGCTGGACGGGCGGGCGGTGGTCGGCTCGCTGGTCTTCTCCGGCGCCGTCTGCGCGGCGGTCGTGCTGCTGATCCGCGGGCGCGGCACCCTGCTCGCCGTCGCCGCCGCGCTGGCGGTCACGGCGGGCGGCACGGCGGTGGGCGGCTGGACCGTGCGCGACCTCGGCCCCGAGCCGGTGCGCGCCCGGTCCGCCGCCGCCCTGGTCTGCGACCGGGAACGACCGCGCGTCTGCCTCTGGCCGGAGCTCGGCGGCGCCCGCGCGGCCGTGGTCCGCGCCGAGGTCCGGCGGGTCGCGGACGGCCTCGCCGGCCAGGGCATCGCCGTTCCGGAGGTGTTCACCATGGCCGGGCGGCCCGGACCGGGCGAGGCCGGACTCGGCGTCCCGACCGACGCCCGGCCGCAGGACGTCGCCCCCGCCGTGGTCGGCGGCCTGCTGCCGCGCGTCCCGGACTGCGCCCGCCGCGGCGACCCCTACCCGGCCGCGGCCGCCGCCGGCACGGCAGCCGCCTGGCTCACGGCCCGCGCGGACGCGGCCGGTCCGCAGGGCGCGGCCGGCATACCGGGCGCGGCCGCCCCGGTCGGCGGCCGCGTCACCGAGGCCGACGCCGCCCGCGCCGCCCAGCTGCTCCGGCTGCCCGACGGGACGCAGCTCGCCTGGTACCGCGCCACGGCGGCGGCCCTGGCCGACTGCGGCACCCTGCCCCCGCCGGTCCCGCGCCCCGAGGCGTCCTCCGCGGGGGGCGAGCGGTGATCTGGTGGTGCAAGGCGCGCGCGGTACCGGCGCTGGCGGCCGTCCTCGCCGGGACCTTCGCCGTCGGCCTGCTGGTCGGGGACGGCGAGCTGCCGGTGCCCGCCCTGCGCGGACAGGCCGGCCACTTCCTCCTCGCGCACGTGATCACCCTGCTCCCGGCGGTGTTCCTGCTGTACGGGCTCGGCCGGGGCGACCTGCGCGCCGAGACGGTCTCCGCACGGTTCCTGCGCGGCCTGGACGTCGGGCTCGCGCTCGCCCTCGCGGCCGTCGGGACGGCGTGCGGCGGTCTCGCCCACGCGGCCGGGCAGGGGGTGCTCGCCGTGGTACTGGCCCGCAACATCGCCGGCTACCTCGGCCTCGCGCTGCTGTTCCACCCCCTGATGGGCCACCGCCCGGCCGCCGCCGCGCTCGCCGCCGTCCCGCTGCTCTGCTCGGCCGCGGGCTGGTACCCGGACGGCCACCCGCGACCGTGGGCCTGGCCGCTGCACCCGGCCGGGTCGCCGGTCGCACTCGCCGCCGTCGGTCTGCTGCTGCTCGCCGGCACGGTCTGCGCCCTGGCCCGCCGGCGCCCGCCCGTGGTGGCGCAGCTCCTGACCGGGTGACCGCGCCGGGCGGCCCGCCCCAAGGCCCGTCTCTCTGGTTGTCTGCGGGACCGGATGAGGATGGCTGCGAGGTGGAGTGCGGCCTGGTAGGCGATGGCGAGTTCGTCGGTGCGCATGGCCAGGCCGCGCCACTGCTTCAGGCGGCCGATCCATCGCTCGACCGTGTTCCGTTGCTTGTAGGCCGCGGGGTCGAAGCCGGGCGGACGGCCTCCGCGTGAGCCGCGCCGCAGTCGGTTGCGGATCCGGTCCACCGGCTGCGGGATGCGCGTGCGGAGCGGTCCAGCCGATGTCGTCCGCCGCGCCCGCCTCGGCCAGGACGGCGGCGAAGACCCGCCGCCACGTGCCGTCGACCGCCCACCGCGGCAACCGCTTGTGCGCGGTCTGGAACGGCCCCGGCTCCTCCGGCAGGTCACGCCCCGGCGACCACGTGCGCTGATCACCAACCGGACAGACACATCCGATCAACTGCTCAGCCCATCAAAGAGACACGCCTTGGGCGCCGCCCGCCCCCCGCGCGGCTCAGCGGCGGCGGGGCCGGCCCGAGCGGCCGCCGCTCTGGGGCTTGCGGGAGGTGCGTGGCGCGCGGCCGCCACCGGGTGCCGGGGGCAGGGCCTCGGCCGTGTCGGGCCAGTGGGCGGGGCGCTGCAGCGCCGCCGGGAGCCGGGTGGCGGCGTCGCCGCGGGCCGCGTTGAGCTGCGCCTGGGTGAGGAACAGCGCCTCGGTGAGGTCGGCGCCCGCCAGGTTGGCGTCCCGCAGGTCAGCGCCGACCAGGTCGGCGAGTCGCAGGTCCGCCCCGGCCAGGTCCGCCGCGACCAGCAGCGCGCCCCGCAGGTTGGCCCCACGAAGGTCGGCCCCGCGCAGCCGGGCGCCGAACAGGTCCGCGCCCCGGTGCTCCGCCCGGCGCGGCACGGCGGCACGGACCAGCTCGCTCGCCCTGAGCAGCAGCTCGGCCACCGCCTGCCGGTGCGCGGGCACGTCGACCGCCAGGATCTCCTCCGGCGTGCCCGCGGCCAGCCGCTCGGTCTCCTCCAGCGCCCGGCGCAGCTCCCCGTGCACGGGGCGGGCCGGAGCGAAGGTCAGCGCCTCCGCGAGGTACCAGAGCAGCTCGTGCAGCTGCCGCACCACCGGGAACACCTCGAACATCGTCGCGGCGCTCTCCGGCGCCTCGCGCCAGCTGCGCCCGCCGAAGGTGACCTGGGAGACGTGCTGACCGGCCCCGAAGCAGTCGTACACCGTGCAGCCGGGGAACCCGGTGTCCCGCAGCCGCTCGTGGATGCCGCAGGTGAAGTCCGTGCCCAGGTTGCGGCAGGGGGTGCCGGCCGCCTTGTTCACGGCGAAGTCGGTACCGGCGGCGAACGGCAGCGCGACGCAGCACAGCCCGAAGCAGCTCCCGCAGTCGGAGACGAGGTTGAGACTCGGGACGCTCACGATGCTGGTGTTCCTCCGGTGCGGCGGTGCGGTGCGGTGCGGCGGTGCGGTGGTGCAGCTGTAGAGCGTACCGACCCGCCCCGGAACGGCCGTCGGTTAGTGTGGTCGGCCGAGCACGACACGAGTACGGGCACGGCACGAGCACGGCACGAGCAGCGTCGGCGCGAGCGGCACCAGAGCACAGCACCAGCGGAGGAACCAAGGCATGTCCCGGCACGACGTGGCGCCGTACCCGGACACCGAGGACCCCGAGGACCCCGAGGGCGCAGGGAACCCCGAGGTCGCAGGGGACGCCGCGGCCACCGCGCGGCCCGCCGCCGGGGAGCCGCCCGCGCCGCGCCTGCCGGCCCGCGCCCGCACCGTCGCGTTCACCCTGCTCTGCTTCGCGGTCTGCCTGGCGATCGGCCTCCAGCAGTGGACCACCCTCCAGCTCGGTGGCTTCGACCTCGGGATCTTCGACCAGGGCGTGCGCGGCTACGCGCACTTCGACCTGCCCGTGTCGACGCTGAAGAGCTACCACCACGAGTTCCCGCCCGGCTTCTCGCTCCTCGGCGACCACTTCTCGCCGGTGATCGCGCTGATGGCGCCGCTCTACTGGCTCTGGGACGACCCGCGCTCCCTGCTCGTCGGCCAGGCGCTCTGCTTCGCCGCCGGCGTGCCGCTGATCCGCCGGATCGCCGCCCGCTGCTTCGCCGGCGCCGCCCCCCGCACCATCCGCCGGGCCACCGACCTGGCCGCCCTCGCCTACGGGCTGGGCTGGCCGCTGCTGGTGGCCTCGCGCGGCGGGTTCCACGAGGTGGCGTTCGCCGTGCCGCTCACGCTGCTGATGCTGGAGCGCGGGATGGCCCGGCAGTACTGGGCGTCCGCGCTGGCCGGCCTGCTGCTGTGCTGCACCAAGGAGGACATGGGCCTGGCGGTCGGCGCGTACGGCCTGGTCATGCTGCTGCGGGCGCGCCGCGAGCCGGACCGCGAGCGGCGCCGTCCGGCCGTCCGCTGGGGGCTGGGCCTGCTGATCGGCGGCCCGCTCGCCTCGGCGGTGGCGATCGCGAAGCTGGTCCCGGCGATGGGCGGGGTGCCCGGCTACTACTGGAACTACCAGGCGCTGGGCGAGGACGGCGGCTCGGCGGTCGCCAACGTGCTGGCCGACCCGGCCCTCCTGGTCTCGACGCTCTTCGACGCCCCGCTGAAGCCGCTGCTGCTGCTCTGGACCTTCGGCACCCTGTTCCTCCTCCCGGTGCGCTCCGCGACCGTGCTGCTCGCCCTCCCGCTGCTCGCCGAGCGGGTGCTGTCCAGCAACCCGAACCACTGGTCGATCGCCCGGCACTACGACGCGTTCCTCTGGCCGATCCTGCTGGTCGCCGCGCTGGAGGTGCTGGGCCGCTGCCACGACCGCGCGCTGACCCGCCGGCTCGGTGTGGCGGCGGCGGCCGTGACCGTCGCGGCCGCGCTGCCGCTCGGGGTGGCGAACCTCTTCGTCCCGGCCTACTGGCAGCCGAAGGCGAGCGAGGCGGCGCTGCAGCGCGGCGCGGCGCTGGTCCCGGACGGCGCCTCCGTCGAGGCCGACAACCAGGCGGCGCCGAGGCTGACCGCCCGCGCGGACGTGGTGCTGGTCGACGAGAAGCCGCGCGGGCGCGAGTACGTGCTGATCCGCGCGGACAAGCGGTCCTTCCCGTTCCGGACCGACCGGGAGCAGGCGGCCAGGATCGAGCTGCTGCTGGCGCACGGGTACCGGACGGTCTGGTCGCAGGACGGCGTGTACCTGCTGCACCGGGAGGGCACCGAGCCGGTCCCCGGCGAGCACGTGCCCGGGCCGGACGCCACGCCGTACCAGGACGAGGTGCCGTCGGACGTGGGTCACAACCTCTTCCGCGGCTGACGCCCGGCCCGGAAGCGGCAGCGCATCGCGTACCACCGCCCCGCTCCGCGCCACTCGGGTCGGACGGCCGTCCCGGTTGCCTGTGCGGACGGTCCCCGGCGTTCCCGAACCCGTGAGCGAGGTGCCGGGACGGAAGACCGCGGCAGGGAAGCGGCGGCTACTCACTGGATCGGATGGCCTGTGCGTCTGCGGCGTGCCCTGTACCGGGTTGTGGCGGTTGGACCGGGTGTGGGCATGGCGGACGCGATTGCAGGGCCCTTGGAGCCTGTTCGCCGGAAGAGCCGGCCGCGGATGACCGCCCCCCTCCGGTACCTGCGGTGCACATACCCGATATTCGGCCGATCGTATGTCATTCGACACAGATGAGAAGGCTCAGAGAAAGACATGCCCATGCCCCCGCCACGGCAGGCGTCCCTGGGCGTCGACGCCGACACCACGGTCCACCCGCCGGTCTCGGCCCGGTCCGGCGCGCCGCTGTTACCGAAGCGACTCATCGGCGCGCCGGGGAGCCTCGCAGTCCTGGAGGCCGCACTGGCCGTAGCGGTGGCCTTCGGGTTCGTCGTCGTCAGCAGGACCATCACGGTGAACCCGACGACCCGGGTCGGCCAGGTCAGCGGACTGGCCGCTCTCCAGTTCCGGTTCATCCTGATCGCCATGGTGCTGGCGCTCGGCTGGTGGGCCGTCAGTCGCAAGCTCTCCCCGGCCGCAGGCCTGCGGTTGGCCTGCGCGTCGGTTGCGGGGCTTGCCTCGGGCCTCTACGCCGGCGGCATCGTCGTGGCGTTGCGGGGCACCCCCTGGCCACTGTTCGGCTTCTGGGGCGACGCCGGGGAACTGGAGAAGTGGTCCGTACTGATCCAACACGGCCAACCGATCCCCGACGTCTATCCTCCGCTCTTCCCCTACCTGCTCAGCTACTGGACCCGGCTCTTCGACCCGGGACAGCCGGGCGCCGCGATGAAGACCCTGACGGTGCTCCTGACCGCCCTGGCCGGCCCGGTCGTCTACCTCGCCTGGCGCCTGCTGCTCCCGCCGGTGTGGGCACTGGCGATCGGCGTGGCCCCGGTGTTCCCGCTCTGCACGGCCTACAAGCCGTACGCCGACATCGTCCTGCTGGTCCTGATCCCCGCTTTCGCATACTTCACGGGCCGACTCCTCGATTCGGCCGGGCGTTCGGTCAACGGCGCGTTGCTGGTGGGCGCCGCGTCCGGCGCGGTCTTCGCCGTCCTCTTCCTCTGCTACTCCGGCTGGTTCGTCTGGTCCGCGCCGGGCGCGCTGGCCTGCCTGGCCGTCACACTGGCACGGGTCTCACGCCATGGCCCGGGCGCCACCGTCAGGGCGCTACTCACCATGGCCGCCACCGGAGCAGTCTTCCTGGCGCTCGACGGCAGGTATCTGCTGCGCCTACTGACCGGCGCCGACACCCCCGACTCGTACATGTACTTCGACACCAGGACCGACCCGGCCTACTTCTCCATGTGGCTCGGCGACCTGCCGGGCGGCTACACCCATGCCAACTGGCCGGTTCCGGGCGAACTGGGTGGTATCGGAGTGTTCGTGATTCTCCTGCTGGTCGGTGCAGGCGTGTCGCTGGGGCTGGGCGCCGAGCTGCCGGTCGTCCAGGTGGCCGGCTGCTTCATGGTCGGCTCCTTCCTGCTCCGCTACTGGTTCGCCTCGCACATGGAGCGTGACCAGCTCGTCCAGCTGTACCCGCGGACCTCCCCCGAGATTCTCTACTGCTGCCTGGTGATGGTCGTGATGGCCGCCCACCTGGGGGTACGCCATCTGTCCGAGCGCACCCGGGCGCAGGCGGCGCCCGGATCCGTCATGCGTACCGGCGGTGCCGCGCTGGCCGCCCTGACCCTGTTCTTCGCGCTCGCAGGCTCGGCGACGGTGGACCGCTTCATGCCCTCCAACGACCGCTCGCTCGGTTTCCTGGCGTGGGTCGCACACAGCAGCCAGCTACCTGACGGCAGTTGTCCGAAGTTCGCACCGCATCAGACCTGCACACCGATCCCGCCCGCCATCTCCGGGGCCGCCGCGCAACGGCCGTGACCCGGCTCGCATTCGCCTCCGGCACCAGTCGAACGACGACCGATCAACGGCCACGGCAAGCGGATGCCGATCCGCCGTTTATCGGCGCCGGGCAGAGTGGGACACGTCGGCAGGGCCGGCGGCTCGGGCGGCAACGCCACCGTCGACGTCTCGGTGCGGGGCAACCGACCCCCTCACCGTCCGAAGACTCCGGGCCGCGGGCGCGGCGCCTCCCACACGGGCGCCCCCGCGGTCCGGGCGCGTTTCCCGGGCCGGTCAGACTCCCGCCGTCTCCCCCACCGGCTCCTCCACCGACGTCGCCACCGGTTCCTCCACCCCGCCGGTGATCCAATGCGTTCGAACGGCATCGGTCGGCCGCTGCTCCCCCAGCGCGTCGAGCCCCCAGACGCCGAGCGCCGCCACGACCGGCCGCAGCGCGGCGCCCCGCGCGGTCAGCTCGTAGACGGTGGCGTTGGCCGGCCGTTCGAGGCGCCGGCGCTCGATGACGCCCTCGCTCTCCAGCTGCTTGAGCCGCGCGGCGAGGATGTCGGTGGAGACGCCGGGCAGGTCGGCGTGCAGGTCGGTGTAGCGGCGCGGTCCGGCCAGGAGTTCACGGACGATCAGGAGGCTCCAGCGTTCCCCCACCGCGTCCAGGGCGCGGGCGACGGCGCAGTACTGGTCGTAGCTTCGGCGTGACATGTGGATCAGCATAGCCAAGAGGTTGGACTTTCCAAGTACATACTTGGTAGAACAAAGCGACCAGGATCGACGCGGGGTGACGGTCGGGAGGCCGCAGATGGAGTTTCGGCAGTCCAGCAAGCTGAATGACGTGTGCTACGAGATCCGCGGCCCGGTGGTCGACCAGGCCAACGCACTGGAGGAGGCCGGGCACAGCGTGCTCCGGCTGAACACCGGCAACCCGGCCACGTTCGGCTTCGAGGCGCCGGAGGAGATCCTCCAGGACATCATCCGCAACCTCCCCCGGGCGCACGGCTACAGCGACTCGCGCGGCATCCTGCCGGCCCGCCGCGCGGTCGTGCAGTACTACCAGCAGCGCGGCGTCGAGGGCGTGAACGTCAACGACGTCTACCTCGGCAACGGCGTCTCCGAGCTGATCCAGATGGCCGTCACCGCGCTGGTGGACGACGGGGACGAGGTGCTCGTCCCGATGCCCGACTACCCGCTGTGGACGGCGGTGGTCCGGCTGGCCGGCGGCAAGGCGGTGCACTACGCCTGCGACGAGCAGGCGGACTGGTTCCCCGACCTGGACGACATCGCCGCGAAGATCACCGCCCGCACCAAGGCGATCGTGGTCATCAACCCCAACAACCCCACCGGCGCGGTCTACCCGAAGGAACTGCTGGAGGGCATCCTCGACCTCGCCCGCCGCCACCAGCTGATGGTGCTGGCCGACGAGATCTACGACAAGATCCTCTACGACGGCGTCGAGCACCACTGCCTGGCCGCGCTGGCCGACGACGTGCTCACCCTCACCTTCAACGGCCTCTCCAAGTCCTACCGGGTGGCCGGCTTCCGCAGCGGCTGGCTGGTCGTCTCCGGCCCCAAGCAGCACGCGAGCGACTACCTGGAGGGCCTCACCATGCTCTCCGGCATGCGGCTGTGCCCCAACGTGCCGTCCCAGTACGCCGTCCAGGCCGCACTCGGCGGCCACCAGTCCATCAACGACCTGGTCCTGCCCGGCGGCCGCCTCACCGAACAGCGCGACGTCGCCTTCCGCGCCCTCAACGAGATCCCCGGCGTCAGCTGCGTCAAGCCCCGCGGCGCGCTCTACGCCTTCGCCAGGCTCGACCCGGCCGTCCACCGCATCGTCGACGACGAGCGCTTCGTCCTCGACCTGCTGCTCCGCGAGAAGATCCACGTCGTCCAGGGCACCGGCTTCAACTGGCCCCGCCCCGACCACTTCCGCTTCGTCACCCTCCCCCGCGCCGACGACCTGGAGACCGCCATCAACCGCATCGGCCGCTTCCTCGCCACCTACCGCCAGGTCTGACCCCGGCCCGGCGGCCGTCGTCAGCCCCCGCGGGCGGGCGGCGCCCCGGGTGGGAGAGGGGGGGGGGGCGGGGGGGCCCCCCCAAAACCACCCGCGGGGGGGGAGGTGTAAAGCTCGGGACTGCCGCCCCGGG
>NZ_JBEPAM010000077.1:0-27470 GCF_040298605.1 Kitasatospora sp. NPDC001527 | reverse complement strand
TTCCGCCGGCCCTCCGCACGCCCCCCCCCCCCCCCCCCCCGCCCCCCCCCCCCCCCCCCCCCCCCCCCCCCCCCCCCCCCCCCCCCCCCCCCCGCCGGCAGTCCGGCCGGCGCCGTGGTGGAGACCGCCGTGCGCGACGCCCTGCCGGTGCTTCCTGCCGCGGACCCGTCTCAGTGCCGCCGCAGCTGGTCCATCTCCCGGCGGTCGCGCTTGGTCGGCCGCCCGGCGCCCCGGTCGCGCACGCCCGGCGCGGCGACGAACTCGCGCGCCGGACGCGGCGGGCTGTTGTCCACCAGGCACTCCGCCGCGACCCCCGCGCCGACCCGCTTGCGGATCAGCTTCGTCACCACGACGACCCGCTCCCACCCCTCCAGGCGCACCCGGACCTCGTCGCCCGGCTTCAGCGCCTGCGCCGGCTTGGCCCGATCACCGTTGACCCGCACGTGCCCGGCCTTGCACGCCGCCGCCGCGGCCGACCGCGTCTTGGCCAGCCGCACCGACCAGATCCAGCTGTCCACCCGGACGCTTCCCTCGTCTTCGACCATCCTCCGAGCTTAGGTCCTCCCGTGCCCGGCGCCGGATTCAGCGCCGGCCGGGCGCCTCCTGGACGGCCCAGCCGTTGCCGTCCGGATCGCTGAAGAAGACGAAGGAGTTCCACAGCTCGCCCCGCCCGTCCACCCGGTCCCCGTCCTCGAAGTGCTGCACCGGACTCACCTCCACGCCCCGCGCCACCAGCTCCGCGTGCGCCCGGTCGATGTCCGGCACCACCAGCTGCAGCCCCTTCAGCGAGCCCGCCGGCGCGTCCGTCAGCCCGGTGCCCACCACGATCGAGCAACTGGAGCCGGGCGGCGTCAGCTGCACCACCCGCACCCCGTCCCGGATCCGGGTGTCGTGGTCGACGGCGAAGCCGACCCGCTCCTCGTAGAAGACCTTCGCCCGGTCGACGTCCGTCACCGGGACCACCACCACTTCGAGCTTCCAGTCCATGGCCGTGCCCCTTCCGTCGGGCCCTCCCAGTATCGGCCGCCGCCCCGGTCCCCGCGCGGGCGCCGGTCGGGCGCCGGTCCCCGCGCGGCAGCCGGTCGGCTAGCCTGGGCGGCGATGAACCACCTCGCCACCGCCGCCGTGACCCCCTTCCCGACCCCGTGGGGCGCCCTCGGCCTCACCCGCTACCCGGAGGACCCGCGCGAGCGGCTGCGCGCCTGGGACGCCGCCGACGAGTACCTGCTGCGGCACCTGGCCGGCGAGGCCGACTCCGCCGAGGGCCGGGCCACCGCCCTGGCCGGCCGCGCCGTCACCGTCCTCGGCGACCGCTGGGGCGCGCTCACCACCGCCCTCGCCACCGCCCCCGCCGAGCGGGCCCCGGCGCGGATCACCCAGATCAGCGACTCGCACCTCGCCCAGCGCGCCACCGCGGCCAACCTCGCCCGGGCCGGCGCCGCCCCCGGGGCCGCCCGGCTGCTCACCACCCGCGACACCCCGCCCGCGTCCACCGACGTCCTGCTGGTGCGCGTCCCCAAGAGCCTCGCCCTGCTGGAGGACCAGCTGCACCGGCTCGCCCCGTCCCTGCGCCCGGACACCGTGGTCCTCGGCACCGGCATGACCACCGAGATCCACACCTCCACGCTCGACCTCTTCGAGCGGATCCTCGGCCCCACCCGCACCTCGCTCGCCGTCCGCAAGGCCCGGCTGATCCTGTGCACCCCCGGCCGGGCCGCCGACCCCGGTCCCAACCCCTGGCCGCACCGCTACGCCCTGCCCGGCGACATCGGCCCCGCCTCGGGCCGCACCGTGGTCAACCACGCCGGCACCTTCTGCGCCGACCGCCTCGACATCGGCACCCGCTTCCTGCTCGCCCACCTGCCCACCGCCGCCCCCGGCGCCAGGATCGTCGACCTCGGCTGCGGCAACGGCGTGGTCGGCACCGCCGCCGCCCTGGCCGCCCCCGGCGCCGAACTGCTCTTCGTCGACGAGTCCCACCAGGCGGTCGCCTCCGCCGAGGAGACCTTCCGCGCCAACCTCGGCCCCGACGCCCCCGCCGAGTTCCTCACCGCCGACGCGCTGAGCGACGCGCCCGTCCCGGCCGGCTCGGTGGACCTCGTCCTCACCAACCCGCCCTTCCACTCCCACCAGGCCACCACCGACGCCACCGCCTGGCGGATGTTCACCGGCGCCCGCCGCGCGCTGCGCCCGGGCGGCGAGCTGTGGGTGGTCGGCAACCGCCACCTCGGCTACCACGTCAAGCTGCGCCGCCTGTTCGGCAACTGCCGCACGGTCGCGGGCAACCCCAAGTTCGTGGTGCTCAGGGCCGTCAAGCGCTGACCGCGTGCCCGCGCCGCCCGGGACGCCGGGCCGGGCGGCGGTGCTTCGCACCCTCCCTTGCATGAATGTTCCGTACTGCGTATATTCATGCCACGACGAAGGAGGAACGCCATGGCATTGCGAGTCGCCGTCGCCGGCGCGAGCGGATACGCGGGCGGTGAGGTGCTGCGCCTGCTGCTCGGCCACCCGGAGGTGGAGATCGGGGCGCTGACCGGCGGCTCGAACGCGGGCACCCGGCTGGGCCTGCTCCAGCCGCACCTGCTGCCGCTGGCCGACCGGGTCCTGGAACCGACCACCCCCGAGGTACTGGCCGACCACGACGTGGTGTTCCTGGCGCTGCCGCACGGCCAGTCCGCCGCCGTCGCCGAGGCGCTCGGCGCGAACGTGCTGGTCGTCGACTGCGGCGCCGACTTCCGGCTCAAGGCCGCCGCCGACTGGGAGCAGTTCTACGGCTCCGCGCACGCCGGCACCTGGCCCTACGGCCTGCCCGAGCTGCCCGGCCACCGCGCCGCGCTCAAGGGCAGCAACCGGATCGCCGTCCCCGGCTGCTACCCGACGGCCGTCTCGCTCGCGCTGTTCCCCGCCTACGCGGCCGGCCTGGCCGAGCCCGAGGCCGTGGTCGTCGCCGCCTCCGGCACCTCCGGCGCGGGCAAGGCCGCCAAGACCCACCTGCTCGGCAGCGAGGTGATGGGCAGCGTCAGCGCCTACGGCGTCGGCGGCGTCCACCGGCACACCCCGGAGATGTCCCAGAACCTCACCCCGCTCGCCGGCGAGCCGGTCACAGTCTCCTTCACCCCCACCCTCGTCCCGATGCCGCGCGGCATCCTCGCCACCTGCTCCGCGAAGGCGAAGCCCGGGGTGGGCGCCGAGGAGCTGCGCGCCGCCTACGCGCGGGCGTACGGCGACGAGCCGTTCGTCCACCTGCTGCCCGAGGGGCAGTGGCCGCAGACCAGCAGCGTCTACGGCTCCAACGCCGCCCTGGTGCAGGTCGCCCTGGACGCGGCCGCCGGGCGGATCGTGGCGATCAGCGCGATCGACAACCTGGTCAAGGGCACCGCCGGCGGCGCGGTGCAGAGCATGAACATCGCCCTCGGCCTGCCCGAGGAGCTGGGCCTTCCCGTGAACGGAGTCGCACCGTGACCGACCACCAGAACGTCGGCGTCACCGCCGCCCAGGGCTTCCGGGCCGCCGGCGTGACCGCCGGGATCAAGGCCTCCGGCACCCCCGACCTCGCGCTCGTCGTCAACGACGGGCCCCTGCTGGCCGCCGCCGGCGTCTTCACCGCCAACCGGGTCAAGGCCGCCCCCGTGCTCTGGTCCGAGCAGGTCCTCAAGGGCGGTACGGTCTCCGCCGTCGTCCTCAACTCCGGCGGCGCCAACGCCTGCACCGGCCCGCTCGGCTTCCAGGACACCCACGCCACCGCCGAGAAGGTCGCCGGGGAGCTGGGGCTGAACGCCGGCGAGGTCGCCGTCGCCTCCACCGGCCTGATCGGCGTGCGGCTGCCGATGGACATCCTGCTGCCCGGCGTCACCACGGCCGCCGCCGCGCTCAGCGCCACCGGCGGCGAGCGGGCCGCGATCGCCATCAAGACCACCGACACCGTCCACAAGACCGCGCAGGTCACCAGCCCGGCCGGCTGGACGGTCGGCGGCATGGCCAAGGGCGCCGGCATGCTCGCCCCGAGCCTGGCCACCATGCTGGTCGTGCTCACCACCGACGCCGAGGCCGACGCCGCCGCCCTGGACGCGGCGCTGCGCGGCGCCACCCGCACCACCTTCGACCGGATCGACTCCGACGGGTGCATGTCCACCAACGACACCGTGCTGCTGCTCGCCTCCGGCGCGTCCGGCACCGTCCCGGACCCGGCCGAGTTCGACGAGGCGGTGCGCACCGTCTGCGCCGACCTCGCCCGTCAGCTGATCGCCGACGCCGAGGGCGCCAGCAAGGACATCCGGATCGACGTCACCGGCGCCGCCACCGAGCAGGAGGCCGTCGAGGTCGCCCGGGTGATCAGCCGCAACAACCTCCTGAAGTGCGCCATCCACGGCGAGGACCCGAACTGGGGCCGGGTGCTGGCCGCGATCGGCACCACCGACGCCGCCTTCGACCCGGACCGCCTGGACGTCGCGATCAACGGTGTCTGGGTCTGCCGCGACGGCAGCGTGGGGGAGGACCGCGACCTCGTCGACATGACCGGCCGCGAGGTGGTCATCACCGCGAACCTCAACGCCGGCGGGGCCGGGGCCAGCCTGTGGACCAACGACCTCACCGCCGACTACGTGCACGAGAACAGCGCCTACTCCACCTGACAGCCGCCACCAGAGCCGGGGAAGCAGAACAGTGCAGATCGCACCCAAGGGCGAACAGGCCCGCAACAACACCGCGTTGCCCAAGGCCATGACGCTCATCGAGGCCCTGCCGTGGCTGGAGCGCTTCCACGGCAAGACCGTGGTGATCAAGTTCGGCGGCAACGCCATGGTCGACGAGGAGCTCAAGGCCGCCTTCGCCAAGGACGTCGTCTTCCTGCGCTTCGCCGGCCTGCACCCCGTCGTGGTGCACGGCGGCGGCCCGCAGATCAGCGCCCAGCTCGACAGGCTCGGCCTGGAGTCCTCGTTCACCAACGGCCTGCGGGTCACCACCCCGGAGACCATGGACGTGGTCCGGATGGTGCTCGCCGGCCAGGTGCAGCGCGAGCTCGTCGGTCTGCTCAACCAGCACGGCCCGTTCGCGATCGGCATGACCGGCGAGGACGCCCACACCATGACCGCCGTCAAGCGGTACGCCGTGGTGGACGGCGAGCAGGTGGACATCGGCCTGGTCGGCGACATCGTCAACATCGAGGCCGGCGCGGTGAAGGCGCTGATCTCCGACGGCCGCATCCCGGTGATCTCCTCGATCGCCCGCGGCACCGACGGCCACGTCTACAACATCAACGCCGACACCGCCGCCTCCGCCCTCGCGGTCGCGCTCGGCGCCGAGATGCTCGTCGTCCTCACCGACGTCGAGGGCCTGTACAAGGACTGGCCGAACTCCGACGACGTGATCAGCCAGCTCAACGCCTCCGAGCTGGAGGAACTGCTGCCGGACCTGGCCAGCGGCATGCTCCCGAAGATGGAGGGCTGCCTGCGCGCCGTGCGCTCGGGCGTCGGCACCGCCCGCGTCCTGGACGGCCGGGTGCCGCACAGCCTGCTGCTGGAGATCTTCACCGACGAGGGCATCGGCACGATGGTCGTGCCGGACGACGAACCGACCGTGACCGGGGGACTCGCATGACTTCCAACGCCCAGCTCACCGAGCGGTGGCAGCACTCCTTCACCGACAACTACGGCACCCCGCGGATCCCGCTGGTCCGCGGCGAGGGCAGCACGCTCTGGGACGCCGACGGCAAGGCGTACACCGACCTGCTCGGCGGCATCGCCGTCAACGCCCTCGGCACCGCCCACCCGGCGGTCGTCGAGGCCGTGAGCCGCCAGATCGCCACCCTCGGCCACGTCTCCAACCTCTTCATCGCCGAACCCACCGTCACCCTCGCCGAGCGGCTGCTGCGCCTGGACGGCCGCCCGGGCCGGGTGTTCTTCTGCAACTCCGGCGCCGAGGCCAACGAGGCCGCCTTCAAGATCAGCCGCCGGACCGGCCGCACCCACCTGGTCGCCCTGGAGGGCGGCTTCCACGGCCGCACCATGGGCGCCCTCGCGCTCACCGGCCAGCCCGCCAAGCAGGAGCCGTTCCGCCCGCTGCCCGGCGACGTCACGCACGTCCCCTTCGGTGACGTCGAGGCGCTGCGCGCGGCCGTCACCACCGAGACCGCCGCCGTCTTCCTGGAGCCGATCCAGGGCGAGAACGGCGCGATCCCGCTGCCCGACGGCTACCTGGCCGCCGCCCGGGAGATCACCCGCGCCACCGGCACCCTGCTCGTCCTGGACGAGATCCAGACCGGGGTCGGCCGCACCGGCCACTGGTTCGCCCACCAGGCCTTCGAGGGCATCGAGCCGGACGTGGTCACGCTCGCCAAGGCGCTCGGCGGCGGCCTGCCGATGGGCGCGGTGCTGGCCTTCGGCCGGGCGGCCGAGCTGCTCACCCCGGGCCAGCACGGCACCACCTTCGGCGGCAACCCGGTGGCCGCGGCGGCCGGCCTCGCGGTGCTCGACACCATCGACTCCGAGGGCCTGCTGGAGCACGCCCGCAAGATCGGCGAGCGGCTGCGGCACGGCGTCGAGGCGCTCGGCGACCCGCTGGTCTCGCACGTGCGCGGGGCCGGGATGCTGCTGGGCATCGTGCTGACCGAGCCGGTGTCGGCGAAGGTGCAGGCGGGCCTGCAGGAGGCCGGCTTCCTGGTGAACGCCGCCGTGCCGGACGCGGTGCGGCTCGCTCCGCCGCTGGTGCTCACCGAGCAGGAGGCCGACGCGTTCCTCGCGGCGCTGCCGGCCGTCCTGCGGGCCGTCCGCGAGGACGCCCCGGACGATGCGAACCGAGCGTAGTCCGGGAGAATAACCACATGACCGTACCCAACTCCGGGCAGCCCGCCGCCGGCCCGACGCCGCAGGTCCCGCAGACCCGCACCGCGCGCCACCGGCGGATCGTGGACCTGCTCACCCGCCAGCCCGTGCGCTCGCAGAGCCAGCTCGCCAAGCTGCTCGCCGACGACGGACTCGTGGTCACCCAGGCCACCCTCTCCCGGGACCTGGACGAGCTGGGTGCGGTGAAGATCCGCAACCGGGACGGCGCGCTCATCTACGCCGTCCCGGCCGAGGGCGGCGACCGCACCCCGCGCGCGCCGATGGGGGAGTCCGCCACCGAGGGCCGGATGGCCAGGCTGGCCGGCGAGCTCATGGTCTCCGCCACCGCCTCGGGCAACCTGGTCGTGCTGCGCACGCCGCCCGGCGCGGCGCAGTTCCTGGCCTCGGCGATCGACCAGGCGGAGGTGTTCGAGATCATCGGCACCATCGCCGGCGACGACACCGTCCTGCTGATCAGCCGCGACCCGTTCGGCGGCCAGGCGCTCGCCGACCACCTGATGCAGCTCGCCCAGGCGAAGGCGCAGTAGCCCGGGGCGCGGCATCCCCGGGTACGGCAACCCCGGGGCGCGGCAGCCCCGTTCCCTCCCCTGTGGGCCCGGTTCCGACCGGGCCCACAGGCGTGTCCGGAACCGGTTCGTCCTTCGCGTTTTGAATTTCATACGGAGTAGTGCATACTTATGCCTATCGCCGTAAGCCTGTTCGCACAGTTGTGAAGGAGAAAGCCGTGACCGAGCGCGTCGTACTCGCCTACTCGGGCGGTCTGGACACGTCCGTCTGCATCGGCTGGATCGCCGAGGAGACGGGCGCGGAGGTTATCGCCGTCGCCGTCGACGTCGGCCAGGGCGGCGAGGACCTGGACGTCATCCGCCAGCGGGCGCTGGACTGCGGTGCCGTCGAGGCCGAGGTCGCCGACGCCCGCGAGGAGTTCGCCGACGAGTACTGCCTGCCGGCCCTCAAGGCCAACGCCCTCTACCAGGGCCAGTACCCGCTGGTGTCCGCCCTCTCGCGGCCCGTCATCGTCAAGCACCTGGTCGCCGCCGCGCAGAAGCACGGCGCCACCACCGTCGCCCACGGCTGCACCGGCAAGGGCAACGACCAGGTCCGCTTCGAGGTCGGCATCAACTCCCTCGCCCCGGGCCTCAAGTGCATCGCCCCGGTCCGCGACTACGCGATGACCCGGGACAAGGCCATCGCCTTCGCCGAGGCCAAGGGTCTGCCGATCGCCACCACCAAGAAGTCCCCGTACTCGATCGACCAGAACGTCTTCGGGCGGGCCGTGGAGACCGGCTTCCTGGAGGACATCTGGAACGCCCCGATCGAGGACGTCTACGAGTACACCCAGAACCCGGCCACCGCGCGCGAGGCCGACGAGGTGATCATCACCTTCGACGCCGGCGTCCCGGTCGCGGTCGACGGCCGCAAGGTCACCGTCCTGCAGGCCATCGAGGAGCTCAACAGGCGGGCCGGTGCCCAGGGCGTCGGCCGCCTCGACATGGTCGAGGACCGCCTCGTCGGCATCAAGTCCCGGGAGATCTACGAGGCCCCCGGCGCGATCGCCCTGATCACCGCCCACCAGGCGCTGGAGAACGTCACCGTCGAGCGCGAACTCGCCCGCTACAAGCGGCAGGTCGAGCAGCGCTGGGCCGAGCTGGTCTACGACGGCCTGTGGTTCTCCCCGCTCAAGCGCGCCCTGGACGGCTTCGTCAACGAGGCCAACCAGCACGTCTCCGGCGAGATCCGGATGGTCCTGCACGGCGGCCGGGCCGTCGTCAACGGCCGCAAGTCCGACCAGTCGCTCTACGACTTCAACCTCGCCACCTACGACACCGGCGACACCTTCGACCAGTCCATGTCCAAGGGCTTCATCGAGATCTTCGGCCTCTCCTCGAAGATCGCCGCCCGGCGCGACCTGGGCTGAGCCCCACCGGCCCCGGCCGCACCCGGCCGGGGCCACCCCCTCCCTCCCCCCTCTCTCCCTCCCTCCCGCACGTCAGTAAGGAGCCAGCGATGTCCGCCGACCAGACCGCCTCCGGTGGCGACGTCCGCCTCTGGGGCGCCCGCTTCGCCGACGGCCCGTCCGAGGCCCTGGCCAGGCTCTCCGCCTCGGTGCACTTCGACTGGCGCCTCGCCCCCTACGACATCGCCGGCTCCAAGGCCCACGCCCGCGTCCTGCACAAGGCCGGCCTGCTCGACGACGCCGAACTCGCCGCCATGCACGACGGACTCGACCGGCTCCTCGCCGACGTCGAGGCCGGCACCTTCACCGGCACCATCGCCGACGAGGACGTCCACACCGCCCTGGAGCGGGGCCTGCTGGAGCGCCTCGGCCCCGACCTCGGCGGCAAGCTGCGGGCCGGCCGCTCCCGCAACGACCAGATCGCCACCCTCTTCCGGATGTACCTGCGGGACCACGCGAAGACCATCGGCGCCCTGCTGCTCGACCTCCAGCACGCCCTGGTCGGCCTCGCCGAGGCCCACCCGGACACCGCCATGCCGGGCCGCACCCACCTCCAGCACGCCCAGCCCGTCCTCTTCGCCCACCACGTCCTCGCGCACGTGCAGGCCCTCGGCCGCGACGCCGAGCGGCTGCGCCAGTGGGACGCCCGAACCGCCGTCTCCCCCTACGGCTCCGGGGCCCTGGCCGGCTCCTCGCTCGGCCTCGACCCGCAGGCCGTCGCCGCCGACCTCGGCTTCGAGGGCGGCTCCGTCGGCAACTCCATCGACGGCACCGCCTCGCGCGACTTCGTCGCCGAATTCGCCTTCGTCACCGCGATGATCGGGATCAACCTCTCCCGCATCGCGGAGGAGGTGATCATCTGGAACACCAAGGAGTTCGGCTTCATCACGCTGCACGACGCCTTCTCCACCGGCTCGTCGATCATGCCGCAGAAGAAGAACCCCGACATCGCCGAACTCGCCCGCGGCAAGTCCGGCCGGCTCATCGGCAACCTCACCGGCCTGCTCGCCACCCTCAAGGCCCTCCCGCTCGCCTACAACCGCGACCTGCAGGAGGACAAGGAGCCGGTCTTCGACTCCTGCGACACCCTCGAAGTCCTGCTGCCCGCCTTCACCGGCATGATGGCCACCCTCACCGTCCACCGCGAGCGCCTGGAGGAGCTCGCCCCGGCCGGCTTCTCCCTCGCCACCGACATCGCCGAATGGCTCGTCAAGCAGGGCGTGCCGTTCCGCGTCGCCCACGAGGTCGCCGGCGCCTGCGTCAAGGAGTGCGAGGCCCACGGCATCGAACTCGCCGACCTGACGGACGCCCAGTTCGCCGCCATCTCCGAGCACCTCACCCCCGAGGTCCGCACCGTGCTCAGCGTCCACGGCGCCATCGCCGCCCGCAACGGCCGCGGCGGCACCGCCCCCGGCGCCGTCGCCACCCAGCTCGCCGAGGTCAAGGCCGACCTGGCCGCCCAGCAGGAGTGGGTGACCGGCTGACCCGGTCCCACCACCCGGGGGAGGGGCGCGGTGCACGGTGCACCGCGCCCCTCGCGCGCGCACGCCACCGCACGGCCGTAACCCGCACGGCCGCCACCGGGTCAAGCACGGCATGCGCACCGACCCGCCCTCCCACCCCTCCGCCGAGGACGAGGTCCTCGCCGCACTGCGCCGCCGCCACGTCCGCGAGGCCGTCGCCGCCCTGCCCGGACGCTGCCCGCAACTGGTCGCCGCCATCACCGAGGACCCGCCGCCCACCTACCGCGAGATCTCCCGCCGCCTCGGCATGCCGCGCGGCTCCATCGGCCCCACCCGCGCCCGCTGCCTCGCCTGCCTGCGCACCCTGCTGCGCACCGAGCGCTACGGCTGACCCGGGCCGCCGTGACCCCCGCCGCCCGCGCCCCGCCGCCGGCCCCTCACCCGTCCGGACGTGACGCTCGCCACGTCCGCCCCTCCCGTCACCCGCGAACGCCGGGCGTGACCCTCGCCACGTCCGGCGGCCGGAAGGTTGAGAGCAGCTGACACGGGGGTAAGGCGCTGGCGAACGCCGCTCTTGACGGTGACGAGCCCGCCCCGATACTGACCGTGGACGCGCCGCCGCCGCCACGGCCCCACCGGGCCGTGCGGGCCGGTACGTTCGTGCGCCACCCCGGCCTGGGCGGATCCCCGGCCGGGACAACACCTCCGGCAGGGAACCGGTGCCACACCCTCACGTTCGCGCGCCGGCACAAGGATGGGGAGGCCCCCGCACATGGGCATGAGCGTCATCATTTCGACCGCCGACACCGACGACGCGGAGCAGATCCTCAAGCTCCAGTACCTCGGCTACCAGAGCGAGGCCGAACTCTACGGCGACTGGGCCATCGAGCCGCTGACCCAGTCCCTGGAGAGCCTGCTCACCGAACTGACCGAGCAGCACGTCCTGGTCGCCCGCCTCGGCGACGAGGTCGTCGGCACCGTACGCGGCCGGGTCGGCGCCGACGGCGTCGCCCGGATAGGGCGCCTGGTCGTCCACCCGCGCATGCAGCGCCACGGCCTCGGCGGACGCCTGCTCCAAGCCCTCGAACAGCGCCTCGCCGACGACGGCGCGCCCACCTCCTACCGGCTGTTCACCGGCCACCGCAGCCTCGGCAACCTGCGCCTCTACGCCCGCCAGGGCTACCGCCAGACCGCCGTCGAACAGGTCAGCGGCCGGCTCGCCCTGGTCCACCTGGAGAAGCCCGCCACCGCCCCGCTCGCCGCCACCGCCTGAACGCCCCGACCGCCCCGGTCCCCGACGGCGCCGCCACCATCCGGACCCCCGGTGGCGGCGCCGAGCCGCATCACCACAGGTCAAGGCCATCGCTGTCCGCAATGCGGACAGCCTTGCCAAATAGTTGGGCGTACCCCCGCCCATCTGTTTTACTGGCTCACATGACTGCGACGACGAAATGGACCCCCACCGGCACACTGCCGGCAGGTGAGCGTGCCATGTGCCGTCGAATGTGTCACCGCTGAGGGCCACCGCCCCCGGCACCCGCTGAGAGTGCCTCCCCCTCGCGCCCCGAAGCGAGGACCCCGGCGCCGTTCCCGTCCGTGCGAGCGCGCCCTTCCTGCCGCACCCCCTCCTTCCGCCTGCCCGCCCACCCGCGGACACGGTGACTCGTAAGGGCCACGCCGTCGCGCGGCCCGGCCGTGCAACGGCCACGATCAAGAGGTGGCAGGTCCGGACCCCCCAGGCACGACGCCGTCCACGTCGCCGACCGCACCCCGGCGCGGCGGCCGTACGCCGTCCGCCCCCGACCCACGGAAGCAGCTGTGATCACCACCACGGACCTCACCAAGGTCTACCGCTCCCGCGGCCGCGAGGTGACCGCCCTCACGGGCGTCGACCTCCACGTCCGCCCCGGCGAGGTCTACGGAGTCGTCGGCACCAGCGGCGCCGGCAAGTCCACCCTCATCCGCTGCGTCAACATGCTGGAACGGCCCAGCTCCGGCACCGTCACCGTGGACGGCGTCGAACTCACCGCCCTCGCCGGCGGCGAGAACCGCGCCGGCAGGGAACTGCGCGAGGCCCGCCGCCGCATCGGCATGGTCTTCCAGCACTTCAACCTGCTCGCCTCCCGCACCGTCCAGCAGAACGTCGAACTCCCGCTGGAGATCATCGGCCTGGACCGCACCGAGCGCCGCCGCAAGGCCGCCGAACTGCTCGACCTCGTCGGCCTCGCCGACAAGGCCCGCAGCTACCCCGGCCAGCTCTCCGGCGGCCAGAAGCAGCGCGTCGGCATCGCCCGCGCCCTCGCCGGCGACCCCAAGGTGCTGCTCTCCGACGAGGCCACCTCCGCCCTCGACCCCGAGACCACCCGCTCCATCCTCAAGCTGCTGCGCGACCTCAACCAGCAGCTCGGCCTCACCGTCCTGCTGATCACCCACGAGATGGACGTCATCAAGTCCGTCTGCGACTCCGCCGCCCTCATGCGCGGCGGCCGGGTCATCGAGTCCGGCGCCCTCACCGACCTGCTCGCCCGGCCCGACTCCGAGCTCGCCCGAGAACTCTTCCCGCTCGGCGAGTTCGGCACCGGCCACCCCGGCGCCACCGTGCTGGAGATCACCTTCCAGGGCGACACCCCCGCCCAGCCCTTCGTCTCCCAGCTCGCCCGCACCTACCAGATCGACATCAACATCCTCGGCGCCGCCGTCGAGACCATCGCGGGCCGCATGGTCGGCCGGATGCGGGTCGAACTGCCCGGCAGCCACCAGGACAACGTGGTGCCCATCGGCTTCCTGCGCGAGCAGGGCCTGCAGGTCGACGTCCTCGACACCACCCTCACCGCGACGACGAAGGGAGCGGACGCATGACCTGGGACCAGATGCAGGAACTGATGTGGCCCGCCACCTGGGAGACCCTCCAGATGGTCGGCGCCGCCACCGTCGGCACCGTCCTGCTCGGACTGCCGCTCGGCGTGCTGCTGGTGCTCACCGACAAGGGCGGCCTGCTGCAGAACCGGCCCGTCAACAAGGTGCTCGGCGCCGTCGTCAACATCGTCCGCTCGGTGCCGTTCATCATCCTGATGATCGCCCTGATCTCCTTCACCCGCTGGCTGGTCGGCACCTCCATCGGCTGGCAGGCCGCGACCGTACCGCTCACCATCGGCGCGATCCCCTTCTTCGCCCGCCTCGTCGAGACCTCCGTGCGCGAGGTCGACCGCGGCCTGGTCGAGGCCGTCCAGGCGATGGGCGGCTCCACCTGGACCATCGTCCGCAAGACGCTGATCCCCGAAGCCCTCCCCGGCCTCGTCGCCTCCGTCACCACCACGATCATCACCCTGATCAGCTACTCCGCCATGGCCGGCGCGGTCGGCGGCGGCGGCCTCGGAACCCTCGCCATCAACTACGGCTACTTCCGCTTCGAGACCGCCTTCATGTGGATCATCGTCGCCGAACTGGTGATCATCGTCACCCTCGTGCAGCTGCTCGGCGACTGGGCCGTCCGCGCCCTCGCCCACCGCGGCCGCAGCGGCGGACGGACCCGCCTGCTCGGCCCGCGCGGCCGCGTCCCCGCCGCCCCGGCCACCCCCGACGACGACCTCGTCGCCCCCTAGACCACCCGGCGTCCGAACCCGGACCCGGCTCCCCGCATCACGCAGAAAGGCACTTTTCGTGCGCAACGCCCTGAAGTTCACCAGCGTCCTCGCCACCGCCGGCATCGCCCTCTCCCTGGCGGCCTGCGGCAGCAACGGCGACTCGAAGTCCTCCTCGGACCCGAACGCGCCGCTCACCGTCGTCGCCAGCCCCACCCCGCACGGACAGATCCTCAAGTACGTCAAGGACAACCTCGCGGACAAGGCCGGCCTCAAGCTCACCATCAAGGAGGTCACCGACTACGTGACCCCCAACACGGCGGTGCAGGACGGCTCGGCCGACGCCAACTACTTCCAGCACGTGCCGTACCTGGAGGACTTCAACAAGAAGCACAACACCCAGATCGTCTCCGTCGAGACGGTCCACCTGGAGCCCCTCGGCCTCTACTCCAAGAAGGTCAAGGCCGTCGGCGACCTCAAGGACGGCGCCACCGTCGGCCTGCCCAACGACGCCACCAACGAGGGCCGCGCGCTCAAGCTCCTCGCCGACAACAACGTCATCACCCTCAAGGACGGCGTCGGCACCGCCGCCACCCCCGCCGACGTCACCGGCAACCCCAAGAACCTCAAGTGGAAGGAGCTGGAGGCCGCCCAGCTGCCCCGCTCCATCGACGACCTCGACGCCGCCGTCATCAACGGCAACTACGCCATCGACGCCGGCCTCAAGCCCACCAGCGACTCGCTCGTCCTGGAGAAGGCCGAGGGCAACCCCTACGCCAACATCCTCGCGGTCAAGCAGGGCAAGGAGAACGACCCCCGGGTCAAGAAGCTCGCCGAGCTGCTCCACTCGCCCGAGGTGAAGAAGTACATCGACGACACCTTCAAGGGCGCCGTCATCCCGGCCTTCTGATCCGCGCCACCCGCGCCGCCGACCCGTCCCGCCGGACCACACCGGGCCCCCGCCGCAACCAGGCGGGGGCCCGGTCGGGCAGTATGCACCAGTGACGGTCCGACAGACCCACATCTGACGTACCGTCGTCCGGTCCGTGCACCGCGTGACAACCCGGCACCGGCGAGGCGTACGGTGTGTCCACGACCCGGCGAGGAGAGACGGCATGGCAGCGAGCTTCCCCGAGACCGCCATCAGCACCGAACGGCTGCTGCTGCGCCCGCTTGCGGAGGACGACGCCCCCGGCCTGGCCGCCATGATGGCCGACGAACTCGTCCTGGCCTGGACCGACCAGCCCCACCCCTTCACCGAGGCCCACGCCACCGACCTGGCCCGCACCCTCGCCCCCGCCCACCGCGCCGCCGGCCACGGCATCGTCCTCGCCGTCACCGAACACCTCACCCAGCGCCTGGTCGGCCTCGTCGAACTCCGCAACACCGACTGGCGGCTGCGCTCCACCGAGATCGCCTTCGTCACCGCCGCCTGGGCCCGCGGCGAGGGCTACGCCCCCGAAGCCGTCCTCGGCGTCGCCCAGTGGCTCTTCGAGGACCGCGGCTTCCAGCGCCTGGAACTGCGCACCGCCGCCGGCAACACCGCCGCCCAGCAGGTCGCCCAGAAGATCGGCGGCATCAGCGAAGGCGTGCTGCGCAGCGCCTGGATAGTGCGCGGCGAGCCCGGCGAGAGCGCCCCCGGGGCCCCCGCCGGCCGCCCGGCCGCCACCGACAGCCGTAGCGACCTCATCCTGTGGAGCCTGCTGCCCGAGGACCTCGACACCCCCGAGGCCCCCGCCCCGGCCTGGGCCGGCGGCGACCGCTACGTCCTGCGCGACTGACCCCGCCGCCCGCCCCGCCCCGCCCCGCCGCCCGCCCCGCACCCCGCACCGTCCGCCGCCGCCCCGCCCGCCCCGCCGCGCACAGGTGTGCGAGATGTCCGCGCCGAGGGGATCACACCCGGTAACCTCTGACCGGCGCCGCACACCGGCGCCGCCTGTCGGCGCACGGATGGCGAGGGAGACAGCCGCAGATGGCTGACCGGATCACGGTCATCGGATGGGACGGCACACCGCTCACCGAGGCCGCCGCCGCGGCCCTCGCCGCAGCCACTCTGGTGGCCGGCGCCCCCTACCAACTGGGGGCCCTCCCGGTCCCGCCCGCCGCCGAACGCATCGCCCTCGGCAGCATCCAGCTCGCCGCCCGCCGCATCGCCGAACACCGCGGCGCCGCCGTCGTCATCGCCGAGGGCGACCCCGGCTTCTTCGGTGTCGTGCGCACCCTGCGCCGCCCCGAATACGGCCTCGAACTCGAAGTCCTGCCCGCCGTCTCCTCCGTCGCCGCCGCCTTCGCCCGCGCCGGCATGCCCTGGGAGGACGCCCAGGTCGTCAGCGCCCACGGCGGACGGCTGCGCCGCGCCGCCAACGTCTGCCGCGCCCACCCCAAGGTCGCCGTCCTCACCGCCCCCGGCGCCGGACCCAGCGAACTCGCCCTCATGCTCCGAGGCGTCCACCGCACCTTCGTCGTCTGCGAGGCTCTCGGCACCCCCGACGAGGACGTCACCGTCCTCACCTCCGACCGCGTCGCCGACCACATCTGGCGCGACCCCAGCGTCGTCCTGGTGATCGGCGGCAGCAGCGCCGGCGGCCCCGGCGGCGGCCCGCAGAGCGGAGCCGCCGGCGAAGCGGCCGGCTGGCTCGCCGGACGCCCCGTCGGCTACCCCGGCCCCGACCGCGGCTGGGCCCTGCCCACCGACACCTACACCGGCACCGGGCGCACGCCCGGCGCGAGCGACACGCTCCCGGCGCACGTCCGCGCCCTCGTGCTCGCCCGCCTCGGCGCCCGCCCCGGCGACCTCGTCTGGTCCGTCGGCGCCGGAAGCGGCGCACTCGCCGTCGAGGCCGCCCGCTTCGGCGCCGCCGTCGTCGCCGTCGAGGCCGACCGCGCCGCCTGCGCCCGCCTCGCCGTCAACGCCCGCCGCCACGGCGTCGAGGTCGAGACCGTGCACGGCCACGGCCCCGACGTCCTCGGCGAACTCCCCGAACCCGACGCCGCCGTCGTCGAGACCGGCGGCCCCGAAGCGGTGCGCGCCGTGCTCTCCCGCCGCCCCGAACGCATCGTCGCCGTCGCCCGCACCCTCGCCGAGGCCGAGGAGGTCCGCCGCACCATCGCCGAGGCCGGCTACCGCGCCGACGGCGCCCTGCTCCAGTCCGCACCACTGCTCGCCCCCGCCCCCGCCGACCGGACCGGCGGCGACGGCGGGCACGGGCTGCGCCTCGGCGTCGGCGACCCCGGCACCTTCCTGCTCTGGGGTGAGCAGAAAGCGTGAAGGCCCGGTGCCGATTCCGGCGCGCGCGCCGGAGCCCCGCGACCGCCCGGCCGCACCGGACGGTGATCCAGGTCGCATCCGGACACCGATTCGAGAGGCGGACCCGCCGGGCCGGTAGTGTGGCGTCCGGGACGGCTGCGGCCTCCGCCGACCCGCCCGATCCGGTCGGTCCGTCGCCTTTCTGACGCGGTGCGGACCGATTCGGCTCGAAGTGTGGGCAATTCGACGGGCCGCCCACCGGACCTGGAGAATGCCGTAGGGTCCGGTGCGGTCGTGCCGGTTGCCCCGGCTTGTCGTTGTTTCAGATGACGCGCCGCCCGTCACGGGTGGTGCGCGGGGCCGGGGTGCCGCAGCGCGCCGGAAGGACTTCGGCCGCAGCGCCTCGGCGCGGCGGCCGTGTGTGGTTGAGGGGCGGGCCGGTGCAGGCCCGACCCGTGCGGATGGGCGCTGCGGTCGGTGATCGCGTCGCCGAGGGCGCGGCAGCGGCCTGGAAGGAGCTTTGACATGACCGATGGCGGCCACGTCCCGAACGAGGGACTGCCGGAGCACCTGCTCGCCGGGCCCGACCCGCTCCGCGGCCCCGAGGGCCCCGCGGCCGTCGCACCCGGGCAGGGCCTCGCGACGGACGGCTCCGGCCTGCCCGGCACGCTCCCGCCCGGCGCCGGCGTCCTCCCGCCGCACGGCGTCCCCGCCCAGGGCGCCCCGCTCGGCGCGCCCGGATTCGCCGCCCCCGGCGTCCCCGGCGACGGCTGGACCGTCGACCAGGCCGCCCAGCACCCCGCCTTCCACTTCGTCGACCAGCCGGACGGCCTCGACGACGAGGACGACGTCCTGCTGATGCCCGGCCCGCAGGGCACCTGGGGCGAACCCGTCGCCGACCAGCAGACCCCGCCCGGCACCCCCGTCGAGCCCTCCTGGCCGCCGCTGGACCCGCCCGTGCTCGGCGCCGCCCAGGCCCCGCAGGCCCCGCTGCACGCCCAGCCCGCGCCCGGCGGCCAGACCGTCCCGGTCCAGGCCCAGGGCCCCGAGGCGATGACGGCCGCTCAGCAGCCGCGCCGCCCGCTGCACGCCGGCCCGCCGATCCCGGACCCCTCCCTGATGACCGGCCAGGTCCCGGTCCGCTCCCTCGCGGACCGCGGCCCCTCCACCGGCAGCACGCCCGCCCACGGCATCCCCGTCGTGTCGCCGGCCGCCGCCGTCCAGCCGGAGGCGCAGGCCGCCCCGGTGGCCGCGCCCGTCGCCCAGCCCGTGCCGGCCGCGCAGCCGGCCGCCGCGCCCGCCGGGGCGCCGGTGCCGGTCGCGCCCGTGGAGGCCGCCGCGAGCGCCGCTCCGGTCGAGATCGCCGAGGCCGTCGAGGCCGCGGGGGCCGCCGAGGCCGTTGCCGTGCCCGTCGAGCAGGCCGTGGCCGGCCCGGAGACCGTCGAGGTCCCCGCGGCGCAGCCGGGCGCCCCCGCCCCCGTCGCGACGCCCGAGACCGCCGAGCCGGTTGCCGCCCCCGTCGCCGCCGAGGCCCCGGCCGCCCCTGTCGCCGAGCAGCCGGTGGCCGAGCAGGCCGTCGCCGAGCCGGTCGCCGTCGAGCAGCAGCCCATCGTGGAGCAGGCCGTCGTGGAGCAGGCCGTCGTGGAGCATGCCGTCGTGGAGCAGCCGGCCGCCGAGGCCCCGGTCGCCGAGCAGCAGCCGGCCGCTCCGGCCGGCCCGCCGCGCCGCATCTCCGCCTTCCTCGCCGCGCCGACCCCGCACGGCCTGCCGCAGGTCGAGGCCGTCGCCCCGGCCGCGCCGGCCGCCGTCGACACGGAGGCCGAGCAGTCCGCCCCCATAGCGCCCGTCGCCGAGCAGGCCGTGCCCGTCGAGGCGTCCGCGCCCGCCGCCGAGGTCCCGGCCGAGGCCGTCGAGGCCGCCGCCCCGCCGGCCGAGCCCGTTCCGGCCGAGCAGCCCGTCGCCGAGCCGGCCGAGCCGGTGGCCCAGGCCGCGGAGCCGGTCGCCGCCGAGCAGCCTGTGGTGGAGCAGCCCGCCGCCGAGCCGGTCGCCGCCGAGCAGCAGCCCGTCGCCGAGGCCGTGGTGGAGGCCGTGGTCGAGGCCGCCGCCGAAACCGCCGTCGGCACCGGCGAGATGCCCTCGGGCCAGCCGGTCGCCGTCGCGGCCCCGGTCGCGGCGGAGGCCGCCGAGCCCGTTGCCGAGCCGGTCGCCGCCGAGCAGCAGCCCGTCGCCGAGGCCGTGGTCGAGGCCGCGCCCGAGGCCGACGCCGCCGCTCCGACCGGGGCCGCCGGCACCGCCGAGACCGTCGCCGAAGCCGTCGCGGAACCCACCGAGACCGTCGAGTCCACCGAGGCCGCTGAGACCGAGGGCGCACCCGCCGAGGCCCCCGAGGGCGAGGCCGTCACCGAGGCCGAGCCCGAGGCCGTCACCGAGCCCGCCGAACCGCGCGGCCCGGCCGCCCCCGGCTACGACGACGCCGGCCGCGAGGCCGTGCACCAGGTCATCCGCGAGCGCCGCGACGTCCGCAACGGCTTCCGCCCCGACCCGATCCCGCACGAGGTGCTGATCCGCGTCCTGGAGGCCGCTCACACCGCCCCCAGCGTCGGCTACTCGCAGCCCTGGGACTTCGTGGTCATCCGCTCCGCGAAAACCCGCCGCAAGATGCACGAACTGGCCGAGCGCCAGCGCGAGGCGTACGCGGACTCGCTCCCCAAGGGCCGCGCGAAGCAGTTCAAGGAAATCAAGATCGAGGCGATCCTCGAGACGCCCGTCAACATCGTGGTCACCGCCGACCGCACCCGCGGCGGCCGCCACACCCTGGGCCGCCACACCCAGCCGCAGATGGCCCCGTACTCGGCCGCCCTCGCCGTCGAGAACCTCTGGCTGGCCGCCCGCGCCGAGGGCCTGGGCGTCGGCTGGGTGAGTTTCTTCGACGAGGAGGAGCTGGTCCGCGAGCTCGGCCTGCCCGAGCACCTGGAGGTCGTCGCCTACCTGTGCGTCGGCTTCGTCGACACCTTCCCCGACGAGCCCGAGCTCCAGCAGCAGGGCTGGGCGAAGAAGCGCCCGCTGTCCTGGGTGGTCCACGAGGAGCAGTACGGCAACCGCGCCCTGCCGGGCGAGGAGCCGCACGACGTGCTCTCCGAGACGCTGCGCGGCATCCGCCCGCTGGACGCCAAGGCGCTCGGCGAGGCCTGGGACCGCCAGAAGCGGATGACCAAGCCGGCCGGCTCGCTCGGCATGCTGGAGATCATCTCCGCCCAGCTGAGCGGCCTGTCCCGCAAGTGCCCGCCGCCGATCCCGGAGCCCGCCTGCGTCGCGGTCTTCGCCGGCGACCACGGTGTGCACGCGCAGGGCGTCAGCCCCTGGCCGCAGGAGGTCACCGCCCAGATGGTCGGCAACTTCCTCGCCGGGGGAGCGGTGGTCAACGCCTTCGCCAAGCAGATCGGCACCGAGGTCTGCGTGGTCGATGTCGGCGTGGCCGCCGAACTGCCGGACGCGATCCAGCAGGGCCGCACCACCGGCCTGCTGCCGCGCAAGGTCAAGCCCGGCACGGACGACATGACCCAGGGCCCGGCGATGACCCGCGAGGAGGCCCTCAAGGCCCTCGAAGTCGGCATCGAGACGGCCCGCGACCTCGTCGCGGCCGGCAACAAGGCCCTGGTCACCGGCGACATGGGCATCGCCAACACCACCGCCTCCGCCGCCCTGATCTCGGTGTTCACCGGCCTGGACCCGGCCGAGGTCACCGGCCGCGGCACCGGTATCGACGACGAGACGCACGCCCGCAAGGTCGAGGTGATCCGGACCGCCCTGGCCCTGCACCAGCCGGACCCGGCCGACCCGATCGGCGTCCTCGCCGCCGTCGGCGGCCTGGAGCACGCGGCCCTCGCCGGTTTCCTGCTCGGTGCGGCCAGCCTGCGCACCCCGGTCATCCTGGACGGCGTGATCGCCGGCTCGGCCGCGCTCGTCGCCAAGGCGATCGCCCCCGAGGTGCTGGCCGCCTGCATCGCCGGCCACCGCTCGGCCGAGCCCGGCCACCAGGCCGCGCTCGCCAAGCTCGGCCTGCGCCCGCTGATCGACCTCGACCTGCGGCTCGGCGAGGGCACCGGTGCCCTGCTGGCCCTGCCGCTGGTGCAGAGTGCGGCCCGCGCGATGCACGATGTAGCCACCTTCGACTCCGCCGGGGTCACCGAGAAGGCCTGACGCTCGTCCGAACCGCTCCGCGCACCGGCCCGAGGGCGCGCCGGTGCGCGGAGCGGCGCCGCATCCCCCCACTCTCACCGATCCAGGAGCACCACCGATGACCGCGCCCACCCCGCACCCCAGCACCGAGGGCCGCACCCCGTACCCCGTCGGCCTGCTGCTGGCCGGCCGCCGCGTCGTCGTGGTCGGCGGCGGCCACGTCGCCCAGCGGCGGCTGCCCGCCCTGCTCGCCACCGGCGCCGACGTGCACCTGATATCCCCGGCCACCACCCCGGCCGTCCAGGCGATGGCCGACGCGGGCGAGCTGACCTGGCACCGGCGGCCGTACCGGGACGGCGACCTCGCCGACACCTGGTACGCGCTGGTGGCCACCGACGACCCGGCGGTGAACACCGCCGTCAGCGCGGAGGCCGAGCGCGAGCGGGTGTTCTGCGCCCGCAGCGACGACGCCTCCGCCGCCACCGCGTGGACTCCGGCCAGCGGGCGCGACGCGGGGGCGACCGTGGCCGTCCTCACCGGCGACCCGCGGCACTCGGCGGCGCTGCGCGACTCGATCGTCGAGGGGCTGCGGGACGGCTCGCTGGCCGCCCGCCAGTACCGCGCCCGCGGCGCGGGCGTCGCGCTGGTCGGCGGCGGCCCGGGCGACCCGGACCTCATCACGGTGCGCGGCCGGCGCCTGCTCGCGGACGCGGACGTGGTGGTGGCGGACCGGCTGGCGCCGCGCGAACTGCTCGCGGAACTGCCGGAGCACGTCGAGGTGATCGACGCGTCGAAGATCCCTTACGGGCGCTTCATGGCGCAGGAGGCGATCAACCGGACGCTGGTCGAGCACGCCAAGGCCGGCAAGTTCGTGGTGCGGCTGAAGGGCGGCGACCCGTACGTGTTCGGGCGCGGCGGCGAGGAACTGCTGGCCTGCGCCGAGGCGGGGCTGCCGGTCACGGTGGTGCCGGGCATCTCCAGCTCGATCAGCGTGCCGGCGGCGGCCGGCGTGCCGGTCACCCACCGGGGGATGACCCACGAGTTCACGGTGGTCTCGGGACACGTGGGGCCGGACGACGAGCGGTCGCTCACCAACTGGGGAGCGCTCGCGCGGATGACCGGCACCCTGGTGCTGCTGATGGCCGTCGACAAGATCGGCGCGATCGCGGCCCGGCTGATCGAGGAGGGACGCGCCGCCGACACCCCGGTGGCCGTCGTCCAGGAGGGCACCACCGCCGCCCAGCGCCGCGTCGACGCCACCCTGGCCACCGTCGCCGCCACCGTCGAGGCCGAGGGCGTCAAGCCCCCGGCGGTCATCGTCATCGGCGACGTCGTCAACGTCCTCGCCCCCGGCGCCTGATCCCCGTCCCGTTCCCCGTCCCCTTTGCAATCCCTCGCCATCGGCACTTTGCAAACAGCTCTGTTTGCAAAGTGCCGATGCGTTTTCCCAGTTCATCCCGCCCAGCACCCCGTTCTCCCGCACTTTGCAAAGTTTGTACTTTGCAAAGTGCGGGAGGGGGAGCCGGACCCGCCGGCTACTCCAGCGGCTGCTCGGTCCAGATGACCTTCCCGGTGGCCGTGTACCGGGTACCCCAGCGGTCCGCGAACTGGGCGACCAGGAACAGCCCGCGCCCGCCCTCGTCCGTGGTGGCCGCGTACCGCAGGTGCGGCGACGTGCTGCTGCCGTCCGACACCTCGCAGATCAGCGCCCGGTCGAGCAGCAGCCGCACCTTGATCGGCCCCGTGCCGTAGCGGATCGCGTTGGTCACCAGCTCGCTCAGGATCAGCTCGGTGACGAACGCCGCGTCCGCCAGCCCCCACCGCTCCAGCTGCTCCGCCACCGCCGCCCGCACACCCGCGACCGCCGCCGGATCCGACGGCACGTCCCACTGCGCGACCTGCCCCGCCGGCAGCCCCCGGGTCCGCGCCACCAGCAGCGCGATGTCGTCCTGCGGCCGCGCCGGCAGCAGCGCCCCCAGCACGTCCGCACACGTCTGCTCCGGCGTCCGCGGCGGCCCGGCCAACGCCGCCCGCAACAGTTCCAGCCCCTCGTCGATGTCCCGCTCGCGGTCCTCCACCAGCCCGTCCGTGTAGAGCACCAGCCGGCTGCCCTCCGCCACCTCCAGCTCCACCGTCTCGAACGGCAGCACCGCCAGCCCCAGCGGCGGCCCGGTCGGCAGCTCAGGGAACACCACCGACCCGTCGGGCCGCACCAGAGCCGGCGGCGGATGCCCCGCACTCGCCACCGTGCACCGCCGCGCCACCGGGTCGTAGATCAGGTACAGGCAGGTCGCCCCCGTCACCGCCGCCGCGTCCCCGGTCGCCGACTCCTCCAGGTCGATCCGGTTCACCAGCTCGTCCAGATGCCCCAGCAACTCGTCCGGCGGCAGGTCCAGCGTCGAGAAGTTGTGGATCGCCGTCCGCAGCCGCCCCATCGTCGCCGCCGCGTGCAGCCCGTGCCCCACCACGTCCCCCACCACCAGCGCCACCCGCGCCCCCGGCAGCGGGATCAGGTCGAACCAGTCCCCGCCCACCCCCGCCTGCGCCGGCAGGTACCGGTGCGCCACCTCCAGCGCGTTCTGCGCCGGCAGGCTGCGCGGCAGCAGACTGTGCTGCAGGGTCACCGCCATCGCGTGCTCGCGGGTGTACCGGCGCGCGTTGTCGATGCACACGGCCGCGTGTGAGACCAGCTCCTCCGCCAGCGCCAGGTCCTCCTCCTCGAACGGCTCCGCCCGCTCCGCGCGCCAGAACCGGACGATCCCCAGCAGCACCCCGCGGGCCTTCAGCGGCACCCGCACCAGCGAGTGCACCCCGTACGCCAGCACCCGCGCCGCACCCTCCGGGTCCTGCTCCCGCCACCCCTCGGCCTCCGCCAACCGGGGCTCCACCCCCGGCAGCCCGCTGTTCAACGACCCCGCCAGCGGCGTCGAAGGTGCCACGTCCACCACCGTGCCCACCGGGTAGAACGGCGCGTCGTCGCGCACCGCCGCCACCGCCGCCCGCCGCATCCGCAACAGCGCCGGACCGGCCGGCGGCTCGTCGCCCTCCAGCACCTGGTCGGCCAGGTCCACCGTGACGATGTCGGCGAACCGGCCCACCGCCACCAGCGCCAGCTCCTCGGCCGTCCGCGTCACGTCCAGCGTGGTGCCCACCGTCACCCCGGCGTCGTACAGCAGCCGCAGCCGCCGCTGCGCCCCCTCGGCGCGCCCGGACAGCGCCAGCAGCTCCGTGGAGTCGCGCAGCGTCGCCACCGACCCCGGCGGCCCGCCGTCGCGGTCGGTGGGCCGCACGTTGACCGCCAGCAGCCGCTCGCCGGCCAGCACCACCTCGTCGCTGACCGCCCGCCCGTCCGCCAGCAGCTCCAGCGGCGCCGTCTCCAGCCCCAGCTCGGTCAGCGGACGGCCCTCGGCGTCCGGCGGCAGGTCCAGCAGCCGGCGCGCCTCGTCGTTGCAGAGCAGCAGCCGCCCGTCACCGCCGATGATCAGCACGCCCTCGCGCACCGCGTGCAGCACCGCCGCGTGGTGCTCGTACATGCGGGTCATCTCGGTCGGCCCCAGCCCGTGGGTCTGCCGCTTCAGCCGCCGGCTGATCAGCGCCGTCCCGCCGGTCGCCAGCGCCAGCCCGGCCGCCGCGGCCCCCAGCACCACCGGCAGCTGCCGCTCGCTGGCACTGCTCACCTTGGCGATGGTGATGCCCGCCGACACCGCCCCGACCACCTGCCCGTCCGCCGCGTGCACCGGCACGACGGCCTGCACCAGCGCTCCGAGGGTGCCGGTGACCTGCTCGGTCACCACCTGGCCGGCCAGCGCGGGCTGGTAGTCGCCGATGAACTTCTGGCCGATCCGCGCCGGATTGGGGTGGGTGAGACGGATGCCGTCGGTGTCGAGCACCACGATGAAGTCCACGCCCGCGTTGATCCGCGCCGACTGCGCCGAGGGCTGCAGGAGCGCGGTCGGGTCCGGGGAGCGCAGCGCCGCGACGATGCCCGGCGAGTTCGCGTAGGTCTGCGCGACCGCCACCGAGCGGTTGGTGGCCTCCTGCCGGGCGTCGTTGCGGGACTGCACCACCAGCGCGACCACGGCCGCCACCACCAGCAGCAGCACGACCACGACCTGCAGCGCGAAGACCTGTCCGGCCACCGACCGCACCCGGGCCGGGGTGGTCCGGGCCGTTCGTGATCGCTGGTGCCGACCGTGAGGGCGCCCACCGGGCGAGCCGGCGACGGTACCGGTGGATCGGGAGGCGGAGGTGGAACCGGCCGCACCAGGGTCCGACGGAGCCCAAGATCGGCCCGGAAAACGGGCCATACGTCATATTTGCACTCCACGCGGTGGCGGGCCAAGGCCGACCACCCCGCTCGTTGGGCCGGTTGGCCTTCCCCGCCCCGACTTGGCAAGATCGCAGGGTGTCCGAACCCCGCACCATCACCGACCCCGACGACCCACGCCTGGCCGACTACACCGGCCTGACCGACGTCGAACTCCGCCGCCGCCGCGAACCCGCCGAGGGCCTGTTCATCGCCGAGGGCGAGAAGGTCGTCCGCCGCGCCCTGGCGGCCGGCTACCGGATGCGGTCGATGCTGCTGACCCCCAAGTGGCTGGACGTGATGGCGGACGTCATCGCCGAGGTTGACGCGCCCGTCCACGTCGTCGAGCCCGCCCTGGCCGAGGCCGTCACCGGCTACCACGTCCACCGCGGCGCCCTCGCCTCGATGGAGCGCCAACCGCTGCCGGACGCCGCCGAACTGCTGGCCGGCGCCCGCCGGGTGGCCGTCCTGGAAGGCCTGGTGGACCACACCAACCTGGGCGCCATCTTCCGCAGCGCCGCCGCCCTCGGTATGGACGCCGTCCTGCTCTCGCCCGACTGCGCGGACCCGCTGTACCGGCGCGCGGTGAAGGTGTCGATGGGCGCCGTCTTCGCCGTCCCGTACGCCCGGCTGGACCCCTGGCCGGCCGCCCTGGACACGGTGCGCGCCGCCGGCTTCAGCCTGCTCGCCCTCACTCCGGCCGACACCGCCGTCGACCTGGCCGCCCTCGCCCCGCACCGCCTCCCCAAGGCGGCCCTGATGCTCGGCGCCGAGGGCGACGGCCTCACCCGTCACGCCCTGGCCGCCGCCGACCACGCGGTGCGCATCCCGATGGCGCACGGCATCGACTCGCTCAACGTCGGCGCCGCGGCGGCCGTCGCCTTCTACGCCGTCAGCACCACCGCCTGAGCGGGAAGCCCGAACGGGACGCCGGACCGGCAAGCAAGCCAGACCGGCAAGCAAGCCAGACCAGTAGGCAAGCCGGAGCGGGAAGTCGGACCGGCCGACTTCCTGCTCCGCGGTGTCGGCGTCAGCCCGCCGGGGCGGTCGGCGGCGCGGGGGCGGCGGCGGGCGGCGGGGTGGTGACCGGGGGAGTCATGGTGGGGGAGCCGGGCCAGGACTCCTCCAGCGTGCCGTCCGCGCGCGCCGTGTACCGGGTGGAGGTGGCGGCCCCGGTCTGGGCGACCCGCTCCTCCCGCACCAGCGCGCCGTTCTCCAAGCGCCAGGCCGCCGTCGCCTGCGGATCCGCCGCCGAGGAGCGGGAGGCCACGGTGACGGGGGAGTCCCCGGTGAAGGAGAACAGCTGCACGAGGTCGACCGGCACCGAGCCCTCCGAGCGCCGCAGCACCACCAGCGCGGCCGGCGCGCCCTTGTACCGGGCCGGGAGTACCGCGGTGAGCGCGACCTGCGGCCCCGCGCCCGCCGAACGGCCCTCCCGCAGGGCGATCGCCGGACCGCCCGCCGGATCGGCGTAGGAGCGGTTCGGCCAGTCGACCGCCGGGCCGGCGCCCTGGGCGGGCAGCAGCGCGCCCTCCGCCGCGCCCCCGTGCGCCGCGGCCGCCAGCGGGGTGGTCGACGGCGCGAGCCCGTCCGCCGAGAGCGCCGCCCCGGTCGGCGTCTCCACGGCGGGGACGGACGCGGGCCCGGCGCCGTCAGCGCCCGGCGAGGTGGCCGGGGAGGCCGGCGCCGCCACCGAGTTCGTGGGCGCCCGCACCCCCTGCTTGTCCCGGTTCTCGCACCCCTGCGCCGCCGCGATGGCCAGCGCCACACCCACCGTCACCGTCACGAACACCACCAGCCGCTGCCGCAGCAGCCGCTGCCGCGCCGTCCCGGGGCGCCCGCCGGGGGCGGGCGTGTGCTGCCGGTCGCCGGCCCGCGCCCCCGGGGCGCCCCCGCGG
>NZ_JBEPAM010000076.1:0-27597 GCF_040298605.1 Kitasatospora sp. NPDC001527 | reverse complement strand
ACGCCCGCCGGGTACTGCATCGGCCCGGACTCGCCGGGCCCCACGACTCACGTGCCCCGGGCGCCGGCCGGTCCGCGCCGGCCCAGCGGTCCGCGGTGGTTCAGCGGCGAGGGCACCTCCAGCCAGACCGACTTGCCCGCTCCCTCGGGCCGCGAGCCCCAGGCGCGGGCGAGCCGGTCCACCACGCGCAGCCCGTGCCCGCCGGGCCGCCCGGGGTCGGCGAACGGGCGCAGCCGCGGCGGCTGCGGGCTGGCGTCGCTGACCTCGACCCGCAGCCTCCGGGTGTCCCAGCTCAGCCGCAGCTCCCGCGGGCCGCCGGGGGCGTGCAGGCAGGCGTTGGTGACGAGTTCGGAGACCATCAGCAGGACGTCCTCGAAGACGGCCACCTGCTCGTCGTCGGGCCAGTGTCCGCCGTCCACGGCCAGCCAGTGCCAGTCCAGCAGCGCCTGGCGGCTGAAGTCGCGCGACCGCTGCACCGCGCCCTGTGCTCCGCTCAGCGCGAGCCGCCGGGTCCGGTCCCGGTCGGGCTCGGGCGCCGGGGCGGCGCCGGGGCCGGCCATCACCGCACCTCAGGCTTCGCCGGTGACGGCCGGGCCCCCGTCCGGCCCCGGCCCGTCCGGTGGCGGCCGGTCCGCCGCCAGGGCGACGGCGACGCTGGGATGGATCCGCAGCACGGTGTCCGCGCCGGTGACGGCGAGCAGGCGCGCGACGGCGGGGCGCGGCCCGGCGACCTCCAGCCGGACGCCGGTCGGCTCGGCCTCCTGCCGGGCCCGCAGCAGGACGTTCAGGCCGGTGGAGTCGCAGAAGCGCAGATCGGCGAGGTCGACCAGGATCCGCGCGAGCCCCTCCTCCCCCGGTCCGGCCAGGGCGGCGCGCAGCCCGTCGGCCGAGTCGTGGTCCAGTTCTCCCCCGACGGCGACGATCCGCACCGGTCCGGCGCGGCGTACCGCGACCCGCAGCTCGCCCGGCCGGTAGGCGTCGGGCGGCTCGTCCTCCCGGCCCGCCGCACCGTCCCCCGCGTCCCCCGTGCCCCCGGCGGAGTGCTGCATGGCTGGCTCCCGGTCCGGTCGGAACGGCCTCGTACCGTCCAGACCATGATGCCGCGCGGCGCCGTGCGTCGCGCGGACGGTGGAGACCGCCTGCGCCGCGACGGGGCACGGCGGTGTCCGGGTCGTCGTCTCGTCCACAGCCCGCGTTTGCCCTGCCCCGGCCCGGCTACACGTACCTGCGGGCCCCGCCGGCGGGACGATCCGGTCCGGGACGGCGGAAAGGGGGCTGCGGACGGGACGGAGGTGGGCCGGATGGCAGCGGGGACGACGGGCCGCGACGACACCTCCCCGGCCCGGAGCGGACGGGACGAGACCCCGGAGGAACGGGCGGACCGCCGCTGGGGCGATCTGCTCCAGGAGGTCCGGGTCGCGCAGACCGGCTCGCAGGTGCTGTTCGGCTTCCTGCTGAGCGTGGTCTTCATGCCGCGCTTCGCCCAGCTGGGCGACTTCGACCGGGGCCTGTACGTCGTCACCGTGGTCCTCGGGGCGCTGGCCACCGGCTCGCTCGCCGCACCGGTCTCCTACCACCGGCTCTTCGCCGGCCGCCGGCTCAAGCCGCAGCTGGTCGTCGCCGCCGGGCGGCTGGTCGCGATCGGGCTGGTGCTGCTGGCGCTCACCATCGGCTCGGCGCTGCTCCTGCTGCTGCGGGTGGCCACCGGCAGCGCGGCGGCCGCCTGGATCGCGGGCGCGGTGATGGCCTGGTACGCCGCGTGCTGGCTGCTGCTTCCGGTGATCCACCTGCACCTGCACCGGCACGACGGCCGGGGCGGGCGCCCGCCGGCCTGCTGAGCGGCGCCGTCGCACCGGGCGACGCATGAAGCGGCCGGTCCGGGGCACACGCGACACGGGCGGGCACCGGCCCGCCCGTGTCGAACGGAGGCGAACACCATGGCGACCGACGACAAGGTGCGGAACATGGCCGAGAAGGCCCGCGGCAAGGCCAAGGAGGCTGCCGGCCGGGCCACCGGTGACCGGACGATGGAGGCCAAGGGCCGTGGCACCCAGATGAAGAGCGACGTCAAGCAGGCCGCGGAGAAGCTCAAGGACGCGGCCAAGGACTGACGCCGGTCACGGCACCGCGACGACGCAGCGCAGACCGACGGAGGTGGCTGGCCATGACCGACCCGGAGCACCGCACCCGTGAACCCCGGGACCCGCCCGTACGGACCGAGACGCCCGAGTCCCGGATGACCGGCGAGGGCGGTCCGCCGCCGGAGCACGAGGAGCGCAAGGGATCGGCCGACGGTCCGGAGTACGCGCGGACCGAGCCGGCGGAGCAGGAGGAAGGGGAACCCGCCCCCGACCGGCCGCCGGGCGAGGCCGCGCCGCAGGAACCGCCGGACTGATCCGGCACCCCGCCCTTCGCCGCAGGCCGGACGGACGATCACACGATCCCGTCCGCCTGCGGCGAACGGGTGCTTCCGCCCCGGCGATCGCGCGGCGGTACACGTGGGGCCGCACCGCGCCGCTTCGGGCGCGGTGCGGCCCCAGGCGATCGGGGGGTGAGCAGCTGCGCACGGCCCGTCATCGAGGCCCGTGACGGCGAACTCACCGTGCACCGCATCGCCCGCGCCCACGCGACGGGAGGCCCCTCCCCGGCGGCGCTACCCGGCCCGGCCGCCCGCCGGGACGGCGCGGCGCAGCGCGGCGTCGATGCCCCGGATGAACGCTTCGAGGTCGCCCGGGTTGCGGGAGGTGACCAGGGGCCAGCCGCCGCTGTCGTCCTCCACCAGCGGCTCGTCCGTCCAGGCGGCGCCCGCGTTGGTGAGATCGGTGCGCAGCGACGGGTAGGAGGTCAGCCGCTTGCCGTCGGCGACGCCCGCCTCGGCGAGCAGCCAGGGGCCGTGGCAGATGGCGGCGATCGGGCGGCCGGTGCCGCTGAAGGCGCGCACCAGCTCGACGGCCTCGTCCTGGAGCCGGAGGGTGTCGGCGTTGATCGTGCCGCCGGGGATCAGCAGCAGGTCGTAGTCGGCGGCGTCCACCTCGCCGAGGGTGTGGGTGGGGCGGACCGTCTCGCCGGGGTCCTTGTCCCCCACCAGGGTGCGGATGTCGTCCTGTTCGACGGCGGCGATGTCGACCTGGACGCCGTCGTCGCGCAGGTGGCGCAGCGGGACGAGGAGTTCGTCCTGCTCCGCGCCGTAGTTGGTGACGATGGCCAGGGCCTTGCTGTCGCGGGTCATGGTCCGTTCTCCTCCTGGTCGGCCGGCTCCCGGTGCGGGAGGCGGTGGGCAGGGCTCGGCGGCCCCCGGCGCGGGCGGGTACCCGGAACGGCGCCCGGTATGCGCGCCGGACGGGCGGATCGCGGCGGGGTGCGGGTGTGGGCGGCCCCGGCGCCGGGTAGCCGCAGGCCACCGGCGGGCACGGCGCCCGGCGCGGACCGAAGGGAGCAGGGGTGAGTGCCAGACGACGCTCGTGGGCCGTCAGCGTGAACCAGGCGGCCGGACGGCCGGAGGGGGCTCCGGCCCGGGATTCCGGACCACGGCGCGAGGGCGCGGAGCAGGAGGAGCGCCCGACGGTGTCGGACGCCCCGGCGCAGGTCGAGGAGGGGGGCGGCTCCGAGCCGCCCGCCGCCGACCGCGCGGCGCCGTGACGCGGCCCCGGCACCCGGGCACCGGCCGGGCCGGGTCCTGCCCCGCCGTCAGTCGTCCGCGCCGGGGTGGCCGTAGCGGCTGCGCCATTCGCGGGCACGCTCGTTGTGCCAGTCCACCCCGCGCTGCGCCTGGTCCTCGGACAGGCCGCTGAGCGCGGCGACCAGGCTGAGCGGCACCGGCTCGTCGTAGTCGGCGAGCGTGCGGCAGACCTTGGCCGCCCACTGCTCCTCGTCGACGAACGGCCGGTGGCGGTAGACGTCGACCAACGCGGCCAGGTGCTCGGCCGAGCAGGCGGTGACCACCCGCCTGCCGTCGAGGCCGGGGTCGATGGCATGGACGGCGGAGGAGTCCGGGACGAGCGCGCCGAGCAGGTCCTCGCCCAGGACGACCGAGCCGCAGTGGTCGCAGAGGTCGTACTCCCGCGCGTCGTGCGCGCCGGGTCCGCCGTCCGCCGGGGGTTCGTCGTGGTCCACGCCCGGCGCCTACCCGGCGGACGCCCGGGCAAGCGGGCCGGTCCGGGACGGCATCGCCAGGCAGACGCGCGGAGGGGCCGGCGTCGGGCTTCGAGGACCGCGAGGGCACCGCGTCGGACCGCACCGGGTGGCCCGGGCTGGTCCCGGAGGAGGCGGAGGGCGCCACCGGCGAGCAGGACGCCGAGGGCGACGTCCACCGAACCGGCCGAGGCCGCGACGGCCACGCCGGAGGCCCCGGGCCCCCCGTTCGGGGGACCCGGGGCCGCTGCCGTGCGGACCGCGCCCGGGCTCAGCCGGGAGTGATGCGGCCCCGCCAGCCTCCCTCCTCACGCCCCCGCTCCTCGATGAAGTCCTTGAACCTCCGCAGGTCGCCCTTGACCCGCCGGTCGACCATGCCCAGGGCGGAGCCGGCCTTCTCGGCCATGCCCTCGGGCCGGAAGTCGATGGCCAGGTTGACCCGGGTGTGCGCGTCGTCGATGCGCTGGAAGCTGACGACGCCCTTCTGGTCCACCCCGCCGTCGACGGTCCGCCAGGCGATCCGCTCGTCCGGCAGCTGGTCGACGATCTCGGTGTCGAACTCGCGGGTGACCCCGCCGATGCTGGTCTGCCAGTGGTTGTGACGGTCGTCCAGCTGGGTCACGGAGTCGACCCCCTCCATGAACCGGGGGAACTCCTCGAACAGCGTCCACTGGTTGTACGCGGCGTGCAGCGGCACGTCGACGTCGACGGACTGCTTGACCATGCTCATCCGGTGCCTCCCTGCTGGGTGCGGCCGGGCCCTTCCCGGCCTCGACCGCGCGCCTGCCCCGCGCGCGCCGAGGTAACCGCCCCGGTTGCCGCAGAACCGTCCCACTGGGTGCCACCGGTGGCCGACCGGCGCGGCCCGGGATTGCATGGGAAGCCCGATCCCCTGCTCCGGGAGGCAGTCGTGTACGAGATGTGGGCCGAGTCCGATCCGGCGGTGGAACCGTCGGGTCTGGTGTGGCACGTGGTGTCGAAGGACGACGCGTCGACGGCGCTCTGCGGGCAGCTGCTGGAGCTGTCCCGCCGGGTGGTGCCGAACGGCCTGGACGGGCCGGCCGGCGTGCCCGACCGCTACTGCGATCCGTGCCTGGTGACGGTGCGCGAGACCATGGCGGCGGCCGCCCGCTGACACTGCCGGGGGCGTGCGCCGTTCGGTGCACGCCCCCGGCAGGTCGCGGGAGAGCCGTGACTAGGGCAGTGGCACGGCGTCCAGGCAGGGGTGCCGGGAGCTTCCGGCGGGGGCGGTCAGGACGGTGGCGATCCGGCCGGCGATCTCCACCCGGAGGTCGCCGTCGGCGCTGGCCCACACCGGCCTTCCGCCCGGGCCCAGGACATCGGTGGGGTGGACGACGACCACGGCCGGTGGCGCGTGTCCTCCGGTCGCGATCGGTACGGTCACCGCATAGCGGCGGTACGGGACGGTCATCGCCGCCTCCTAGGGTTCGGCCCCCGCCTGTCGATTGTCCGCACGACGGGCCCGGCCGCACCTCGGGGGGTCGTGTCGTCCCCGCGTGGCCCACTCCGGACGCCTGGCGGCTGCCCCGCAGCGCGACCGGCAAACCGCCGGCGCGGGTCAGTCCGGCTCCGCCACCGTACGGGCGTCCGGCCGCTCGCGCCCGGTCAGCCGGCGGGCCACCGCGGCGAGGTCGGTGTCCAGCCGCTGGGCCACTCCGGCGAGCAGCATGAGCGCGGTGTGCGGGGCCACCCCGTAGCGCTCCATCACCACGCCCATGGCCAGGCCGGTGGTGTGGCGCCGGTCCAGCAGGTCGGCCACCGTGCGGGCCAGCGCTGAGCGGTCCAGGGCGATCGAGGACTGGAGCGCGAGCGCCGAGACCAGCCGCAGGGCCGGGGGCTCGGGCTCCTCCGGGGAGAGCAGGTAGACGCTGAACGCGGTGCACCCGTGCGGGTGGGTCCGCAGGTGCGCCGCGACCACGGTGCGCACGCCGCAGCGGCGGGCGCGGTCGGTGAACCGCCCCGGCCGGCCCGGTTCGATCCGCACCACGACCTGTCCCTCGCCCTGGGCGCGGATCCGCGACAGCGGACCGGCCCCGGCCTCGCCCTGCACCCGTTCGAGTGCCAGGAGCTGCGGCGACCCCGCCGCCAGGGTGTGCACCGAGCCCTCGTCGTGCCAGGTGCTCACCGCCGCCCCGGCGCAGGCGGGCAGCGCCACCCGGGCCAGTTGGAGCACGTCGCCGAGGGTCGAGAACGACCGCGACCGGCCCTGCTCACGGGCGGCCAGCTCGCCGAGTTCCGCCAGCAGGCTCTCCGCCGGCGTCTCGCCCGGAGCCGAGCGCCGGCCCTGCCCGCCGTGCCCGTCATGCCCGCCCTGCCCGTCCGCGCCGGCACGGACTTCCTGGCGGCTGCGGCCGGCGTCGAGCAGTTCCCGGGCCCGGGTCACGGCGCGGGCGGCGTCCGCCTCGCCGGTGTAGACACCGATCGTGTAGCCGATGTCCCGCAGCCGCTGCCGGGCGTCGGACGACCGGTCCCCGGCCAGGGCGTCGTGCTCGGCGACCAGCCGTCGCAGCTCCGCGACATCCACCATGGACATGGCCACCTCCCGGTCATGTCCGCACAGTATGCCCACGCGACCACGGGGCGTCACGACGGCGCGGCCGAGCGGCCGCCGGACGGGGCGCGGACCCGCAGGGCGCGCGCGCCGCGCCGTCTGCGGACGCCCTCGACGCGGAGACCGGCTGGCCCACGCGCGCGCCGATCAGGGCCTCCACACAGGCGGCGCCGGGCCGTCCCACCCGTGCGGAACGGCCCGGACCGCTGACGGCCCCGGGCGAACGACCGGCATCCCGGACGGGGGTTTGGCCCTGCGCCGGTCGGCTAGGCGCCGGGTATGGACACTTCCTCCCACGACTTCCCGCAGAGCCGGCCGTGGTCCCGGCGGCTGCGCCGGGCCCTGGACGCGCCGGCCGACTGGCGCTTCCTGGACCGGGCCGCCGCGCCGCTGGCCGACGCGCTGAACGGCCTGCCCCTCGGCCGCTCCCGCGACCTGCTGCACGGCGTGTGGCTCGGCCACCCGCTGCACCCGGCGCTGGTCCAGCTGCCGATCGGCTGCTGGATCTCGGCGGAGATCCTGGACAGCCTGCCCGGCAACCGCCGGGCCGCGGGCGCCCTGGTCGCCGCCGGCCTGGCGACGGCCGGGCCGGCCGCCGCGGCGGGCTGGGCGGACTGGGCCCGGCTGGACCCGCCCCGGCAGCGCACCGGCCTGGTGCACGCCGCCGCCAACACCACCGGCGTCCTGATGTTCGCCTGCTCACTGCTGGCCCGCTGCCGCCACCGGCCGCTGCGGGGCCGGCTGCTCGGCCTGGCCGGGCTGACGGCGGTGTCGGTCGGCGGCGTGCTCGGCGGCCATCTGTCGTACCGGCAGGCCGCGGGCCCCAACCGGGCGGCGGCCGTGCAGCGGCTGGCGCCCCCGGACTGGATCGGGGTCGGGCCGGTCGAGGACTTTCCGCCGGGCGAGCCGGTCCGGCGCACGGTCGACGGGCTGGCGGTGGTCGTGGTGCACGGCGAGGACGACCGGTGGCACGTCCTCGCCGAGCGCTGCGCGCACCTGTCCGGCCCGCTGGCCGAGGGCACCGTGGTGGACGGGTGCCTGCGCTGCCCGTGGCACGGCAGCGAGTTCCGGCTGAGCGACGGCGAGGTCGAGCGGGGGCCGGCCACCGCGCCGCAGCCGGTGCTCCAGGCCCGGGCGCTCTCCGGACACCTGGAGATCCGCCGTCCCGGAGCGGGCTGAGAAGCGCCGCCGCACGCCCGCGGCCGTGCCCGGTACCCGGCTACTTCGGACTCCCCGTTGCCGTGGCGCCGGCACAGATGGGGCGGGTGCGGGCGGCGTAGGAGCGGGCGGCCACGACGAGGCCGATCCCCAGACCGCCGAAGGCCAGGCCGCCGAACCAGGCGAACCAGGTGATCCCCGAGCTGCTGGTGAACGGCGGGTCCGGCTTGATCCCGGGCAGCACACCGGCCGCCATGAGCGGGGCCATGACGAGGAGGACGACCCCGTACATCGCCAGCGGGACACCGGTCAGCCAGGCTGGAATCAGGGGCAGCAGGCGCGGGACCCGCCGCCCGGACAGGAACAGCGTCCAGCGCGGAAACACCTGCCCCCACACGTACAGCAGCCCCAGCAGCAGGAAGATCCCGACCGTCGCGGCCAGCACGGTGACGTCGATCCCCGCCGACGCGGTTGCCTTCGACGGACCCGACGCGCCGGCGACCGACGCCCTCTGCCAGTCATCACCCGCGACACCGAGCACGTCCCCGCCCAGCGTCCAGATGGTCTTGGTTCCCGCCCACGGCAGGAGTCCGCACATGAGCAGGTACACCGCGGCTCGGGTGCGCCCCGGGGCTCGGGAGGCGGCAGGGTGGGCGAGCGGGCCGTCGGCGGCGCCGGCGTGCGGCCACCCGCATCGCGGACAGGCTCCGCGCAGCCGCCGGCGGTACGACAGAGCGACCAGGAGCAGGAGGACGGCGCCCGCCGTGTTCAGCAGCACCTGGGCCAGCCCGGTGGCGCTCTCGATCCCCGAGAGCGTTGCCATCGTCACGACATAGATCGGCAGCCCGTTCGTTCCCACGACGAACACCGCCAGCGCCACGCTCAGCACCGTCGCCACCGCGACCCGGCCGGCCTTGGCGAGCGTTCGGGTGCCGGCCAGGCAGGCACCGGCGGCCAGGAGCGCGAGGGCCGCCAGGAAGAGCTGGACCCCCGGCGCGTACGCGGAGTGTTCCTTCCACTGCACGGTGGTGCCCGTCACCGCCCAGGTGGCCTCGACAGCGGCGTACGACGCGCCCCAGGAGGCGGCTGCCACGGGCGCCCACACGGGCCACCGCCGCCACCACACCACCCGCCCCCGCCTCGCGGTCGGCGGCTCGGAAACGCCACCTGCCTCAGAGTTCGCAGCAACAGCCACCGTGACCCCCGTACCTCCGGATTGCCGACGCTCCAGGATTCCGCGTCACCCGCGCCGGTCACATCCATCCCACGGATCATCCGGCTTCCCCCGCGCGGGGGAAGCCGGATCGTGAGGGTCGGCCCACCGGAGAACCGCGGGTGCGGTGCGCCGACCGCTGTCGTGACGGCAAACCCGACCTCCCGCTCAGGTCGGCTCGACGCTGAGCTGGACGCCGAGTTCGGTGAATCCGAGGCCGGCGGCCACCCTGCGCGATGCCGGGACCCGGGCGCGCCACTGCGGCAGCAGGTCCCGGGCGAGGGCGTGCCGCACCGCCGCGGAGGCGGCCGCCCGGGCGAGGCCCTCGCCCCGCCGGTCGGGCGCGGTCAGCACGGCCAGGTGGGCCGTGTCCGCCGGCCAGCGGCGGTAGCCGGCCGCGGCGACGCCCCGGCCGTCCGCCCCACGGACGACGAACGCGGGCGAGGTGATCTCGTCGAGGCCCGCCTCGTCGGCGTCCGCCGTCCCGGCGTCGCGTTCGAGGGCGGCCAGATCCGGGTGCCCGGGCGGGAGTTCCCGCACGTCCGGCCGCCCCGCCGGTTCAACCGGGCGGAAGGCGGCCGGCGAGGCGTAGGCGAGCGCCGCCGGCCCGAGGACCCGGCCCGCCGGGAACAGGTCCGTGATCGCCGCGGGCCCGGCCGGCTCGTCGGCGCGCCTGCCGGCCACGGCCGTTCGGATCAGGGCCGCGGCCTCCTCGGTCGGCGCCGTCACCAGGGCGGCCCCGCCCAGGACCACGATGCCCACCCATCCGGGCGGGCCGATCCGCGACCCGGGAGAGACCACCACGCCGATGTCGCCCCGCGTACCGAACGCGACCGGCCGCGCCGCGAGTTCCTGCCACAGGGCCCGTGCCCTGGTCACCGGAGAATCGTCCGCCATGGCCCGATCCTGCCAGGGGCGGCGGTCCGTCCGGCAGGGTCCGTCCGGCAGGAGTCCGTGCGGCCGGGGGTGTGGAGCGGGCCTGGCGGGGCAGCCGCTCGGCATGCTGCTGATCAGACCGCCCGGGGTCTACCCGCCCCAGGGCGACACCGATCTCCTGGTCTCCTGTCTGCGCCGCGAGCCGCTCGGCGCGGCCAGCCGGGTGCTGGACCTCGGGACCGGGACGGGCGTGGTGGCGCTGGCCGCCGCGCGGACGGGTGCCCGGGTGACCGCGGTGGACCTCTCGACGCGCGCCCTGCTCGCGGCCTGGCTCAACACCCGCCTGCACCACCGGCGCGTCGAGCTGCGCCGAGGTGACCTCACCGGCCCCGTCGGCGGGCGGCACTTCGACCTGGTGACCGCCAATCCGCCGTACGTGCCCACCGAGGCGCCCGGCCGCCCGGTGGGTGCGGCGCTCGCCTGGGACGCCGGACCGGACGGGCGGCTCGTGCTGGACCGGATCTGCCGGGACGCACCGCGGCTGCTGGCCGCACGCGGGGTCCTGCTGCTGGTGCAGTCCTCCCTCGCGGGAGTGCCGAAGACGCTCGCCGCGCTGCGCGGCGCGGGGCTGGCGGCGGCCGTGGTGGCCCGCCGGCGGCAGGCCTTCGGGCCGGTGATGACGGAGCGGGCCGGGCTGTTCGAACGGCTGGGGCTGATCGGGGCGGGTGTCCGCGAGGAGGAGCTGGTGGTGGTGCGCGGTGTCCGGAAGCACTGAACCAGGACCGAGGAGCGCCGAACCGGGGAGCACCGGGCGTTCACCGGTGCGGGTGACGGTCCTGGCGGAGGGCCCGATCCTGGTGGAGGGCCCGGTCGAGGTGACCGGCCCCGACGGCGTGGTGCGGCTGTGCGAGCGGCCCGTGGTGGCGCTCTGCGCGTGCCGGCGCAGCCGGCACCGCCCGTTCTGCGACACCAGCCACCGCCGGCACGCCCGCCCCGCCGGGAACCGCTCAGCCGGAACCGGTGGGAGCGTCGGGCAGGGGTGAGCGCAGCGAGCTGCGCCCGGCCCGCCAGTGGCCCAGCAGGTGGGCGGCGAACCGGTCGTCCACCGCCCCGGTGGCCGCCAGGCCGAAGGCGATGTCCCAGGCCAGCTCGGGTTCGGCGGCCGTCAGCTCGTCGATCACCCCGTGCCGGACCAGCTGCTCGTGCACCGCGTCCGCCTCGACGTGCTCGCGGTAGAACAGGGTGCCGTCCTCCCCCGCCCCCAGGCGCTTCAGGGCGGCGGCCAGCCGGGCGGCGCCCGGCGAGGAGGTGATCTCGATGGTGGCGAACTGGCCGACGGCCGCGCCGCGCAGCGCCCGGTGCAGGCCGAACAGCATCATCAGGTTGACCACCGCCAGCGTCGGCGCGGGCACCGCGTCGAGGTAGTGGCCGTAGGCCGTCTCCAGGCCGAGATCGGCCATCATCCGGGCGAACAGCAGCGCGTGGGCGTTCTCGGGCCGTCCGGCGCCGTACTCGTCGAAGAGGACGGTCGTCAGCGCCGCCTGGGCCGGCCCGTGGATCCGGGGCAGTAGCCACAGCTGCGGGTCGGCCTCCTTGAGGTGGTAGACGGAGCGGTGCACCACGTACTCCCGGGCCTGCCAGCGCTCGCCCTCCGCCTCCAGGTAGGCGGCCGGGCCGCCGTCACCGGCGGCGGTCAGCAGGCGCTCCACGGCCGCGGCGAGCGGCGGCACGGGCCCGGCCTCGTCCCGGACGGCGGCGAGGAACGGACGTTCCAGGGAGCGCCGCAGGGTGAGCAGCCCTGGGTCCCACTCCCAGCCGGGGTGGACGCCGGGCAGGCCCCGGTCGTGCAGTTCGTAGCAGAGGTGGAGCGCGAGCTGGTGGTCCTCGCCCCAGGGGTCGTCGCCGCGGGCCGCGTCCGCCCACGGCCTGCTGTCCGGGGCGAGCAGACGGCCGGCGCCGGGCGGGCCGGCGGTGACCAGGGCGAGGACGGCTTCGGAGAGCGGCCCGCGCGGGGCCGGTGCCCGCCTCATCGCCCGCTCCCGGTGCCGGCCGGGCGCCGCGGCGGTACGGCGGCGCACCCGGGATGCGGCAGCCGTCCGCCGACGGGGCGAGCGTTCCGTGTCCGCGGGTCCATGCTCTCCGCCTCCTCCGCGTCGATTCTCCGGGTCCGGCCGGGCGGCTTCCCCGGATCCGCCCGATCGAACCTGCGCCGCCCGACCGGGCGATCCGGGCCGCGCACGGAGACCGACCTGACCGTGCCGTCCGGCGTGTCCACGGGTTCTCGGGCCGGCCCGCCGCCACGTTCCGGGCCAAGCGCTCACGAACCACCCCGCCGGCCGCCGCCCCGGGCGGGCGGGGGCGCCCGCGCCGCGTTCCTCCTCACCAGCACCGAACAGCGGGAGCTCCGCACCCTCGACCTCACCGACACCGGCCCCGACACCTCCACCGACCGCCGGGCGGGCCTCTGCGTCGAGCCCACCTCGTCGTCGAGGACATCGACGCCCACGGCGTCAACGGGGCCGACGTCGAGGATCCGGACCCGAACGGCGGAATCCTCTTCACGGCCGGCTCACCCGCGCGCGCGGCCGGCTCCGTGAAGGCCGGCGTGGACGGGAGCACCGACGACCACTTCGGGAGTCCGTTTCCGAACCCGCCCGGCATCGGTGCTGATCAGTCGAGTCGAGCTGAGGCCCGACCGGCGTCCGGGGCTCCCGGAGCCCACCAGCCCGGCGGCAGCGGACTGGTCGCACGGCCGGCCCCGGCCGAGGGTCCCCCGCACCCCTCGGCCGCACCCCGCGACGGACGGTGCGCCGGGCACGGTCGCTCACTCCTGCCAGCGCAGCACGGCCCCGAGGCCGCCGGCCGGGCCGGGGACGTCCGCGGGGACGGCCAGCGCGTCGGCCCCGGCGGCGACGGCGCAGCGCAGCAGGGCGTCGGCGGCCGGGGCCCGGTCCGGGCCGGCGACGCCCATGCTGCGGACGTCGTTGCGCTGGACGCCGACCTGTTCGGGCGCGGGGCCGACCCACACCTGGCGGTCCTGGTCGTGGCCGCCCTCCTGGACGAGCAGGGTGGCGAGCCGGTGCTGCCGGGCGGCGTCGACCACGGCCGGCACGCCCTGGGCGGCGGCGCCGGGGGCGGTCTGGACGCCTTCGGCGGTCTCGCCGTGCTCGCCGGGCCGGCCGACGCCGGTGCGGAAGGCGTCCAGCGCGCTGTCCAGGCGGCGGCCGCGGTGGGCGCTCCAGGCTTCGGCCAGCCGGCGGTCGAAGGCCTCGCGGGAGGTGCCGGCCGCCCGGCCTCCGCCGTCGATCCCGACGGTGTCGGAGCGCAGCTGCTGCGGCAGCCGCTGGTGGACGGCCCGGCGTTCGCGGGGGTCGCCGGTGAGGACGAGCAGTTGGGCGCCGCTGTCCGGCCAGATCCGGGCGAGGTGGTCGGCGATGATGCCGGCGGTGCGCTCCCAGGCGTCCTCGCGGCGGTGCCGGTAGTGCCACTCGTAGCGGTCGGCGGGCGGGGCGCGGTGGCCGCGGCCCTGCCACTGGGGTGCGTCGACGGTACCGGCGGGCGCGGTGCGGCCGAGGTCGCGCAGTTCGAGGTCGGCCCCGGTCCGGTCGACGGTGGCGATCAGGCAGGCGGCGGCGGTGTCGCCGAGCAGCCCGAGCAGGGGCGCGGTGTGCGGCAGGGGCGCCCAGGTGGCGTCGACGTCGGGCGGTGAGGCGGCGAGCGGGACGTCCAGCGCGACCTCGCCGCCGGTGGCGAAGACGGCACGGCCCTGGGGCGAGCCGGAGACCGCCTGCGCCGCCAGGTGCTCGCGGACGGCGGTGCGGGTGGCCTCGTCGGCGCCGAGGCCGGCCAGCCGGCGGACGGCGGCGCGGTCGATGAGCGCGCGGCGCTGGGCGGCGTCCTCGGTGGCGCGGGAGGTGTCGAGGTAGACGGAGGCCCAGGGGCCGGGTCGTTCGAGGAGCGGGGCGAGGAAGGCGAGCTGCATGACGGTCTCCCCGGTTCGGGTGGGTTCCGCCGCGCGCCTGCCCCCGTGCCGTCGGCGGGTCACCCCGGCACCGCGCGGGCCCCCGGACGGGCGGACCCGTCCGGATCTCCAGTATCGCGGGCCGCGGCCCGACGGGGCGACCGCCGGGCCCGGGCCCCACGAGGTGACGCGTGATAGTCATGGGGACGTCAATCGCCACCGGCCCGCGCGGAGGACCACGCCATGACCGAGCATTCGACCGGCACCGACTGGCACGTCGATCACCGCTGCACCGACTGCGACGTCGCCCGGCAGCTCGCGCCGGGGCTGATCGCCCGGGTCGACGGACGCTCGGCGGTCGTCCGCCAGCCCCGTACCGAGGCGGAGGAGAGGGCGCTGCACGCCGCGGCGTTCGCCTGCCCCTCCCGGTCGGTCCGGCACGGCGCACGCGCGCCGCAGCCGGACCTCGACCCCTTCCCGCTGCGCCTCGCCGAGCACGTGTACCTGTGCGGGCACAACTCGCCGCACACCGCCGGAGCGAATTCCTATCTGCTGCGCCGGCCGGCCGGAAATCTGATGATGATCGACACTCCCCGCTGGAGTTCCGCGCTGGCCACGAGATACGCCGCCATCGGCCCGGTCACCGACGTACTGCTCACCCATCGCGACCACGCCGCGCACGGCCGCGCGTACGCCGACCGGTTCGGCGCCCGGCTGTGGATCCACGCGTCGGACCTGGCCGCCGCGCCCGACGCCGACCGGGTCCTGCGGGGCACCGAGCCGGTGGGGATCGCCGACGGCGTGACGGCGCACCCGCTGCCCGGGCACACCGAGGGCAGCGTGCTGTACCTCGCCGACGGGACGTACTGCTTCAGCGGCGACAGCTTCTACTGGTCCCGCACCGACGGCGACGTCGCCGTCGCCGAGTCGGTCACCTGGTACTCCATCACCGAACTGGCCGCGTCGCTGGCCCGTACGGCACCACGGATCCGCTTCGCTTGGCTGCTGCCCGGCCACGGCGACCGCAAGCGGCTGCCGGCCGACGAGTTCGGCCGCCGGATGCGCGACCTGGCCGCCCGCACCGCGAAGCTCCCGCCGCGGCCGATCGACTTCACCGCACTGCGCTGGTGACCCGCCGGCCGAGCGGCCTGTCCTCGGCGAGGACCAGCGGCTGCGGGCAGGGGTGTTCACGCCGGGTGGCCGACGGACCGGGACGAGCGGGGTGGCGCGGGCGGTGTCAGTCCGGCAGTGGCGGGCGGCCGAGCAGGCTGGCGTCCAGCGCGGCCAGCAGCTCCCCGGTGTCGGCGTGGACCTCGGCGGCCCCGGCGCCGAGGAGGTCCTGGGCGGAGTGACCGCCGCTCTCGACGGCCACGCACGGCATGCCGGCGCGGGCCGCCGCGGTGACGTCCCAGAGCGTGTCGCCGACGAACAGCGCCTGCCCGGGGGTGCTGTCGGCCCGGTCGAGGGCGGCCCGGACGAGGTCGGGCTCGGGTTTGGTGGCGGCGACGTCGTCGGCGGTGGTGACGGCGGCGATCACCTCGTCGGCGTCCAGCACGGCGCGCAGCGCGGTCAGTTCGCGTTCGGAGGCGGAACTGGCCAGCACCACCCGCCAGCCCCGGCGGGCACAGGAGCGCAGCAGCTCGGCAGCCTCGGGCAACGGCCGCACCACGGGCCAGTACCGGGCGTAGAGGGCGTCGTGGGCGGCCGTGACGGCCTCGTCCTCGTCCCGGTCGCGGTCCTCGCCGAGCAGGTGATCGAGCAGCCGGTCGGCGCCCATGCCGATGGCGCGGTGCACCCGGGCGGCGGGGACGGTGTGGTCGTACTGGCGCAACGCCTCCCACCAGGCGAGGGTGTGCAGGTAGGTGGTGTCGAGCAGCGTTCCGTCGACGTCGAAGAGCGCAGCCGGGCTGGTGGTCATGAGGTCCTCCTGGGGAGCGGGCAAGGGACGGCTCGGCCGGGTCACGGCGGCACGGTGTCGTGGACGGCGAACGCGTCGATGACGCCGGTGAGTTCGAGCACCCGCCGGACCAGCGGCCGGGGGCGGGCGAGCTCGATCCGGCTGCCGGAGCCGGCGGCGCGGCCGGCGCCCTCCAGCAGGGCGCTCACGCCGGTGGAGTCGCAGAACGCCAGCTCGCCGCAGTCGATCACGACGACCGTTCCGGGAACGGCGAGCGCGCCGTCGAGGGCCCGGCGCAGGACGGCGACGGAGTCCAGGTCGAGTTCGCCGTTCAGGACCAGGACGGTCCCGCGGGCCCCCGGCCGGGCGCGGGCGGTGAGTCCGGCGGGCCGGTCCGGGGCGGAAGGCGAGTCCTCGGGAGGTCGGGACGGGCTGCGGGTCATGGCGGATGCTCCTCCTGGGTGCGCGCTGCCGGACCGGCGTGGGTGCGGGACCGGCGCGGTGCCGGACCGGCGGCACCGGGCTCGCGTGCCGACGGCCCCCCGCAGCGCGGCTAACCGCTGCGGAGGGCCGGAAACACCCGGAGGGGCGCGGGTTGCGGGACAGGGCCTCGGGCCCGGGGCCTCAGCCCGGCCCGGGCGGAGCGGGCGGGCCGCCGTCCGCCGCGCGGTCCTCCAGCTCCTCGCGCAGGTGCGCGAGGGTGGCGGACAGCAGGCGCGAGACGTGCATCTGCGAGACGCCGATCCGCTCGGCGATCTCGGACTGCGTCCGGTCCTCCCAGAAGCGCAGCTTGAGCACGAGCTGCTCGCGGCGCGGCAGCTTCCCCAGCAGGGGCCGCACGGCGATGCGGAACTCGGCCAGCTCGATGCCCGGGTCGCAGGAGCCGAGCCGGTCCAGCAGCGCGCTGCCGGACTCGTCGGTGTCCTGCTCGCGCAGCGCGTCCAGCGAGTTGGGCCGGTAGACCCGGCCGGCCACCAGCCCCTCGACGACCTCGTCGACGGTGAGGTGGAGCTCCTCGGCGATCTCCTCGGGGTGCGGCAGGCGGCCGAGCCGCTGTTCCAGCCGGTCGGAGCCGCGGGCGACGGTCAGGTAGAACTCCTGCATCCGGCGCGGGACGCGCACCGGCCAGGAGGTGTCCCGGAAGAACCGCTTGATCTCGCCGGCGATGGTGGGGATGGCGTAGGTCAGGAACTCGACGCCGCGCCCCGGGTCGTAGCCGTCGACCGCCTTGATGAGTCCGACGGTGCCGACCTGGAGGATGTCGTCCATGTCCTCCGGGCGGTGGCGGAAGCGGCCGGCGATGAAGCGCACCAGCGGCATGTTGAGTTCGATGACGGTCCCGCGGACGTAGCTGTAGGCGTGGGACTCACGGGCCAGCCCGGCGAGCCGCTCGAAGAGCGCGTCGCTGAGCTCACGGGCCTCGGTCTTGCCCATGACCCGCAGCTGCGCCTCGGTCGGGCGCGGCGGCAGATCGGGCGGCAAGCCGTCCGCCGGTACGGACGGCTCGGCCGAGGTGGCGTGCGGACGGGATCCGGTTCTGAGTGCAGGTATGGACACGGCTGTTCTCCAGGGCAAGGAGGAACGCCTCGGGCCGCGGGGTCGTCCGGGCGGGATCGCCCACGACACCGCGGCACCACTTCCCGAAGACCTCTGCCCGGCTTCTTCAAGCGACGGTCCAGGTGGCGCCCGGCGGGCGCGGAAACGGCCTGCGGTGCGCGATGACCGTTCCAGTGGTGCTGGTACCCACCATGCCCCGGTTGATGCATGTCTGTCCCGTATTGCCGTGCCCGTTTCACGGCATCACCACCGGTCACCGGCCGTCACCTGTGGTAGCGGGCCGGCCCCGGCAGGACGACGCGCGACGTCCGCAGCCGCCGCCCCGGCCGGCGGGCCGCTAGCCGGCGGCCGGATCGAGCAGCAGGCGGGCGGCCAGCTCGGCGCCGTCGGTGCGGATGCCGGTGGCCACGGCCGCCGCCCGGGCGCGGGCCGCCGGGTCCAGGACGGTGCGCAGCGCGGCGGACACGGTCGCGGCGCTCGGCGCCGCCGTGTCGTGCACCGCGCCGATGCCGAGCTCGGCCACCCGCGCGGCCCAGTAGGGCTGGTCGACGATCTGGGGCACCACCAGCTGCGGCGTCCCGGCCCGGGCCGCCGCCGTCGTGGTGCCCGCGCCGCCGTGGTGCACCACGGCGGCCACCCGGGGGAACAGCGCCTGGTGGTTCACCTCGCCGGCCGCGTAGCACTCGCCGCCGTCACCCGCCGGGCCCAGCCCCGCCCAGCCCCGGCCCACCACGACCCGCCGGCCCAGTGCCAGCGCCTGTTCGACGGCCAGCCGGGCGACGTCCGCCGAGCCGCGCATCGGCATGCTGCCGAACCCCACGTACACCGGGGGCGCGCCCGCGGCCAGGAACTCCCCCAGCCCGGTGGGGAGCGGGCGCCGGTCGTCCGCGAGCCAGGCACCGGTCTGCACGACGTCCCGGGCGGCCGGCCGCCGCCACGGACCGAGGACGGCGTCCGTGGCCAGCCACGGCCGCGCGGTGAGCACGTGGTCGCGCACGTTGGCCACCGGCGGCAGGCCGACGGATGCGCGGTGGGCGTTCACCACTGCGCCGAACAGCGCGTTCATGGACTCGACGTCCCGCTCCCACAGCTCCTCGTTGCCGGTCCCCTCCGGCGCCTGCGGCCGGCCCGGGTACTGGAACGGCGGGTGGTGCGGTGAGGGCAGCATGGTCGGCTGGAGGCTGACGTGGACGAAGCGCGCGCCCACCGTCTCGGCCGCCGACCGGGCACCGGCCGCGCTGGGGAACAGGCCGGTGGCCACCACCACCCCGTCCGGCTCCGCCTCGGCGAGCACCGCCTCGTAGAACCCGGCCACCAGCGCCGCCGCCCGCTTCGGGAAGTCCTCCGGCTTCGGCGGCGGCCCGCTCACCAGCGCCCGCACCGACTCCCCCACCGCCACCATCGGCACCCCGGCGTCCGCCAGCCGCGCCGCGAACTCCTCCTCCGGAGGCGCGCACACCCGCACCTCGGCTCCCGCCTCCCGCAGCCGCTCGGCGAGCGCCAGCAGCGGCTCGACGTCCCCCCGCGACCCGTACGTCGACAGCACCACACGCATCCCGCACCACTCCTGTCCCCGTGATTCCGGCTTCGGCCGAGGATTCTCCGGCCCCACCACCCCCTTGCGGCAAGCCCCCCGCTGCGCTATAGCTTGGAAGCGGCGGGGAACATGATCGACTGTCGGCCGCCGCTCCCCGGCCGTGTCACGGGGAGAAGCCCATGCCGCCGCACCGGGTCCTGCTGCTGGACGCGGCGCCCGGGGACCTGCTGGACCGCGAACTGGCGCGCCTGCTCGGCCACGGACTGGCCGTCACCCTCAACCTGCGGCGGGTGGCCGACCACCGCGCGGTGCGCTCCGGCTGGGCCGGGCGCGTGGAGTTCACCGACGTCGACCCCTTCGACGAGGCGGCCCTGATCGCCGCCGCCGTGGCGGGCGGCACCGGCTTCCACGCCGTCAAGTCCCGGGCCGGGGTGCCGCTGCGCGCCGCGTTCCTCGCCGCCGCGACCGGCGACGGGCTCGTCCACCGGCTCCGGGTGGTGGGCCGGGCGGGCGCCGGAACCGATCACGTGGACCTGGCGGCCGCCGCCCGCCACGGGGTCGCGGTCACCCACACGCCCGGGTCCAACGCGGACGCGGTCGCCGAGTTCGCCCTGGCCCAGCTGCTCGCCCTGACCCGCGATCTCACCGCGTACAACGAGGCTTCGCACGAGGGGCGTTGGCGTACCCCGCCGGCTCCGGCCCGGGCGCTGCCGGAGCTGACGCTCGGCGTGGTCGGCCTGGGCCGGACCGGACTGGCGCCGGCGGCGAGGGCCCGCGCCCTGGGGATGGACGTGCAGGGCCTCGCCCGCCGCCCGGCCGAGGCCGCGGTGCGCTGCGCGGACCACCTCGCCGCCCTGCTCGACGGCCGTCCCGGCGGTGTGCCGGTGGTGACGGCCCGACGGTCCCGATGATCTGACGGTACGGCGAAGGCCCGCCCGGCCGCTGCGGGGTTGCAGCGGCCGGGCGGGCGACCGAGGGGCGGACGGGGTCCGGGCGCCGGGGTCGGGCGCCCTGGGTCGGATCCCGGGGCAGCCGCCCTCCGGTCAGCAGGTGCCGGCCGCGCGCTCGCGCACGACCAGATCGGTGCGGCCGGCCGTGGCGTCCAGCCAGAGCACCCGGGTGCCCCGGTCCGCCACCGGCGCGTACTGGCCGCCGCGGTTGCAGGAGACCCGCTCGGGGGTGCCACCGGCGAGCGGCAGCTGCCAGAGCTTCGGCAGCTCGGCGTTCTTGACGGCGCCGCCCGGCCAGCGGAACGCGTGGCCGAAGGTCACCGCCCGGTCGGAGACGGTCAGGCCGGTGATGTCGCGCCGGTCGGCGGCGGTGCCGGTCAGCAGGTCGGTCACACCGGACCCGTCCACGGCGCCGGAGCGGATCGAGCCGCCCTTGCTGCGGTCCTCGGGCGTCTCCACCCAGAGCAGCCGGTCGCCGGCCAGCCGGGTCTGGTCGGCCCTGGTGGCGGTGGCGCCGTCCAGCACGTACTGGGCGACCACCTTGCCCGTGGCGATCGAGTAGACGGTCGGCGCGTACACGGTCCGCTCACCGGCGCTCCAGGTCTCGGTCCAGCCGAGCAGGCCGCCGCGGAGGGTGAGGTCCGTCGCGTCGTGGCCGTCGGGCAGCGGGATCTCCACCGCCGGAGCACCGTTCAGCGACAGCGCGGGCAGGGTGCGGTGGGTGGTGAAGTCGTTCACCCGGAAGGCGACGGTGCCGCCGGAGACCCGGACGTCGAAGATCATCTGGTTCGAGCCGCGGCGCAGGCTCCGGACCGGGCCGCCGTCGATCGGGCGGGCCAGCACCTCCGAGCCCCAGGCGCCTCCGGCGATCGCCCCCTGGGCCACCCATGCGGCGGTCGTGCCGTCGGTGGCGGGCCAGCCGTGCGAGCGGCCGTCCACCGGGCTGAGCGCGACGGGTCCGGCGGAGCCGGCGACGGTGCCGGCCAGCACGCCGAGGTTGCCCCCGAAGCCGTGTTCGCTGGTGGCCGCCACCCAGCGGCCGTTGGCGACGTCCGGGGCGATGAGGCCGCTGGGGATGTCGCCCAGCAGGACGCGGCTGTCCACACCGATCCGCCGCTGCCAGCCCTCCTTGATCCCGTGGGCGTCGAACGCACCGGCGACGGTGCGCAGCTGAGCGCGGCCGAGGCCCATCGAGCGGCCGGCGGCGAGCACCGCGTTGCGGGCGTCGACGAAGCCGTCGAGCGGGGTGAGGTACTCGGTGAGGGCGCGGTAGACCAGGCGGTCGGCGGTCAGCGGGTCGAGGGCGCGCCGGATGTCCCACAGCGCCCCGCCGACGATGGTGGAGTTGAGGTGCACGCCGCTGCTGTCGATGTCCGCCGCGACGCCGATGTAGTCGTCGACAGTGCTGCGGCGGTCGTCCAGCCGGCGGTCGGCGCAGGACTCCGGGGTGCCGGTGCGGCAGAGGCTCTCGCCGAGCAGGGCGGCGCGCGGGTCGTCCATCGACAGGCCGCCGGCGGTCACCTCGATCGCGTTGCCGAAGTAGTCGGCGATCGCCTCGTCGAGGGCGCCGGACTGGCCCCGGAGCACGAGCCCGGCCGTGTTCTCGACGACGCCGTGGGTCATCTCGTGGCCGGCCACGTCGAGCGCCACGGCGAACGGGTACTCCTTGGCGCTCCCGCCGCCGTAGACCATCTTCCGGCCGTCCCAGGCGGCGTTGCGGTACGGCTCGCCGAAGCTGGTGACGTTGACCACCGCGGTGATCGGGCCGTTCCTGCCGTCGATGCCCTGGCGCCCGAGCCGGTCGCGGTAGAAGTCGTCGACGGCGGCGGCGTTGAGCTGGGCGTTGGCGGCGCCGGTGGCCGCGGCGGAGGCCGGGAAGTCGGGCGTCGGCGAGGCCGCGGGCCGGGCGTCAGCGGGCATCTTCCCCCGGAAGTCCAGCTCCTCCCGGCCCTGCGCGTCGTAGACGGTGATGGTGGCGGGGCGGGTGAGGTCGGTGAGCTGGTACGTGCCGTCCGGGAGGCGGCCGAGGTTGACCCGCACGGGGTTGCCGTGGACGTCGGGTGCGGTACCGGTGGCGGGTTCCAGGCCGGCGGCGGCACCGGTGGCGGCAGCGGCCGGCCCCTCGGCCCGGTAGGGAGCGCGCACGTCGTGGGCGAGGGCGACCTGACCGGTGGTGGCGTCCACGAACACCTCGCGGGCCTTCGCGCCCCAGGCCGCCGCGTCGGTGCCGCGCACGGTGAAGTGGCGGGCGAGCCGGCCGGTGCCGCCGGGCAGCACCACGAGGCCGTGGTCCTCGGCCGTGGCCCCCTCCCGGGCGGCCGGGTCCTCGACGCTGCCGAGCGCGAGCCGGCGCAGCGCCTCGTCCGGGACGCTCTGGGCGGTCGGCGCGGTGAGGCCGGTGAAGTACTTGCCGCCCACCGACTCGACCCGCTGGGCGTCGCCCTCACCGGTCAGGTGGACGAGGTAGGCGGCCCCGAAGACCGGGATGCCACCGTGCCGCTGGGCGAACCTGACGGTGCGACGGCCGTCCGCGGCGCGCTCGGTGCCGGTCTCCACGAGCTGCGCGGGGTCGACCCGGTAGCGGTCCCGGTGGGCGGCCAGGTGGGCCCGCGCGGCGTCGGCCGGGGTGGCGCCGGCGGCCCGCTCGGCCAGACCGGTGACCAGCTGCGGGGCGTCGGTGTCCGATCCGGCGACCAGCCCGGGGACGGGATCGGTGTCGGCGGCCGGAGCCGCGGTGCCGGACGGGACGCCCAGGCCGAGGCCCAGGACGGCCGCGATCGCGACGCCGAGCAGCCTGGGCGAACGGGAACGGTGGTGCACTGCGGTCCTCCTGTGGAAGCGGAGGGTCCGGCCGGGTGCCGGACCACGCGTGTGCGGCGGGGCAGGCCCACCCCCCACGGCTCGTCCGTTCTCCGGAGCCGGCCGCCCGCCTGGCGAACACCATAGGACAACTCTCGGCATATGTCGATGACCTGCATATGCAGACCGCCTGGCGCCATGCGCCTCCACCGCCCGGGCCGTCGCCGGGGAATGCACTTCGGGTGCGCATAGGCGACAAAACCGGTGAATCAGTGAATCGATGACGTTCCCTCAGAGAAACTGCACACCATTCAAATCGGGCGAATCCCGCCGGGCCATTGCCTCGCAGCGCCAAAAGGACACCTGATTGTTACTATTGCTCAACATAAAATTCTGTTGGTCGCATACGATCTCGTGCGAGCCGGAAGCCCGCCCGACCTGTGCCCGAACCGGGTGCCATGAGCCAGCTGTGAGGAAGAACCGGAGAAGCAGAGTTGAGCCCGACGGCCGGCCTTCTGAACTGCTCCGGAAACACGAGGGAGAACCGATCCGGGCCGTTCGGGCCGAAGGCCCCGCTGTGCGGGGCACGTGAAACGCCCGACACCTGAACCATGAGCCCCTGGAGTTCCCTTTGCCCATCCGCCCGGCCGATCTCGCGGCCAAGATGCGCCCGCTGACCGCTCTGGCCCGCCGCAACCGGTCGGCCGCCGGCACGCCCGCCGGCCCCGGCGCCGAAGCGCCCGCCGGTGCGTCCGCCGAGCCGGCCGGCGCACCGGAGCAGGCCGCGCCCGAGGCCGGTCACGAGGTCGTCCCGGAGGCCGGGCGGGCGGAGCAGAGCGGGCAGACCGAGCAGACGGAGCAGAGCGGGCAGGAGCAGGCCGGGCACGAGGAGCGCCGCTCGCCGTACGAGCGGCTCGGCGAGGAGCGGTCCGCGCGCGAGGAGGAGCTGCTCGGCGCGCTCCCGGGCGTCGTGCGCCACCGCGAGCACCTCGCCGAGACCCGCCACACGCTGCTGCCCGCCGACCGCCGGGACGGAAACCTGGCCGAGGTGAGCGGGGCGCTGCGGGCGGCCGGCCTCGCGCACGGCATCGTGCCCGACCGGCACCCGCGGCACCGGCTGGCGATCCGGCCCGGCGACCGCGCGGCGGTGCTGGAGGCGCTGGCCGCCGCGTTCGCCGGCCAGGCCGTCTACGCCGACCTCCTGGAGCACGGGCGGACCCTGACCACCGTGCTGGCGGAGCAGCTGCCCGGCGCGGTCGGCCTGCTGGAGCCGGACGCCCCGGTGGGCGAGACCGCCGAGGAGCGGGGCGAGGACGCGGACCAGGACGGCGGGCAGGCGGGCCCGATCTGGCCGGCGGACCGGGTCAAGGGCGTGCGGATCTACCGCCCCGCCGTGATCGACACCCTGCTCTACGGCCCCGAGACCGGCTGCGACATCGAGTTCTGGGACTCCGCCGCGCCGTCCCAGGGCGCCATCGCCTCGATCGACGAGACGCCGTTCGGCTGGTGGGTGCCCTCCCTGGAGGCCAACGCCACCACGACCGTCGGCGGCCGGCCCTACCCCCTGCTGGACGTCTTCGCGGCCTCGCTCCCCGAGCAGGTCGACTTCCCGATCGACGCCGTGATCACCTGGGTCGACGACGCCGACCCCGCCTGGCAGGAGCGCCGGGCCGCCGCCCGCGCCCGGCTCGCGCACACCGCCGCCCCGATCGCGGAGGAGGACGGGGTCGCCGAGAGCGGCATCGCGGGCGACGCCGACCAGCGCTTCCGCAACCGCGACGAGCTGCGCTACTGCCTGCGCGCCCTGGCCGCGCACGCGCCGTGGATCCGCCGGATCCACCTGGTCACCGACGACCAGACGCCGCACTGGCTGGACACCGCCCACCCGGGCCTGACCGTCGTCCCGCACCGCACCCTGTTCGCCGGAACGGACGCCGGCCCGGTGTTCAACTCGCACGCCATCGAGACCCGGCTGCACCTCGTCCCGGACCTCGCCGAGCACTTCCTCTACCTCAACGACGACGTCTTCCTCGGCCGTCCGCTCGTCCCCGAGGACTTCTTCCTCGGCAACGGCATGCCCCGGTACTTCCCCGACAACCGGATCGTGCCGCCCGGCGAGGCCGAGCCCGGCGACTCGGTGTACGTCGCCGCGCAGAAGAACACCCGCGGCGCGCTGGCCGCCGCCGTCGGCAAGACCTACCCGCGCACCCTCAAGCACTCGCCGCACCCGCTGCGCCGCAGCGTGCTGGCGGAGAGCGCGGAGCGGTTCGCGGCCGAGCTGCACGACACCGTCCGCTCGCCCTTCCGCTCGGCCGGCGACCTCGCGCCGGTCACCCTGGCCATCCACTACGGCCACGCCACCGCCCGCACCGTCGAGGGCCACCTCTACGACGGCTACTTCGTCACCGACAGCACCGAGGACCTCGGCCGGCTCGCGCAGCTGCACGAGGAGCGCTGGGCGGACTACTTCTGCCTCGCGGACGGCACCCGCGACCTGCTGTCGCCCGAGGAGCAGGAGCGGGCCGTCACCGGCTTCCTGCGGACCTACTTCCCGGTGCCCTCGCCCTTCGAGCTCCGCGAGACGGCGCCGGAGCGGCCCGAGGAAGCCGAGGAGCCCGCCGAGCAGGGCTGACGACCGCCCCGGGCACGTGTCGTGCGTCTCATCGGCGGCCCGATCCCGTTCGTCCGCGTCGCACTGTGATGGGATGACCCGGCACAGTGACGACCGCTGACCGGGGGGCACGCCCATGAGGGCCAAACTGATCGGACTGGGACCGGACGCGGGCGCGCCGGACCTCATCGGCGTGGGGCTGATCCGCCTCGCCGTGGAGGAGCGGCTGGCGCCCGCGGCCGCGTCCGCGCCCTGGCTGGGGCAGCTGCGGGCGGCCTCGTTCGCCGACGCCTGGCTGGCCTTCACCGACCCGGCCGCGCCCGGGCTGCGGGTGCCGGCCGAGGCCGTCCTGCACGCCGTGGTGCGGCGGGCGGCCGAGCTGGTGCTGCGGCGCCACCACGGGGACGGCCCGGCCGCCCTGGAACGGCTGGGCCGGGAGTCGGCGGAGGCCCGGGAGTGCGCGCGGCTCACCGAGGCGTCCCACCCCGCCGAGCCGGACGCGCTCGTCCTGCTCTGGCACGGCGTGCGCCGGGCCACCGCCGGGACCGGCCCCGACGGCGCGGCCGAGCGCGCCGCCCACGCCGCGTACGTCACCGACCGGTGCGCGGCCTACGTCCGGGAGCACTGCCGCCGCCAGGACCTGCTGGCCCTCGTGCTGGCCTGCGCCCGGGCCGCCGCGGCCGTGCTGGCGGAGCTCACCGGCGGCGACCGGGACCGGGCCCTGGCCGTCCTCGACGAGGACGCGGCCCGCCACATGGCGCCGACCTCCCCGGTGCCGCTCTGGGTCCCGGGCCGGCCCGCGGCCTGAACGCGGTCGGGCGCCCGCCGGGAGGGGGCCGGGCGCTACGACGCCGCGCCGCCGCTGCCGATGGACAGGACGAGTGCGGTCGTCCGGCCGCCGGGCGCCTCGTACTCGACGGTCTCGCCCTCCCGGCAGCCGAGCAGCACCCGGCCGAGCGGACTGTCGGCGGTGACCAGGTCCGGGTCCACCCCCTCGGCGAGTTCGCCGATCCGCACGGTCATCTCGTCGGCGTCCCCGAAGCGCAGCCTCACGGTGCTGCCGACGCCGACGCTCTCGGTGCTCGGCGCCCCGGCGGTGGCCGCCCCGCGCAGCCGCCCCTCGATGCGGGCGATCCGGCCGTCCAGCGCGTCCAGCCGGTCGGCCCGCTGCAACTCGTCGGCCTGGTCGGCCGGATCACCGACCTCCTCGCCGCCCCGCAGGGTGGCGGCGACGGATTCGCGCTCCGCGCGCAGGTCGGCGAGCTCCCGCTCCAGCGCGCTGCGGCCGACCTCGCTGATGGGTTCGGGTGCACCGGTCATGGCCGTCTCCCTCATCGGGCCGCCGCGGCGGGCGGCGCGGGCTGATTCCGGTATTTCCGAACATAACGGACTCGCCGCCGCCCGGCTCGGCGACAAGGGTGTGCCCGATCGGTAACGACTTGCCGCTCCGCCTTCACGGGGCGGACGCGGGGTCGATAGAACAGCTGTACACCATCGCCGAAGGCAGGGAACCAGCCACGATGAGCACCAACGGTCCCACGGGGCACGGCCAGAACCCGTACGACGGGTCCAACCCCTACGGTCAGCAGAACCAGAACCCCTATGGCGGGGACCAGCAGCCGTACAAGCAGGAGGCGCCGTACGGCCAGCCCTACGGCCAGCAGCCGCCGCCCTACGCGGAGCAGCCGCCGTACGGAGAGCAGCAGCCGTACGGGCAGCCCGGCTACGGCACTCCCCCGCAGCAGCCGTACGGGCAGCCGGAGGGCTCCTGGCCGCACGGTCACCCGCGGCCCGGGCCCTACGGCTCCCCGGTGCCCAGTGGCCCACCGCTCGCCCCGATCGGCGAGCGCCTGGTCGCCCGGCTGATCGACGTCTGCGTGCTGCTCGTCCCGACCCTGCTGCTCTTCACGATCTTCGGTGCCTCGATCCTGTACTACGTCGTGGCGGCCCTGCTCTCCTTCGGCTACGAGGCCGCGATGCTGCTCACCCAGGGCGGCCAGACGGTCGGCAAGAAGGTCATGAAGCTGCGGGTGGTCGACCTCGCGAGCGGCGGCAAGCCCGCCGAGAACTCCCTGCTGATCCGCGCGGCGCTGTACACCCTGCCGAACGCGGTCTACTGCGTCGGCTCGCTGTTCGCGCTGCTGAACGTCCTGTGGCCGCTGTGGGACAAGCCGTACCAGCAGGCCCTGCACGACAAGCCCGCCAAGACCGTGGTGATCAAGGAGTCCTGACCGCGGGGCTCCCCCGCACGCCCGCCGGCCGGGCACCGGGCCGCCGTGGAGCTGCAGCCGCACGCGGAGCGCACCTTCAAGCTGCGCTTCAAGGTGGTTCAGAC
>NZ_JBEPAM010000075.1:0-27663 GCF_040298605.1 Kitasatospora sp. NPDC001527 | reverse complement strand
GTTCATCGACAGCGCCTCGCGCGGCGAGATGCCGAAGAACGGGGCGTCGAAGCGGCGGCCGCCTCCGGCGCCGGGCTCGGCGCCCTGACCGGCCTGCTCGGCGTCGGAGGCGGCTTCCTGGCGGTACCGGCCCTGGTCGGCGCGGTCGGGCTGACCATGGAGGCCGCCATCGGCACCAGCCTCCCGGTGATCGCCGTCAACGCCTCCGCCTCCCTGGTCACCCGGGGCGGCGGCGCGGCCGGACTGGACTGGGCGGTGATCGCCCCGTTCGCCGCCGCCGCCGTGCTCGGCGCCTGGGACGGCAAGCGGCTCGCCGCCCGCCTCTCCGGGGCCGTCCTCCAGCGGACCTTCGCCGTCCTGCTGCTCGGCGTCGCCGCCGTGATGGGCGTCGACGCCCTGCTCTGACCCCGAAGGCCCCTCTTCCTTCCCCCAATTTCCCGTTCCCCTCTCGACAGGAGCCTCCATGGCCACGCTCACCGAAATCACCCCGGCCCAGGCGCGCCCCCGCCTCGCCGCCCTCACCGTCGTCGACGTCCGCACCCCGGGCGAGTACGCCGCCGGACACGTCCCCGGCGCCCTGAACATCCCGCTCGACCAGCTCGACCGGGCCCTCCCCGCGCTGCGCACCGTCGCCGCGCGCGGCGAACTCCTCATCGTCTGCGCCTCCGGCAACCGCTCGGGCCGGGCCTGCGAGTCGCTGGCCGCGGCCGGCATCCCGGCCGCCACCCTGGTCGGCGGCACCAGCGCCTGGGCCGCCGCCGGACACGAGGTCGAGCGGCCCGAGGGGGCCCCGGCGCGGGCGCCGTGGGCGATGGACCGCCAGGTCCGCTTCGCCGCGGGCGGCCTGGTGGTGGCGGGCCTGCTCGTCGACCTCGCCCTGCCCGGCGCCCGCTGGGTCTCGGCCGCGGTCGGCGCGGGCCTGGTCTTCTCGGCGGCGACCAACACCTGCGCGATGGGCTCCATGCTCTCCCGCCTTCCGTACAACCGCCCCCGCCCCGGCCAGGCGGCGGCCCTGGAGGCCACCCTCGCCGCCCTCACCGGGGCCCGCTGATCCCGTCCGGAGGCCCCGGCCCCGCCCCGCCGCCGACCCGCGCGCCGTCCACCGGCTCCCGGTCCGGCGGCGGGGCCGTGTCCTCTCCCTCGGCTGTTCCGGCCGCCGCGAGCGCGACGAGGGCCTCGGCCACGTCGTCCGTCCGGTCACCGGAGAGGGCGAGCGCCACGGCGGCCCGGGCCCGCACCGCGCTTTCCCGGCTGTCGGTGGCCGCCGGTAGCCTCGGGGGTTCGGACGGTGTGCGGCGAGGTGGCGGGTGAGCGTGACGGGCGGGTGGGTCTCCACCGGGCTGGGGTGGCGGGACGGCCGGGCGGTGCTGAGCGCGGTGCACGGGAAGCGGGTGCACGAGCGCGAGGTGGTGCCGGGGGTGGAGGTCGGCTGGCTGCTCGGCGGGCCGCGGCGGTGCATCGGGGCGTGGCTGGAGGGCCAGGACGAGCGCACGCCCTGCCCGCACCACGCCGTGATCGCGCCCGAGGGCGCCGCCGTGCAGTGCGCGTCCTGCCAGAGCGTGGACCGCGGGCTGGCGCTGGCCCGGGACCAGATCCTCGACGACGGCCGCACCTACCGGCTCTATCTCGCCTGGTTCGGCGAGGGGCTGCTCAAGGTCGGGCTGACCGCCGAGCAGCGCGGCACCAGCCGGCTGCTCGAACAGGGAGCGCTCGCCTGGACCTTCGCCGCCCGGGGATCGCTGCCCGCCGTCCGCCGTGCCGAACTCACCGTCGCCGCCTCCGGGTTGGCCCGGGAGCGGTTCAAGAGCCGGCTGAAGGTGGACCACTGGTGGGAGCACGGCGACGCGGAGCACCGCCGCGCGCTGCTCACCGAGGCCCGCGCCCGGGCGCACGAACTGCTGCGCGGGCACGGCCTGGAGCTGCTGGCGGACCACCCGGTCACCGACCACGTCGGGGTCTTCGGGCTGAGCGGCGGCGCCCCCGACGTCTACCACGCGGTCGAGGGCCTGGCGGACGGCGCGGTGCTGGCCGGGCGGCTGCGCCCGCCGATCGGCCGGCACCTGCTGCTCGACCAGCCGGACGGCGGCGCGCCGCTGCTCCTGGACACCCGGCTGCTGACCGGCTGGACGCTCGCCCCGGCCGCCGGGCGGCCGTCGGCGGGGCTGACGCTGAGGGAGCGGGTGCGCCCGGCCGAGCCGGACACCCAGGAGGCGCTGTTCTGAGCGCTTCCCGACGCACCGCGTCGACGAGGGCGCCGGGCCCGCCGTCCTCTGCCCGCACGGCGAGCCGACCTGGGGCTACCTCTTCCGGGACGTGGTGCGCCGCCTCGCGCCCGCCCACCGGGTCGTCGTCCCCGACCACACGGGCTTCGGCGAGAGCGCCACGCCCGGCACTTCCCGCCGCTGTTCCGGGAGGCCTTCCCGGACGGCCGGGTGGTGGAACTCCCCGGCGTCGGCCACTACAGCCCGGAGGACGCCCCGGACGCCGTCGCCGGCCACCTGCTGCGCTTCCTCGCCGACACGGCGGGCGCGGTGGGCGGCTGAGCCCCGGTCACCCCAGCTTCCCGCGCAGCGCGCCCGGCCCCGAGCGGGACCGCCGCGACACCGGCGGGCGCGAGGGGCGGACGTCCGGCCGCCCGGCGGGCTCCTCGGCGGGCGCGCCGGCCCGCGCCGCCGCCCGGGCGGCGGCCAGCGCGACCCGGGCCAGCAGCGGGTCCTCCCGGACGCCCGCCGCGCGCTTCGCGGCCTGGCAACGGGTGCACCAGAGCGGCGAGGCGGGCCCGTCGGGGTACACCATCGCCTCCGGTGGCAGGTAGTGGCTGCCGCACTCGACGCATTCGAGGACCAGCCTCATCCGACGATCACCGTCCCGGATCCGTGGCACCGACCGCACGGCGACCAGTAGACGTGGATCTTGGGCACCATGCTCCCTTCCTCGTCCCGTTCGACCGTGGCTTCGGTCTTCTGGGTCCCCCCGGACCCGCCGCATCCGGAGCAGGCCTGAACCTCGGGCATATGCACACTCCTTTTCGGCGGGGACCACGGTAGCGCGAAACGGACGGAGTCAGCACCGATCCTGACGCACGGTCGAAGAAGCGGGGCGTGCGCCGCCGATCCGCGCGCCGCCCGCGCCCCGCCGAGCGCCCCGGCTCAGCGGGCCACCGTGCGGAAGCCGCAGTTGCCGCTCGTGGAGTCGGGGGTGTTGCCGGTGCGCGCGGCCACCCGATAGCGGTTGCAGTAGGAGTCGTGGCACAGGTAGGAGCCGCCGCGCAGCACCCGCCGGGCCCGGTCGGCGCCCGGCGCGGCGGCGGGGCCGCGCGGGTCGAAGCGCGGCGAGCGGGCGTAGTAGCCGGGGTCGAAGCGGTCGGCGCACCACTCCCAGACGTTGCCGGCCACGTCCACCAGGCCGAAGCCGTTCGGCGGGTAGCCGCCCACCGGGGCGGTCGCGACCCAGCCGTCCTCGCCGGTCGGCAGATCGGGGAAGCGGCCCTGCCAGATCCGGCAGCGGTGCGCGCCGTCCGGGCGCAGCTCGTCGCCCCAGGGGTAGCGGCGGCCGGCCAGCGGGCCGCGGGCGGCGTACTCCCACTCGGCCTCGGTGGGCAGCCGGCGGCCGGCCCAGCGGCAGTAGGCGAGCGCGTCCCGGTGGCTGACGTGCACCACGGGGTGGTCGCCGAGGTCCCCGGCGTCGCCGAGCGGGCCGTAGGGGTGGCGCCAGTCGGCGCCGCGCACCTCGACCCACCAGGGCGCGGCGGGGGAGCGGCCGAGCACGTCGGCCGGGCCGGCGAGGACGAACAGGTGGAAGACGGCGGAGGAGCCGGCCCGTTCGGCGTCGGTGCGGTGGCCGGTGGCCTCGACGAAGGCGGCGAACCGGGCGGTGGTCACCGGCTCGGTGTCGATGGTGAACGGCGCCAGTTCCACCTCGTGCACGGGCGTCTCGCCGTCCGCCGGGTACCCCTCCCCGAAGGCGTCGCCCATCGCGAACACCCCGCCGGGCAGCGCCGCCTCGGGGTGCGCGGGCCGCTCGGCCGCGGTCCGCGGCGGCGGAGGCGGCGGTAGCGGGACGGGCCCGGCCCCGGCCGGGGAGGACGGCAGGCAGCAGGCGCGGGCGGCGGGGGGTTGACTCATGGGCCCAAGCTATAGCACTTTGCACCTAGGTGAGAATGCACCCAGGAGGACATCCGAGGAACCGGCGGGAGCCGGGGAGAGGGCACCGGTTGAAGTTCGAACACGTTCTGCTCGGCCTGCTGAGCCTGCGGCCGCGCAGCGGCTGGGACCTCAAGGAGTGGCTCGCGGGGGAGGGCCAGTTCGTCCGCTCCCACGCCCACCCGAGCCAGATCTACCGGCTGCTCAAGCGGATGGCCGAGCAGGGCTGGGTGGTCTACGAGACCGACCCGCGCGACGGCCGCCCGGACGCCAAGGTCTACCGGCTGACCGAGGCCGGCCGGGCCGAGCTGGTCCGCGAGGCCCGCTCCCCGTACCAACCGACCAGCCGCTTCCAGGACCCGGACTTCATGGCCCGGTTCTTCTTCTCCGCCCAGCTCGCACCGGAGCGGCTGATCCCGCTGATCGACACCGAACTCGCCTACCGCCGCCGCCAGATCGCGGTCATGCGCCCCCGGGACCGCTCCCTGCCCCTCCCCGCGGGCACACCGGAGGCGGACGTCCGGCGGATGCGGATGATCCGCGAGATCACCCACGAGTACGGCACCTCCGCCGTCGACGCCTGGCTCGACTGGCTGGAGCGGGTCCGCCGCATGCTCGCCGACGGAACCATCCCCACCACCAGCACCACCAGCCCCGAGGAGACGCCCCGGTGAAAGCCGTCCTGGTCATGTTCGACAGCCTCAACCGCCGCTTCCTGCCGCCCTACGGCTGCGACTGGACGGTGGCGCCGAACTTCGCCCGCCTCGCCGCCCGCGCCGCCACCTTCGACCACTGCTACGGCGGCTCCATGCCCTGCATGCCGGCCCGCCGCGAGATGCACACCGGCCGCTACAACTTCCTGCACCGCTCCTGGGGCCCGCTGGAGCCCTTCGACGACTCCGTCCCCGACCTGCTGGGCAAGGCGGGCGTCTACACCCACCTGGTCACCGACCACCAGCACTACTGGGAGGACGGCGGCGCCACCTACCACAACCGCTACGACAGCTACGAGTTCTTCCGCGGCCAGGAGGGCGACAAGTGGAAGGGCCACGTCGCCGACCCGGAGATCCCCGAGACGCTCTCCTGGCGCGCCGGCCCGATGTGGCGCCAGGACTGGGTCAACCGCCAGTACCTGGCCGACGTCGCCGACCACCCGCAGACCCGCACCTTCGACGCCGGCCTGGAGTTCATCGCCACCAACCGCGACCAGGACCGCTGGTTCCTGCAGATCGAGTGCTTCGACCCGCACGAGCCGTTCTACTCCTACGCCGAGCACAAGAAGCACTACCCGCACGACTGGGACGGCCCGCACTTCGACTGGCCCGACTACAAGCGCGTCACCGAGAGCCCCGAGGCCGTCGAGCACGCCCGCAACGAGTACGCCGCGCTGCTCACCATGTGCGACGACTCGCTCGGCCGCGTCCTGGACGCCTTCGACGAGCACGGCCTGTGGGACGACACCCTGCTGATCGTCTGCACCGACCACGGCCTGCTGCTCGGCGAGCGCGGCTGGTGGGGCAAGAACATCCAGCCCTGGTACGACGAGAACATCCACACCCCGCTGTTCGTCTGGGACCCGCGCAGCCGGGCCGGCGGCCGGCGCGCCTCGCTCGTCCAGACCGTCGACCTCGGGCCGACCGTGCTGGAGTACTTCGACGTCCCGCGCACCCCCGACATGCAGGGCCGCCCGCTCGCCGACACGGTCGCCCACGACACCCCGGTCCGCCCGCACGGCCTGTTCGGCGTCTTCGGCGGCCACGTCAACATCACCGACGGCCGCCACGTCTACATGCGCGCCTGCAAGGACCCGTCCAACCGGCCGCTGTTCGAGCACACCCTGATGCCCACCCACATGCGCGGCCACTTCACCCCGCAGGAACTGGCCGGCGCCACCCTGGCCGGCCCGCTGCCGTTCACCAAGGGCGTGCCCGTGCTGCGGATGCCGGCCAACGCCTGGGGCAACCCGTACGCCTTCGGCACCCTGCTGTTCGACCTGCACGCCGACCCGGAGCAGGAGCACCCGCTGGTCGACGACGAGCTGGAGCTGCGGATGGCCACGCTGCTCACCGAGGCGCTGCGCGAGAGCGACGCCCCCGCCGACCAGTTCGAACGGCTCGGCCTGCCCGCCGAGGGGCCGGTGACCGCCGGGCACCTGCTGGCCCGCGCCCAGCGGCCGCAGGCGCTCTCCGCCGGTGAGCCGCTGCCGCGGCCGGAGGACTTCCCCGACGGCCCGCTCTCGGTGCACACCCCGCTGCGCACCCTGCTCGCGGACGAGGGGGCGCGCGCGGCCGTCCTGGCCCGGCTGCCGATGCTGGACAACCCGGGGCTGCGGGCGATGCTGGGCGGGACCTCCCCGTTCCGGCTCGCCGCGATGGGCCCGGCCGTCCGCCCGGCGGACCTGCGGGCCCTCGCCGACACCCTGGCCGCCCTGCCGGTGCCGGACGGCACACAGCAGGACGGCGCGCGGCAGGACGGCGCGTAACAGGACGGCGCGCGGCAGGACGGCGCGTAAACAGGGCGCGGTGCCTCCTCCCGCCCGGGAGGAGGCACCGCGCCCCGGGGCTCAGCCCAGGGAGCTGCGCAGGAACTCACGGTTCATCGCGGCGATGCTGGGCAGCGGGATGCCCTTGGGGCAGGCCGTCGCGCACTCGCCGGTGTTGGTGCAGCCGCCGAAGCCCTCGGCGTCCATCGCGGTCACCATCTCCCGCACCCGGGACTTCCGCTCCGGCGCGCCCTGCGGCAGCACGTTGAGGTGGACCACCTTGGCGGAGGTGAAGAGCATCGCGGACCCGTTGGGGCAGGCCGCCACGCACGCCCCGCAGCCGATGCACTCGGCGTGCTCGAAGGCGGTGTCGGCGGTCTCCTTGGGGACGGGCGTGGCGTGCGCCTCGGGCGCGCTGCCGGTCGGGGCGGTGATGTAGCCGCCGGCGCCGATGATCCGGTCGAAGGCGGAGCGGTCCACCACGAGGTCCTTGACCACCGGGAAGGCCGCCGCCCGCCACGGCTCGACGTCGATGGTGTCGCCGTCCCGGAAGTGCCGCATGTGCAGCTGGCAGGTGGTGGTCCGCTCGGGGCCGTGCGCCTGGCCGTTGATGACCATGCCGCAGGCGCCGCAGATGCCCTCGCGGCAGTCGTGGTCGAAGGCGACGGGCGTGTCGCCCCGGGTGATCAGCTCCTCGTTGAGGGTGTCCAGCATCTCCAGGAAGGACATGTCCGGACTGATCCCGCTGACCGCGTAGGTGGTCATCGAGCCGGGCGTGTCGGGGCCCGCCTGGCGCCAGATCCGAAGGGTGAGGTTCACGCGTAGCTCCGCTGGGTGGGGTGGACGTGCTCGAAGTCGAGGTGCTCGCGGTGCAGCACGGGCGCCTGCCCGGTGGCGGTGAACTCCCAGGCGGCGGCGTAGGAGAACTCCTCGTCGCGCCGGGCGGCCTCGCCTTCGGGCGTCTGGCTCTCGGTGCGGAAGTGGCCGCCGCAGGACTCGGCGCGGTGCAGCGCGTCCAGGCACATCAGCTCGGCCAGCTCGAAGTAGTCGACCAGCCGGTTGGCCTTCTCCAGCGCCTGGTTGAGCTCCTGGCCGGTGCCGGGCACCTTGATCCGGCGCCAGAACTCCTCCCGCAGCACCGGGATCCGCTCCAGCGCGCGGCGCAGCCCGGCCTCGTCGCGGGCCATCCCGCACTCGTCCCAGAGCAGCTCGCCGAGCTCGCGGTGGAAGGAGTCCGGGGTGCGGTCGCCGTCCACCGCGAGGATGAGGTTGAGACGGTCGGCGACCTCGGCCTCCACCGAGGCGATCTCCTCGTGGTCGGCCGGGACGGCGGGCAGCTTCTCGCGGGCCAGGTAGTCGTTGAGCACCGGCGGCAGCACGAAGTAGCCGTCCGCCAGGCCCTGCATCAGCGCGCTCGCGCCGAGCCGGTTGGCGCCGTGGTCGGAGAAGTTCGCCTCGCCGATCGCGAACAGGCCGGGAACGGTCGTCTGCAGGTCGTAGTCGACCCAGAGCCCGCCCATCGTGTAGTGGATCGCCGGGTAGATCCGCATCGGCACCCGGTAGGGGTCCTCGGCGGTGATCCGCTCGTACATCTCGAACAGGTTGCCGTACTTGGCCTCCACCGCGTCGCGCCCCATCCGGCGGATCGCGTCGGCGAAGTCCAGGTAGACGCCCTGCCCGCCGGGGCCGACGCCGCGGCCCTCGTCGCAGACGTTCTTGGCGGCCCGGGAGGCGATGTCGCGCGGCACCAGGTTGCCGAAGGCCGGGTAGATCCGCTCCAGGTAGTAGTCCCGCTCCTCCTCGGGGATCTCGGCCGGCGGCCGGGTGTCGCCCTTGGCCCTGGGCACCCAGATCCGGCCGTCGTTGCGCAGCGACTCGCTCATCAGGGTGAGCTTGGACTGGTGCTCGCCGGAGCGCGGGATGCAGGTCGGGTGGATCTGGGTGAAGCACGGGTTGGCGAAGTACGCGCCGCGCCGGTGTGCCCGCCAGATCGCCGTGGCGTTGGAGTTCTTGGCGTTGGTGGAGAGGTAGAAGACGTTGCCGTAGCCGCCGGAGGCCAGCACCACGGCGTCCGCGGTGTAGCTGGTGATCTCGCCGGTGACCAGGTCGCGGGCGACGATGCCGCGCGCCCGGCCGTCGACCACCAGCAGGTCCAGCATCTCGGTGCGGGCGTGCATCTCCACGTTCCCGGCGGCGATCTGCCGGGAGAACGCCTGGTAGGCGCCGAGCAGCAGCTGCTGGCCGGTCTGGCCGCGGGCGTAGAACGTCCGGGAGACCTGCACGCCGCCGAAGGAGCGGGTGTCGAGCAGGCCGCCGTACTCGCGGGCGAACGGCACGCCCTGGGCCACGCACTGGTCGATGATCTCCACCGACACCTGCGCCAGGCGGTGCACGTTGGACTCGCGGGCGCGGAAGTCGCCGCCCTTGACCGTGTCGTAGAACAGCCGGCGGATCGAGTCGCCGTCGTTGCGGTAGTTCTTGGCCGCGTTGATGCCGCCCTGGGCGGCGATCGAGTGGGCCCGCCGCGGGGAGTCCTGGAAGCAGAACTGCACGACGTGGTAGCCCTGTTCGGCGAGCGTGGCGCCCGCCGCGCCGCCCGCCAGGCCGGTGCCGACCACGATCACCGTGTGCTTGCGCCGGTTGGCCGGGTTCACCAGCTTGGCCTCGAACCGGCGCTGGTCCCAGCGCTGCTCGATCGGCCCCTCGGGGGCCCGGGTGTCGGCGATCGGATCGCCGACGGTGTACTGCGGGTACGCGCTCAACTCACCACTCCGGTCATCACGGCCACGGGGACGGACAGGAAGCCCGCGGTCAGCACCAGCGCCAGGCCGTTGGCGGTGAGCTTCAACGCGCGGTCCCGGCGGGCGTTGTTGGCGCCGAGGGTCTGCGCCGCGCTCCAGAAGCCGTGCCGGATGTGCAGGCCGACGGCGAGCATCGCGACGACGTAGATCACGCAGGAGTACCAGGTCCCGAAGGAGGCCACGATGTTCTGGTACGGCCTGCCGTGCTCGGCGTTGGGGTTCACGGTCAGCGTGGTCAGGTCCAGGATGTGCCAGACGATGAACAGCGCCAGGATCACCCCGCCCCAGCGCATCGTCCGGGTCGCGTAGCTCGCCCGCCGCCGCTGGTGCGCGTACCTGGCCGGCCGGGCGGCGAGGTCGCGCCGGCTCAGCTGGTACGCGGCGACGCCGTGCAGCAGCACCGCGGCCAGCAGGCCCACCCGGGCGATCCACAGGAACCACTCGTGCCCGAGGAAGGGCTGGCCGAGGGTGCGCAGCCAGGCGGCGTAGCCGTTGATGTCGTCCGGCCCGAAGAAGACCTTGAGGTTGCCGAGCATGTGGGCGACCAGGTACAGCAGCATGACCAGTCCGCTGACGGCCATGACCGCCTTCTTGCCGACGGTCGACCGCCACAGCGTCACCAGGGTGGACGGGTGCCGGGCCGTCCGAGTCGCGGTTGTCATGGCGACAACGGTAGGGAGCGGGCGACGGTGCGTCCAAGACATGCCGCGGCTTGTGACGATAGCCTGCGCCTATGCTGGGAGCTGTGCAGCTCCAGCAACTCCGTTACTTCGTGGCCGTCGCCGAGACCCGCCACTTCACCCGCGCGGCCGAGGCGGCACACGTCGCCCAGCCGTCCCTCTCGCAGCAGATCCGCTCCCTGGAGCGGGAGTTGGGCGCCGAGCTGTTCCACCGCACGCGCGGCAACATCGCCCTCACCGACGCCGGGGACGCACTGCTGCCGCTCGCCCGGCGCATCCTCGCCGACACCGAGAGCGCCCGCCTCGCCGTCCAGGAGACCGTCCAGCTGCGCCGCGGCCGGGTGCGGCTCGGCGCGCCGCCGAGCCTGTGCACCAGCCTGGTGCCGGACGTGCTGCGGGCCTTCCGGGACCGCTACCCGGGCGTGGCGCTGGTGGTGCGTGAGGGCGGCTCGCGCGACCTGGTGCGCAGCCTCGCGGAGGGGGAGCTGGACCTCGCGCTGATCATCACCCCGCCGAGCGGCGAGGCGCAGCCCGCCCTGGCGCTCACCGAGCTGCTGCACGAGGCGCTGGTGCTGGTCTCCCGCGACGCGCCCGGGCGGCGGCGCCGGGTGCGGGTGGCGGAGCTGCGGGGGTGGCCGCTGGTGATGTTCCGGGAGGGCTACGACCTGCGCGAGGCGACCCTGGCGGCCTGTCGGGCCGCCGGCTTCGAGCCGGAGTTCGCGGTGGAGGGCGGCGAGATGGACGCGGTGCTCGGCTTCGTCCGGGCCGGGCTGGGGCCGGCCGTGCTGCCCGGCATGGTCGCCCACCGCTCGGGCCTCGCGGTGACCCCCTTCGCGGGCGAGGGCCTGGGCCGCACCATCGCCGTCGCGCACGGCCACGAGGTGCCGCCGACCCGCGCGGCCGCGGCGCTCCGCGAGACCCTGCTGGCCCACCTGCACGACGCCGCCCGGGACGGCGAGCTGCCGCTGGGGACCAGGCTGCTGCTGTAGGGGCCCCTTCTGCGGCCGTGGGCGCCCTTCGCGGGACACGGCGGGGCCCGGGACGCGTCGGCGCGCCCCGGGCCCCCGGTTCACGGACGTGCTCAGGCGGGCAGCACGGCCTCGATCGCGGCGATCACCTCGTCCGACTCGGGCTCGGTGCGCGGCCGGATCCGGGCGGTCACGGTGCCGTCCGGGCCGAGGACGAACTTCTCGAAGTTCCAGGAGACGTCCCCGGCCTGACCCTCGGCGTCGGCGGTCTCGGTCAGCCGCGCGTACAGCGGGTGCCGGTCCTCGCCGTTCACGTCGGTCTTCTCGAACAGCGGGAAGGTCACGCCGTAGGTGGTGGAGCAGAAGGTCCGGATCTCCTCGGCACTGCCCGGCTCCTGGCCGGCGAACTGGTTCGACGGGAAGCCCAGCACGGTGAAGCCGCGCCCGGCGTACCGCTCCTGGAGCCGCTCCAGGCCGGCGTACTGCGGGGTGAGGCCGCACTTGGAGGCGACGTTGACGATCAGCAGCGCCTTGCCCTTGTAGTCGGCCAGCGAGGCGGCCTCGCCGGACAGCGTGCGCAGCGGGATGTCGTACAGGCTCACGGTGGGGTCCCCTTCGGAGGAGGTCGTCGGTCGTGGTCGGGGCCGCGTCGGCGGGCGGGCCCGCGCCGGTACGGTATCCCGCCCGGCCGGCCCACCCGGTCAACCGCGTCCGGTCGGCGGGTGTTCCGGCGCGTGCGGGCCGGTGGGGGCGCGCCGGTGGCCGGCGTGCGGGGGCGGTGGCGGTGCGCGCCGGGCGGATCACGCCGGGCCGGAGCGCTCCAGGACGGCGATCCGCTCGGTGACGGCGGCGAAGTCGGCGCTGAGCCAGCGCTCGGGCCGCATCCGCACGGTGACGTCCGCCGTCAGCTGCTCGGCGGTGGCCACCAGGTAGGCGGCGGCGGTGGCGGGCGGCAGGTAGCGGTGGGCCAGCGCGGAGCGTTCGTCCGGGTCGACCCGGTCCTCGATCGCCACCACCGGCCCGGCCACGCTCACGTACCGGCAGGGCGGCTCCTCCTGCTGGGCGCAGAGTGTGAACCGGCCGGCCTCCCGGATCCGGTGCGCCTTGACGGAGTCCCGTCCCGTCAGCACGGTGATCAGTCCGCCGGGCCGGTAGGCGTACCAGATCGGCACGGTGAGCGGGGCCTCGCCGGGCTCCCGGCCGGCGACGGACAGGACGCCGACGTGCACGCCGGCCAGGAAGTGCTCGCACTCGGCGCGGGTCATCGCGAAGGACACGGTGGGGCCTCCCGGGCAGGAAGGCCCGCGCGCGGAGGTCGCGCGCGGGCGGTCCTCGGTACGTACCCGCACCGCCTGCGGACGGAACGCCCGGGCGCGCGGGGGCGGCGGGGGCCGTCCCGGCGGAGCGGCGAGGACGGCGGGCGGGCGCCGCCGGTCGTCCGCCCGCTCGAAGGGCGAACGTGCGTACCCGTCCGAGGCCGGGATTCCGGGTCTGAAGTGTCGTTGATGTGCCATCCACGTGAAGGAATGGTGTGCGAGGTTGGCCGGTCCCGGGCGGCTGGGTACCGTCGGTGGCACGCCGGACCCGTCATGGTTGCCATGTTCAACAGGGGGTCACGGCAAGGGGGTTCGGGACCGTCCGGAGAGCAGGGGAGCTCCGGCCGTCGGGTCCCGTGCAGCACGCCCGCCTGCGCCGGCCCGTCCCGCGCGTCCCAGCCGCCACCGCAGCACCGCAGTCACCAGCAGCACTGCAGCCATCAGCAGCAACGCACCCGCAGCAACGCACCCGCAGCGATGCGCCGCCCGCGGCGCGCCGCCGTGCCGGTGCGCGGAAGGAACCTCCCGATGCCTCGACGCCGTGCCCTGCCCGCCTGCCCCGCCGCTTCCGTGTCCGCCGCAACCGCCCTCGCCGCTTCCGCCTTCGCCGTCGTGTCCGCCGCTCCCGCCGCCCCGGCGGTGGTGCGCCGGTGAACCGCCTGCCCGGCGGGCGCAAGAGCCCGCCCGCCGCCCCGCGCCGCAGCGCCCCGCCCGGTCATGCCCGTCCCCGCCGCCTGCCGCGCCGCCGCAGCCCGGCCGCCGTCCTGCGCGCCGTGCCCTGGCGCCACGACCTGCCCGCCTCCCTGGTGGTCTTCCTGGTCGCCCTCCCGCTCTGCGTCGGCGTCGCCGTCGCCTCCGGCGTGCCCGCCGAACTCGGCCTGGTCACCGGCATCGTCGGCGGCCTGGTGGTCGGCGCCCTGCCCGGCAGCAGCCTGCAGGTCAGCGGCCCGGCCGCCGGCCTGACCGTCCTCGTCCACGAGGCCGTCCAGGAGTACGGCGCGGGCGCCCTGGGCGTCCTGGTGCTGCTCACCGGCCTGCTCCAGCTCGCCATGGGCGCCCTGCGGCTGGGCCGCTGGTTCCGCGCCATGTCGGCCTCCGTGGTGCACGGCATGCTGGCCGGCATCGGTCTGACCCTGGTGCTCGGGCAGCTGTACGCGCTCGCCGACCGCCGCGCCCCCGGGACCGGTCCGGAGAAGCTCGCCGGCCTGCCCGCGCTGCTGCGCGACGCCGTCACCGGGGCGGCCAGTCCCAGCGCGGTGGCGCTCGGCACCGCCACCCTGCTGGTGCTGATCGCCTGGAAGTACCTGCCGTCCCGGCTGGCCCGCGCGCTGCCCGGCCCGCTCGGCGCCGTCGGCCTGGCGGCCGCCGTCACCGCGCTCGCGGACCTGCCGGTGGCGCGGATCGAGGTGGCCGGCCTGCTCGACGTCGTCCAGTTGCCCGACCATGCCGCGCTCGGCGCGCTGGCCACCACCGCCGGCGTCGGCACCGTCCTCGCCTTCACCCTGATCGCCTCCGCCGAGACCCTGTTCAGCGCGGCCGCCGTCGACCGGATGCACCACGGCCCGCGCACCCACTACGACCGCGAACTCACCGCCCAGGGCGTCGGCAACGCCCTCTGCGGGCTGCTCGGCGCGCTGCCGATGACGGCCGTGATCGTCCGCAGCGCGACCAACGTCCAGGCCGGCGCCCGTACCAAGGCCTCCCGGATCCTGCACGGCGGCTGGCTGCTGCTGTTCACCGCCCTGCTGCCGGGCGCGCTCGGCCTGGTGCCGGTCACCGCACTGGCCGCCGTCCTGGTCCACGCGGGTGCCAAGCTCGTCCCCGTGCGGCGGATCGCCGGGCTCTGCCGCGACCACCGGGGGGAGGCGGCGGTGCTCGCCGTCACCACCGTCTCGGTGATCGCCACCGACCTGTTCGAGGGGGTGCTGATCGGCATCGGCCTGGCCGTGGCCAAGTCCGCCTGGCAGACCTCCCACCTGCAGATCAGCCTGGAGGAGCCGCCCTCAGCCCCCGGCGGGCAGGAGGCCGTGCTGCGCGTCCGGCTGACCGGAAACGCCACCTTCCTGCGGCTGCCCCGGCTGCTGGACACCCTCGAACGCCTCCCGGCGGACCGCCCGGTCGAACTCGACTGGTCCGGGCTGCGCCACCTCGACCACGCCTGCACGGTCGCGCTCACCGCCTGGGCGGCGCAGCACCGCGCCCGCAGCTCCGCCCCGCTGGCGGTCGACCCGCCGCTGCCGACCGTGGTCTGAACGACTCGCTAGCCTGGTGGCCCGGTGGTCCTGCGGCCAACCGGGCCGCGCCGGGCCGCACTGGGAGGAGAAGCAGCCGTGATCGCAGCCTTTTCGGTCACCCCGCTCGGGGTCGGCGAGGACGTCGGGGAGGCGGTCGCGGCCGCCGTCAAGGTGGTCCGCGCGAGCGGGCTGCCCAACCGCACGGACGCGATGTTCACCAGCGTCGAGGGGGAGTGGGACGAGGTGATGCCGGTGATCCGGGAGGCGATCGAGGCGGTCAAGGCCTACAGCAACCGGGTCAGCACCGTCATCAAGATCGACGACCGGGCCGGGGTCACCGACGGCCTCACCCGCAAGGTCGCCTCGGTGGAACGCCACCTGGCCGGCGGCTGAGCCGCCCGGGCCGGCCCGCCCCCGTGCGAGGGCGGGCCGGCCCCTCGCTTTTCTTTCTTGACTGATCGATCTGGAAAAGACTACCTTTCAGGCATGGCGCGAACCAAGGAATTCGACCCCGACGCGGTGCTCCAGTCGGCTCTGGAGCTGTTCTGGCGGCGCGGCTACGAGGCCACCTCGATGGCCGACCTGGTCGAGCACCTCGGGATCGCCCGCGCCAGCGTCTACGCCACCTTCGGCAGCAAGCGGGAGCTGTACCTGCGCGCGCTGGAGCGCTACGGGCAGCAGCGGCAACCCGTCCTGCTCGCCGAACTGTCGCAGCCCGGCCCGGTCCTGCCGGCCGTCCGCGCCCTGGTCCGCCGCTTCGCCGGCGAGTCCGCCGAGGACGGCGAGGAGGGCCCCCGGCGCGGCTGTTTCGTCACCAACACGGCGGTGGAGCTGGCTCCGCACGACCCGGACGCCGCCCGCCGGGTGGAGGCCAACCTGCTCCACCTGGAGACCGTCCTGACGGCGGCGCTGGTGCGGGCGCGGGCCCAGGGCGAACTGCCCGAGGACCGCGACCCGCAGGCGATCGCCCGGATGCTGCTGGTGCTGTTCCAGGGCATGCGGGTGATCGGCAAGGCCGGCGACGGCTCGGCGCGCCTGCGCGACGCCGCCGACCAGGCCCTCGCGCTGCTGGACTGACCCGGCTCCCGCCCCCCTTCCGCCCGGCTGCTCCGCGCCCGGGGCCGTGGGCGGCTTTTTCTCTCTCAATTCTGAACCGAACGGTCAATTTAAACCCCCGATCGAGGAGTGCACGCATGACCCGCAGCACCACCCGCTTCGCCGGCAAGTCCGTCCTGGTCACCGGTGGCGGCAGTGGCATCGGCCGAGCCGTGGCCCTCGCCTTCGCCCGTGAGGGCGCCCGCGTCGCCGTCGCCGGCCGCACCGCGAGCGCCCTCGCCGAGACCGTCGCCCTGGTGCGGCAGGAGGGCGGCACCGCCGTCGCCCTCACCGGCTCGGTCTCCGACGCCGCCGACGCCGCCCGCCTGGTCCGCGAGACCGTCGAGCAGCTCGGCGGCCTCGATGTCGCCGTCAACAACGCCGGTGTCCTCGGCGGCATCGGCCGGACCGCCGACGTGGCCGACGAGGAGTGGCAGCGGGTGATCGACATCAACCTCAACGGCACCCGGCACGCCATGAAGCACCAGATCGCCCACCTGCGCGCCCATGGCGGCGGGGCGATCGTCAACATCTCCTCGAACCTCGGCACCCACCTGCGGGTCGAGAACCTCGGCGCCTACGCGGTCTCCAAGGCCGCCGTCGCCACCCTGACCCGCGCCGCCGCCCGCGACCACATCGCCGAGGGGGTGCGGATCAACCTGGTCAGCCCCGGCCCGATCGACACCACCATGTCCTCGCAGCCCGGCGAGAGCGCCGCCGACAAGGCGGACCGGATGAAGGGCGGCGTCCCGGCCGGCCGCGCCGGCGCCGTCGAGGAGGTGGCCGCCGCCGTCCTCCACCTCGCCTCCGAGGAGTCGGCCTTCACCGTCGGCGCCGACCTCGTCCTCGACGGCGGCATCACCGCCTGAGCCGCCGCCGCCCCACCGTGCCGCCGGCCGTCCGGGGGATCAGGCCGACAGTGCCTCGTCCTCGGCCGGCGGCGCGCAGGCGGCGGCGAGTTCGTCCAGCGAGAGCCCGAGCGCGAACGCCAGCGCGGCGACGGTGAAGAACGAGGGCGTCGGCGCCCGGCCGGTCTCGATCTTGCGCAGCGTCTCGGCCGACACCCCGGCCGCCGCCGCCACCTCGACCATGCTGCGCCCGCCCCGCGCCTCGCGCAGCAGTACGCCGAAGCGCTCGCCGCGCTCGCGTTCCCCGGGGGTCAGCGGAGTCCTCACCATGCCCCGATGGTAGGCCACGGCGCTTCGGGCGTGGCTCGACACGGCCTCGACCGTGATACAAATACCGGTATAAGAATTGGAGACGGCTGGTCGGAGGACCTCATGGTGGAGCTCAAGTCGGAGGCGGCGCTGGCCGCGATGCGGGAGGCGGGGCGGGTGGTCGCCACCGCGCTCGCGGAGGTGGAGCGGGCGGCCGGCGTCGGGGTGAGCCTGCTGGAACTGGACGAGGTGGCCCGCGGGGTACTGCGCCGGGCGGGGGCGACCTCACCGTTCCTCGGCTACCGCCCCTCGTTCGCCCCGGTGCCGTTCCCGGCGGTGATCTGCGCCTCCGTCAACGACGCGGTGGTGCACGGCATCCCCGACGGCTACCGGCTGCGTGACGGCGACCTGGTGAGCATCGACTGCGGCGCCGTCCTCGACGGCTGGGCGGGCGACGCCGCCGTCAGCTTCACCGTCGGCACACCCCGCCCCGAGGACCTCCACCTCATCGACACCACCCGCCGCGCCCTGGAGGCGGGCATCGCGGCGGCCGTGGCCGGCCACCGCACCGGCGACATCGCCCACGCCATCGGCACCGTCGCCCGCACCGCCCGCTACGGCCTGCTCGAAGGCTTCGGCGGCCACGGCATCGGCCGCCGCATGCACGAGGACCCCCACCTCCCCAACGAGGGCCGCCCCGGCCGGGGCTTCCCCCTCAAGCCCGGCCTGGTCCTGGCCATCGAACCCATGCTCATCGCCGGCGGCACCGACACCCACACCACCGACCCCGACGGCTGGACCCTCCGCACCACCGACGCCACCCGAGCCGCCCACATCGAACACACCGTCGCCATCACCGCCTCCGGCCCCCGCGTCCTCACCCTCCCCTGACACCCCGCCCGGGCACCTGTTCGCGCACGGTCGCGCGGGGCGGGACCGGCCCGTGGATCCCGGGGCCGGTGGAGCCGGGGGAGTGGCGGGACCGTCGGTCGGGTTGCGGGGACCTTGGACCCTGGGTGTGCTGGTCGGGAGCGGGAAGGGTGGTGGGTGCGGCCGGGCCTCCCCCCCTGTTCGGCCGCGTCACGTTCGCAACTGTCGGAGGTCGTCATGCCAAGGTCCGTCGTCGTCGGTGTCGATGGTTCGCCCGAGAGCCTTGCCGCGCTGGACTGGGCGGCGGAGGAGGCGGCCCGGCGGGAGATGCCGCTGAAGGTCGTGCTGGCGTGGCCGACGGTGGTGACGCCGTTGTCCGTGCTCGGGACGGTGGACCTGGCGCGGCGGCAGGCCGACGTCACCCTGCGGGACGCCGAGCTGCGGGTGAAGGAGCGGTGGCCCGAGCTGACCGTCCAGGCCGTGCAGGTGCCGACCGAGCCGGTGCGGGCGCTGGTCGACGAGGTGAACGGGGAGCAGGAACCGGACGGTGCGACGGCCGAGCTGCTGGTGCTGGGCTCGCGCGGGTTCGGCGCGGTGACCGGGTTCCTGGTCGGGTCGGTGAGCCAGCGGGTGCTGACGAAGACGGACTGCCCGGTGGTGCTGGTGCGCCGCGGCGAGGAGGAGGACGCGGCCGGCGCCCGCGAGGTGGTGGTCGGCGTCGACCCGTTCGACGGTGCCGACGCGGTGCTCGCCCACGCCTTCGAGGTGGCGGAGCGGCGCGGCCTGCCGGTGCGGGCCGTGTACTCCTGGACGCTGCCGGCGACGTACCAGTACGCGGGCATCGCCGCCAGCGTCGACGTGACCGGCGAGATGCTCGTCTACGCCAAGGGCGAGCTGGCCCGGGTGGTGAAGCCCTGGCGGGAGAAGCACCCGGGGGTGACCGTGGTCGAGGAGGCCGTGAACGCCCGCCCGGCCAAGGCGCTCGCGGCCCGCGCGGCGGGCGCGGAGCTGGTGGTGATCGGCCGGCGGGTCCGCCGCTCGCCGATCGGCGCGCACCTGGGCGCCGTCGCGCACGCCGTCCTGCACCACGTGCCCTGCCCGGTCGCCGTCGTCGCGTACGAGAGCCAGGACGGCAAGCAGGAGGCCGGCGATGCGTGACCAGGTGCTGGTGGGAGTCGACGGCTCGGAGGCGAGCCTGGCCGCCGTGGACGTCGCGGCCCGCGAGGCGCGGCTGCGCGGCACCGGCCTGCGGATCGTGCACGCGTTCATCTGGCCGCTGATGAACGTCCCGCTCGGTCCGGCGAAGGACGGCCCGCCCCAGGGCGGCCTGCGCCACCAGGCGGAGGACGTCCTGCGGGACGCCCGGGCCCGCGCCGAGGCGCTCGACCCGCGGCTGGAGATCGAGACCGAGCTGGTCACCGGCGAGCCGCTGACCGTGCTGGCCCGCCACTCGGGGCAGGCCTCCCTGGTGGTGGTCGGCAGCCGGGGCCTCGGCCGGTTCGGCGCCCTGCTGATCGGCTCGGTGGCCGTGCACCTGGCCGCGCACGCCGCCTGCCCGGTGCTGATCGTCCGCGGCCGGCCGGACCCGGAGGGCCCCGTGCTGGTGGCGGTGGACGGCGGCGGGGTGGGCGCCGAGGCGCTCGGCTTCGCCTTCGCCGAGGCCTCCGCGCGCCGCGCCCCGCTGACCGCCCTGCACATCGCCCACCCGAGCACCAGCTGGCCCGACCAGGAGGAACGGGTGCTCGCCGAGGCGCTGGCCGGCTGGCGGGAGAAGTACCCGGACGTCGAGCTGCGCTCCGAGATCGTCGAGGCGCACACCCGCCCGGCGCTGCTGGAGGCGAGCCGGGAGGCGCAGCTGCTGGTGGTCGGCGCCCGCGGCCGCGGCGGCTTCGCGGGCATGCTGCTGGGCTCCACCAGCCAGGCGATGATCCAGCACGCGCACTGCCCGGTGGTCGTGGTCCGGCACGCGGAGGAGCCGGCGGACGAGGCCTGACCCGCCCTCCTCCCCGGGCCCGGACCGTTACCACGGTCCGGGCCCGGGGAGGTTCGGCGCCGGGGAGTTTTGGCCGGCGCCGCGCCGCGCAGAACAGGAGGCATGCGGGAGCGGCGGCACGGGCGGCTGATGGTGATCGTGGCGGGCCTCGGCGCGCTGACGGCGGCGCCGGGGGTGATGCTCGCGTTCCGGATCACCAGCCCCTGGCCCGTCTCGGCGGTGAGCGCCGCGGCCGCGGGCACCGTGGCGGTGCTGGCGCTGTGGCAGGAGCGCGCCAAGCAGGCCTACAAGCAGGCCGACGACGACCGTGCCCGGGTCCTGAACGGCGCCCTGGCCCGCGCCGACGGCTCGCTGCTCCGGGTCCGGGAGGCGGCCGACCCGATCCTGCTCGGCGTCCACCCGGCGGCCGCCGTCCCGTCCGAGGAGGGCGCGGCCGACCGGGTCCCCGCCTACGTGCCCCGGGACGCCGACGGCGAGCTGCGCGAGGCACTGGCCCGAGGCGGCTTCGTCCTGCTGGTGGGGGACTCGACGGCCGGCAAGTCCCGCTCGGCGTGGGAGGCGATGCGCGCCACGCTCGGCGACCACCTGCTGCTCGTGCCCAAGGACCGCGAGGCCCTGCCCGCGCTGGTCGCGCTGGCCGCCCGCGAGCGCCGCTGCGTCCTGTGGCTGAACGACCTCGAAGGCTATCTGGGCGCCGGCGGGCTGCGGCGCGAGGACCTCGGGCGGCTGCTGGGCGAGGACGGCCACCACCGCGTCGTCCTGGCCACCCTGCGCACCGCCGAGGAGGCCCTGCTGACCGGTGAGGACGAGGACCGGGGCGCCCCCAAGCACGCCGCGGAGGTGATCCGGCAGGCCCACCGGGTCTACCTGTCACGGCTGTTCAGCACCGCCGAGAGCGACCGGGCCCGGCTGCGCGCCTGGGACCCCAGGATCGAGAGCGCGCTCACCCTGGGCGGCGGCTACGGCCTCGCCGAGTACCTGGCGGCCGGTCCCGACCTGCTGCGGCTCTGGCAGGACGCCTGGAGCCCGAACACCAGCGCGCACGCTCCCGGGCACCCCCGGGCGGCGGCGCTGGTGACGGCGGCGGTGGACATCCGGCGGGCGGGGCACGCGGCCTCGATGCCCCGCGCACTCGTCGAGGCCGCCCACGCGTACTACCTGGAGCGGCACGGCGGCGAGCGGCTGCGCCCGGAACCGCCGGAGGAGGCCTGGGAGTGGGCGACGCGGCCGCGCCGGGCGACCACCGCGCTGCTCCAGCGGTCCGGGGACCGGGTCGGGGTGTTCGACTACCTGCTGGACGTCGCCCAGCGTGCCGCCGGGCCGACCGCGCTCGTCCCGGAACCCGTGGTGCGGCTGATCGTGACCGGGGCCGACCCCGCCGACGCCGAGCGGGCCGCCGCCACCGCGTACGCCCAGGGGCGCTACGAGCTGGCCGTCACGGGCTGGCGGCGGGCCGCCGCCGCACCGGGACCGGACGCGCTGAACAGCCGCAACAACGCCGCGCGCGCCCTGCGGCGGCTCGGCCGGCCCGCCGAGGCGCTGGCCGAGCACCGGGCGGTGGCCGCCGCCCGCACCGCGACGCTCGGAGCCGCCCACCCCGACACCCTGATCGTCCGCGACAACCTCGCCAACGTCCTGCGCGACCTGGGCCGCGTCGAGGAGGCGGAGGCCGAGCACCGCGCCGTGCTGGCGCTGCTGACCGAGGTCCGGGGCCCGGAGGACGCCTTCACCCTGTTCAGCCGGGACAACCACGCCGTCGCGCTGCGCGAGATGGGACGGCCGGCCGAGGCGGAGTCCGAGCACCGCGCGGTGCTGGACATCCGCGAGCGCGTCCTCGGGCCCGACCACCCGGACACCCTGCGCACCCGGCACCACCTGGCGCTGGCGCTCCGCTCCCTGGGACGGTCGGCGCAGGCCGGTGAACTCCTGGCCTCGGTCGTGGCGGGCCGCACCCGGGTGCTCGGCCCGGACCATCCGGACACCGCCGCCGCGGCCGCCGACCTGGCCGGGACCGCCTGAACGGACGCCCCGCGCCCTCCGGACCTCACCCCAGCAGCCGCAGCCGGGTGGCGGCGACACCCACCCGGACGGTCTGGCCCCGGGCCAGCTCCAGCGCGTCGGCCTCGACGCCGTCGCCGAAGGCGACCAGCCGGTCCGACTCGACCGTCAGGACCAGCCGCCGGCCGGCGTCGAGCAGGCCGTGCACCCGGCCGGTGCCGGTGGCGGGGGAGGGCCAGGCCTCGCGGACGAACCAGGCGAGCGCCGGGGCGGCCGGCTCCGGCAGGGCGAGCGGGCCGCCGCGCTCCAGCCAGACGGAGCGGCACCAGCCGGTGCCGCCCGTCCCGGTGCCCACCAGCACGCCGGACGAGGCCTGCGGCTCGCCCTCGTCCGCGGCGCCGGAAGGACCCTCCTCGACGGCCAGCCGGTAGCGGGCCGTCTGGTGGCCGGGCTGGCCGACGTACACCTCGTTGAGCGCGAGCAGCCGCTGGGTGTCGTCGGCGACCGCCTCCACCATGGTCCGCTCCTCGGCGCGCCGCTCGGCGCCCGGGCCGACGGCGGCCGGCAGCAGCCGCGCCAGGTCCTGGGCCCGGTGCCGGACCAGGACGCCCGGATTGCGGCCGGGCTCCGCGTCCACGCCGATCACCGGCTGCCCGGCCAGGTACTTGGCGACGTTGGCGACCAGCCCGTCCTGGCCGACCACGACCACCACGTCCTCCGGCTCGAAGAGGAACCGCGGCAGGTCGGCGCGCTCGACCCGGGTGCGCCGCCAGTCCAGCGGCACGGCGCCGGCCGCCAGGGCGAGCGCCCGGCCCTGCCGCTCGTGGCGCCGCTCGATCTCCTCGACCGACCGGCCCCGGCTGCTCAGGAAGTACGCGGCCTGCCCGGGCGTGCCGTGGTGGGCGAGCAGCTCCTGGTACTCGGTGCGGCGGTGGACCAGGACCGCCCGGGGCGCGAGCGTCACCGCCCGTCTCCCTTGCCCGCGCCCGCGGCGCCCTCGCCGACGCCCGTGCCCGCCGCGCCCAGCTTGGCGAGCAGCCCGGTGAGCACGTCCGGGGTGAGGGTGAGGCTGTCGATCCGCGGCAGGTGCTCGGCCAGCCGCATCAGCGCGAGCGCCCGCAGCACGGCCGGGTCGGCCTGCTGGTGGGCGGCCAGCCAGGCCGCCTCGGCGGCGGCCCTGGCCTCGCCGAGCGCGCGGGCCGCGTCGGCCTCGGCGCCGGCGAGCCGGGTGCGGCGCTGCGCCTCGGCGTCGGTGCGGATCCGGTCGGCGACCGCCTCGTCCTCGGCCTGGAGCCGGCCGTTGGCCCCCTGCTGGGTGATCAGCTGTTCCTGCCGCCGGGCGAGTTCGATCCGGTTGGCGAGCTCGTTCTCGGCGATGCCGCGCTCGTGCTCGACGGCGACGGCGCGCCGTTCGAAGGTGGCCCGGTCGGCCTCCTGCTGGACCAGCTCGCGGGCGGGGGTGCGCAGCGCGCGCTCCACCTCCGGTTCGGGGCGCAGCGCGACCACCCGGACGGCGATGACGGCGAGCCCGGTCTCGGCCAGCCGGGGCTCGGCGGCGAGTCCGGCGGCCATCCGTTCGCGCACCGCGCTGATGCCGTCGGCCAGCGCGGTGGCGAGCGGGGTGCGGGCGAGCAGGCCGAGCGCGTGCTGCTGGGCGGTCTCGGTGAGCAGGGTGGCGAGCTGGTCGAGCGGGGCGGAGCGCCAGGCGCCGGTGTCGGGGTCGATGCCGAAGTCCACGCGGGCGGCGGCGGTGGCCGGGTCGGTGATCCGGTAGGTGAGGGTGCCCTGGACGGTGACGTCCTGGAAGTCGGCGGTGCGGGCGTGGAACAGCATGGCCAGCTCGCGGTCGTCGACCGGGACCTCGGAGAGCACGGCGGTGAGCGGGCGGAACCAGAAGGCGAGGCCGGTGCCGTCGTGGACGAGCCGCCCGCCCCGGACGTGGCGGATGTGGGCGGTGGGCAGGGCGCGCAGGTGGCGCAGCCCGAAGCGCTTGGTGATGTCGGCCATCGGTGACTCCTTTTCGTCGGAATGACGATATTGGGCGCGATCGATTCTCGTCAAGGTGACGAAAAGGGGTGGCCCGGGTCCCGCCGCCGTGTTCGTGGGAGGATCGACCGGTGCTGAGGATGCGAACGACGAGGCTCCCCGCCGCACTGCTGGCCGCGGCCTGCGCGACCGCCGCGGCCTGCGCCACCGCCACGCTCGGCGCCCCGCCGGCCCGCGCGGCGGACGGGGGCGGCGAGGCCTTCACCATCGGCGACCCGCGGATCACCGAGTCCAGCGGCCTCGCGGCCAGCCTGCGGCACCCCGGGGTCTACTGGACCCACAACGACAGCGACGACGGCCCGTACGTCTACGCCGTCGACTCCCGGGGCCGCACCGTGGCCACCGTCACCCTGCGCGGGACCGAGCCGCGCGACGTCGAGGCGGTCTCGCTCGGTCCGGACGGCCGGCTCTACGTGGGCGACATCGGCGACAACCTCGGCGGCAAGTGGCCCGAGGTCTGGATCTACGCCTTCGCCGAGCCCGCCGAACTCCGCGACCAGAGCGTCCAGGTGACCCGCTACAAGGTCCGCTACGAGGACGGCCCGCGCGACGCCGAGGCGCTGATGGTCCACCCGGTGACCGGCCGCGCCTACATCGCGAGCAAGAAGCAGGGCGGCGGCGGCCTCTACCAGGGCCCGGAGCAGCTCTCCGCGACCGGCGTCAACACCTTCCGCCGGATCGCCGACGCCCCGTGGACCACCGACGGCGCCTTCTCGCCGGACGGCACCCGGCTGGTGCTGCGCGGCTACTTCTCGGCCACCCTCTACCGCTGGAAGGACGGCGCGCCGAGCGGCGGCGAGTCGCTCAGCACGCCGTTCCAGCGCCAGGGCGAGTCGGTCACCTTCAGCGCCGACGGCCGGGCGCTGCTCTACGGCAGCGAGGGCAAGGACAGCCCGGTCTGGCGCTCCCCGCTGGCCGGCGACCAGCTGCCCGACGCGGTCGGGCCGCAGCCGAGCGCCACGCCGGCCCCGTCCGCGCCGCCGTCCGGCGAGGCGGCGGCCCCGCCCTCGGAGGGCGCCGCCGCCGGCCCCTCCTCGTCCTCGGGCGGCGCCGGGGACCAGACGCTCGGGGTGGTCTTCCTGCTCGCGGTGGCGGGCGCGGTGTTCGGACTGCGGCGCAGGAAGCGCGACGGCTGACCCCGGAGCTGCCCGGAAGGACCGCCGCCGGCCGCCGCCGCGACCGGAGCGCACCGGGTCGGACGTCGGCGAACGACCCGCCGCTGCCCGGGCCGGAGCGCGGGCCGGGCGGCACGCCACGCCCAACAGCGCCGATCTGTCGCCGATTTGTGACAAAGGTTGGCCAACACCGGCCCCACGGGCGGTTTTCGTGGACGTAGTGTTCCGACTATGTCACGGAGAAGCCGCCGCACGCCCTCCTCGGAGCCCCACGACACCTGGGTGCCGCGCCCCCGGCGCCGCGAGACCCCGCTCGGCCTGCTCGGTCACGGCGTGAAGTTCCTCGGCTACAGCACTCTCGCGGGTGTACTGCTCGCGGGCATCGCCCTGCCGGCCGCCGGCGCGCTCGGGCTCGGGATGAAGAGCGGCGTCGAGGAGTTCGACACCATCCCTGACGACCTGAAGACCCCGCCGCTGACCCAGGCCAGCTGGATATTCGACGCCAAGGGCCAGCAGATAGCCAAGGTGTACGAGCGCGACCGACGGGTGATCACCGCCGAGGAGATGGGCCCGCTGATACGCCAGGCCCAGGTGGACATCGAGGACGCGCGCTTCTACGAGCACGGCGCCGTCGACCTCAAGGGCGTGCTGCGCGCGATCACCAAGAACGCCGAGAGCGGCACCGCCGTGCAGGGCGCCTCGACCCTGACGCAGCAGTACGTGAAGAACGTCAACGTCGAGAAGGCCGGCGACGACGTGGCGGCCGTCCGGGAGGCCCAGCGCAAGACCCTCGGCCGCAAGGTGCAGGAGCTGAAGTACGCCATCAAGCTGGAGGAGGAGCTGACCAAGGAGCAGATCCTCACCAACTACCTGAACATCACCTACTACGGCCAGCAGGCCTACGGGATACAGGCGGCGGCCCAGCGCTACTTCAGCAAGAACACCAAGGACCTCACCATCGCCGAGGCGGCCACCCTGGCCGGCCTGGTGCAGAACCCCTCCCAGTTCGACCCCAAGGCCCACCCCGAGGCCTCGCGCAAGCGCCGCGACGTCGTGCTCGACAAGATGGTGGAGAACAAGCACCTCACCCCGGAGCAGGCCAAGGAGGCCAAGACCGGGCCGGTCGTGCTGCGCTACCAGGCACCGCAGAACGGCTGCATCACCGCCGACGCGGGCATGGGCTTCTTCTGCGACTACGTCAAGCACGTGATCAAGCAGGACCCGGTCTTCGGCAAGACCGCCGCCGAGCGCAAGAAGCTCTGGGACATGGGCGGCCTGCTGATCCACACCACCCTGGACCCGGTGAAGCAGGCGGCCGCGCTCAGGGCGGTGACCGCGAAGGTCAAGGTCACCGACGACGTGTCGGCGGCGATGACGATGGTGGAGCCGGGCACCGGCAAGATCCTCGCGATGGCCCAGACCCGCCCCTACGGGATCGACCCGGGCAAGCGGCAGACCGTCGTCAACTACAACGTGGACGCGGCGATGGGCGGCGGCAACGGCTTCCAGCCGGGCTCCAACTTCAAGCCGATCGTGGCCGCCGCCGGACTGGAGGCGGGGCTCACCTCCACCCAGTCCTACCCCTCGCCGAACAAGATGGACTGGCCGACGATGAGCACCTGCGACGGCACCTGGAAGAACCTGGAGAAGGGAAGGAAGGGCGGCGCCATCCCCAACGAGTCGGCGGGCGAGGTCGGTCCGTACGAGCTCAAGGAGGCGATGGCGCTCTCGGTCAACACCTACTTCGTGCAGATGGAGCAGGAGATCGGCCTCTGCGCCGTCAAGCAGATGGCCAACAAGCTCGGCGTGCTGACCAAGGCGAGCGGAAAGCCGCTGGAGGAGCTGCCCGCCCTGGGCCTGGGCACCCAGGAGGTGAGCCCGCTGGTCATGGCGAACGTCTACGCCACCTTCGCCAACCGCGGCACCTACTGCACCCCGGTCGCGATCAGCGGCATCACCACGATGGACGGCAAGGAGGTCGCGGTCAGCCCCGGCAAGTGCGAGCGGGTCTTCTCCGAGAACACCGCCGACGTCATCAACACCGTGCTGCTCGGCGTGACCGAGAAGGGCGGAACCGGCCGTGACCTCGGTCTGGCCGACGACCGCCAGATCGCCGGCAAGACCGGTACCTCCGACGAGAAGAAGTCGGCCTGGTTCAGCGGCTACACCGGTAACCTCGCCGCCTCGGTCTGGCTGGGCGGCCCGGCCGGCGGTGTGCCGATGAAGAACATCCGGATCGGCGGCAAGTGGTTCGACGAGGTCTTCGGCGCCACCGGCCCCGGACCGATCTGGCAGATGGCGATGAACGACGCCGTCCGGGGCATGCCGGAGAAGGAGTTCGACACCGTCTACATCCCCAACCCGGCGCCCAAGCGCGACCCCTCGGCGAGCCCGGGCTCGGGCAGCGGCTCGCCCGGCGGCTCGCCGAGCGACGTCGCGACCTGGCCGGGACGGCCCCAGGGGTCCGGCCGGCCGTCGCGCACCCCCAACCCGAACACCAGGCCCGCCCAGCCGACCCAGCGGCAGGAGCAGCCGGTTCAGCAGGACCAGCAGCCGCAGGAGCAGCAGGGCCGGGCGGAACAGCCCGAGGAGCAGCACACGGAGCAGCACTCGGACCAGCAGGAGCAGGGCTGAGCGCCCCGCCTCCGAACGGCACCGCGCCCCGGAACGTCCGGCGACGTTCCGGGGCGGGGGGGCGGTGGGGGGCCGGGGGGCAGGCGGCAGTGCCCGCCCGTGGCGGCCCAGGAGTGCTGAGAGGGGGAGAGC
>NZ_JBEPAM010000074.1:0-28063 GCF_040298605.1 Kitasatospora sp. NPDC001527 | reverse complement strand
GTAGGAGCTGCCGGAGCCGGTGGTGCTGATGGTGGGGGAGGGGCCGTTCCACTTGCTGTTCAGCGTGCCGGCCCGCACGTCGTCGTAGCTGTCGATGACCTCGCCGGTGGTGGCGTCGACGAAGACGTGCAGACGGCTGGGGGCGCCGCCGTTGCTCCCGCTGAGGACGGTCTCCCAGGCGAGGCGGCCGCTGTCGCCGTCCTTGACGCGCACGACGAGTCGGCGCGACTCGACGGAGTCGACGACGGCGAGCTTGGTGCGCGCGGTCTTCTCGGCCTTCTGGGCGCTGATCCGGGCGCTGGTGGCACTCCCGATGCGGGCGGCGGCGGCGGACTGCGATCCGCGCACCTGGCCCTGGGCGTCGGCGAGGACGACCGCGTCGCCGCCGACCACGGGCAGGCCCTTGTAGGTGCGCTCGTAGGCGACCGAGTAGAGGCCGCCCACCCACGGGGTGACGGACTGGCGCTCGTAGGTCTCGTCGGGGCCCTTGGCCAGGGCGTCCAGGCCTGCCGCGGCCGCCCGGTCGGCGGCGCTCACGGCGGCGGCCAGGGCGCTGGGCGGCGCGGGGGAGGGCGCGGGCGCGGCGACGGCCGGGACCGCGGTGGCGGCTATCGTGCCGGCCAGCAGGGTCAGGGTGGTCGCGGCGGTCAGCAACCGGCCCGCGGTAACACTGCGTTTCATCGAGGCTCCTAGCAGGTGGGGGTCCTCGACCGCGGAAGGCAGGGCTGATGGCACACCGCAGGGCCGTGTTTCGGGGACGGCCGTGCGGGCCGTCCGCGCTCGGGTGCTCGAACCCTCACATGGCGTCATGCTCCGGTCAATGACCGGTGCGTGTGATGCGCGGGGTTGGCAAGTTTCGTCAAGAACCCCGGGCCCGGACGGCGGAAGGTCTGCCCGAAAGTGCCGTTGATTGGGGATCCCGGAGCGGTTCCCGTAGCCTGACCTGCGGGTTCGGCGGGATGCCGGGCCGAGGGGCGGTGCGGGGGGTCACGAGTGGGCGTGGAGAGCGACGAGTTCGCCGGAATGCTGCGGGGGCTGAAGGAGCGTTCGGGCCACAGCTACGGTGTGCTCGCGACCCGGCTGCACGTCAGCACCTCCACGCTGCACCGCTACTGCCACGGCGCGGCGGTCCCCACCGAGTACGCGCCGGTCGAGCGGTTCGCCCGGGTGTGCGGGGCGAACGGCGACGAACTCGTCGCCCTGCACCGCTGCTGGCTCCTGGCGGACGCGGCACGGCGCCGGGAGGCGGGCACGGCGACGCCCAGGCCCCGGCCGGAACCCGCGCCGGCTCCGGATCCCGTTCCCGTGCCGGTGGTGGCGACGGCGCCGGCACCGCGAGCGCCGGGGGAGGCGGCCCGGCGCCGGCTCAGGGCGCTGCTCGGCGCCGTGGTCGTGATCGGCCTGATCGCCGCCGCGTCGGCGTTCGTGCTGCACGGCCGCCGCGGACCGGCCGCCCTCCCGGCCGCGACCACCTCCGGCTCCGCCGCGACCGCGTCTCCCACCGCGAGCGCGCCCCCGAGTGCCGTCCCGTCGGGCGCCGCCTCGTCGAGTGCCCCGTCGACGCCGTCGCCGACGCCGCCGCCCGCCGCCTCCGTGCCGGCACCGGCCGACGACACCTCCGCGCCCTTCCACGTCAACGTGTTGACCGACAACTGGGGCAGCCCCTGCGGGCAGTGGTTCCTCTCCACCCGCTCCCCGGCCCAGGTGGCCGCGCCGCCGGACACCTCGGCGGACGTCGACAGCTGGGCGGCCGCCCAGCAGGGCGTTCCCGGCGGGCACCTCCGGCTGCAACTGACCGCCCAGGGCGCCGACGCCACGCCGGTCGTCCTGCACGCCGCCTACATCCAGGTCGTCAGCACCCGCCCGGCGCCCAAGGGGAACGCCTACACGCCCGGCTCCGGCTGCGGCGGCGGCCTCACCCCGGCCGCCTTCGCGGTGGACCTCGACGCGCCCGCGCCCCGCGCCACCGCGGTGCCGGCCCAGGAGAGCACGGGCAAGCCCGTCCTCTCGACCTTCCCGTTCCGCGTCTCCGCGACCGACCCGCAGGTCATCAACGTCGACGCCGCCACCGCCGCGCAGGACGTCAGCTGGTACCTCGACCTGGTCTGGACCAGTGGCGACCGCCAGGGCCGGCTCCGCGTCGACGACCACGGCCGCCCCTTCCGTACCGTGGGCATCCGCGACGCGGCGGCCTACTTCCACGACGGCAAGCGCTGGTCCCCGACCACGCCCGACCTCTGACCCGCCCGGCGCCCGGCCGACCCGCGGAACACCGCCACCGCCGCCGACCTGGCGCCGGCGGCACACCCCTCGGGCCCGGGAGGTCCGGCGCCCCCGAACCGGACCTGGAAGCCCGCTGATCCCCGCCCTCCCGGGCGCTTGCCGATCGGGCCGGGCGGGAAGGACGGGACCGAGGCCCGGGCCCGGGGGAGCCGGCGGCGGGGCGCGGAGTGGGGGACACGGTGACGGAGCAGGGAGTCCGGCGGGGCGCGGTGCGGCGCGGGGCGCTGGCCCTGGCCGTCTGGTGGCTGTGGATGCCGCTGCTCGCGGTGCTGGTGTGGCTGGTCAAGCACGCCGTGTTCGGCGGCTTCGGACAGCAGGACCAGAGCTACGTCCTGCTGATCCGGCAGCAGTTCTTCCCGCACGGCGGCGTGCTGGACGCGGCGCCGCTGTTCTGGTTCTGGGTCGCGGTGGGCCTGTGCGGCACGGTCGGGGCGACCGTCCACGTCGCGGACGGCTCCGGGGCGGGGCTCGGCGGGTGGCGGGTGCGGCTGGCCCTCGCGGTGGCGGTGCTGGCGGTGGCCGGCTCACTGGTGCGCGCGGGCACCGGGCTCTGGGACGACGACAAGGACGAGGGCCGCTTCTACGCGGCGGCCACCGTGCTCGACGTCCCGGCCGGCGGCGCGGGCACCCCGCGTTCGGTGCTGCCGGTCACCGAGCACACCCGCCCGGGCGACGGCGGGCGCTGCGACCTGGTGGGCACGGCGGACGTGCCGGCCTGCGTGAAGACCGCGCCGATGCCGGACTTCGACTTCGAGGCCCGCACCGCCTCCTACGCGGCGGCGACCAAGGCGCTCACCGACAGCGCCGGTCTGACCTCCGGGACCCACCTGCTGGGCCGCAGCCTGCACTACCTGCCCGACGACTCGCCGGGCGGCGGGGTGTGGACGGCGGTCCTGGACGGCTCCGGCGAGCAGCCGATGGAGGGCGTCGCGGTGTGGGACGGCCGCTCGAACTCCGTGGCCACCTGCGTCTTCCGCGGCGACCACGCCTTCGGCCGGGCCTTCGCCGGCTCGGGAGCCGTCAGCCTGCGCAACCTGCTGGCCGAGCGCTTCCCGGCGCTCGTCTACGGCGACAACGACATCCAGGGCTACTGCGACGGCGCCGACCCCCGCACCGCCCGGCCGGTGGTGGTGATCGCGGTGTCACGGCAGATCGGCTACCGCCAGCGCACGGTGCTGGAGCCGGCCGGTGTGCTGGTGCTGCGCGGCTCCCCGGACGGCCGCCCGGACGTGACCTACCGGGAGACGGTGGCCCCGGGCGAACTGCCGGGGGCGGTGTACCCGACCTCGGTGGTCCGCTCGCAGATCCACGAGGTGCAGTGGCTCGGCGGCCGCGGTGCCAAGGACGACCGGGGCTTCGGCTACGCGCACACCTCGGCGGCGACCAACGCCACCAACCCGGGCGAGTTCCTGCTGCGCTCCAGGGCGGACGGCCACCTGTACTTCGTCACGCCGCTGGTGCCGAGGGAGAGCTCCTCGCAGCTGGTGGTGGCGTTCGCGGTCGTCCGGGCCGACCGCGCCGGCGGCGGCCTCAACGACCTGCACGTCTACGTGCGCGGCGACGACGCCCCGTCGGTGAACCTGGACGTGCTGGCCAGCCGGATGGTGTCGTACATGGCGCAGCAGACCGCGATCGCCATCAGCGCAGGTCAGGGCGGCGCGCTGCAGGAGATCATCCCGTACGGGCGGGACATGTGGCGCGGCTTCGTGGACTTCAACGGGCAGACCCAGGACTACATCGACCTGTCGGGCGACGCCACGGTGACGCCCAACCTGGTGTCGCTGAACGGCAGCATCACCCCACCGGGCGCCCAGCCGTCCCCGTCCCCGTCCCCGGCCCCGTCCTCGCCCCCACCGCCGTCCCCGGCCCCGACCGCCCAGCCCTCGCCCGGACCGGCCGGCGGATGCGGCGGCGACCCCGGACAGCTCACCACCGCGCAGCTGGCGGCCTGCGTCGCGGAACTCTCCCGGGCCCTCCAGGGCCGCGTCCAGGGCGAGCCCGCCCCCCGGCCCTGACCCACAGGCCGACCGGGGGCGCCGGCCTCAGGAGGCGGAGCCGGCCGGCACGTCCAGGCCGTGGGCCGTCACCAGGTGGGCGGTGCCGTCGGCCAGCCGGTAGGAGATCCCGATCACCGCGGCCGTACCGGCCTCGACGGCCTGGGCGAGGGTGCGCGAGCGCTCCAGGAGGAGGTCGACGGTGTGCTCGATGTGGATGTCGATGAAGTCGGAGTCCTCCGTGCGCCCGGCCGCCCGGGCGGCCAGCACGCTCGGGGTCACGCGCTCGATCACGTCCCGCACGTAACCGGTGGCCGTGGTGCCCTCCTGGACGGCCTCGCGGGTCGCGGCGACGGCGCCGCAGGAGTCGTGCCCGAGGACGACGACCAGCGGGCTGCCGAGCACGCTGACGCCGTACTCGATGCTGCCGAGCACCTCCGAGCCGACCACGTGACCGGCGGTGCGGACCACGAACAGATCGCCGAGACCCTGGTCGAAGATGATCTCGGCGGCCAGCCGGGAGTCGGAGCAGCCGAACAGGACCGCGAACGGACTCTGGGCCGGGGCGGTGGCGGTCCGCCGCGCCGCGTCCTGGTTGGGGTGCTCGGGGGCGCCCGCCGTGAATCGACGGTTGCCGGCCAGCAGGGTCTCCAGGGCGGTCTGGACAGTCATTCGATCACCGGTCATAGGCGGCAGCCTACGGGGGCCGCCGCCACCGGGCAGCACCGGGGACCCGGACGGACGGGTGTGCGGACACTCCGACCGGGTACACGCGCGGTCACGGAAGGGTGAGCGACATGACGTTCCAGCACCCCGCCCGGCGGCGGGAGGACGGAAGACGCGGCCGGTTCGAGCAGTTCGCGGAACTGGCGTCGAACCTCACCAGCTCGCCCGCGTTCGCGGTGTTCTGCCTGGTGCTGGTCGCCCTGTTCGTGGCCGTGCACGCGGCAGGGCTCTCCACGGAGTGGCAGATCCTCGCCGGCGACGCCATGACGGCCGTGACCCTGCTGCTCCTGGCGATGCTGAAGAACGCCGAGCGGCGCGCCGAGCACGCCATCCAGCGCAAGCTCGACGCGATCGCCCGCGCCATGCTCGAACAGCGGGAGGGCGAGGGCGGGCAGGCCCAGGAGGACCTGGGGTCCGCCGTCGGGATCGAGGAGCGCCTGTAGCGGCGGCCGTCCCCCGGCGCCGGGGAACGGCCGCCGGGGGACGGGTGCGTCAGGAGACCGCGACCTCGCCGAGCTGCAGGTAGTGGTCACCGAACTGGTCGGTGCTCAGCCGGGTGCCGGTGATCTTCACGTAGCGCGCCGTGGCCGGCGCGAACGGGAGGGTCAGGGTGGGTCACCCCGCCGGTCGGCCGCTGAGGGGCGGGCGAGGAGGAGAAGACGTGGTCCGCGCCGCTGGCGACCCAGACCGAGGGCGGGGTGGCGGCGCCCGCCTGGGCGGGAAGCACCGAGGCCACGATCAGTCCCGCCAGGGCCGTTATTGACGCCCTTGCAGCCATTGTCCCCACAGCATCCCTTTCGCGATCAACCGGTCCGCACACGGCCGGGCCGTGGCGCTGCCAGTCATATCGCACGAGGAGCATCCGGTCCCGCTCTTCGGTGGAAAAGTGGAATCCGTCACCCCGTTCCGCCCCGGCGCCGCCGGCGGCCCCGCGGGGCGGGCTCCAGCGGGAGCTGGTCGCCGGTGGCGCCGGTCTCCAGCCGTCCGTAGTCCGGGTGGTCCAGCCGGTGGTGGACGTAGATCTGATCGGCCCACGGCGGGTCGAAGGGCGTGAACGCGCGCAGGCCCAGCACCCGTCCGATCGCGCGGTCGTGGTGGGCGGCGTTGAAGTCGGCGACGGCGGCCGCCTCCCCGATCCGCTCGATCGTGCCCGGCAGGTCGTCGAGGTAGCAGGTGACCCGCGGCAGCAGGTGCGCGTGCGCGGCCCCCCGGAACAGGTCGAGGGCCGTCGCCGTCGAGGAGTAGTAGTCCAGGTCGAGGGCGACGAAACCGACCGGATGGTCGCGCAGCACCCCGGCGCGCGCGTCCAGGTACTCGGGCAGCGTCCGGGCCAGGTCGCCGATCACCAGCTCGGCCGGTCCCATCCGGGCGCGCAGCCGGTCGTGGTCCATCGTGTAGTAGCCGGGGGCGAACAGGTAGGGCAGGTCCCGGGGGTCCTCGGCGGCGGGCAGCCCCGCCCCGCTGTCGAACCCGACGACCCGCACCGCCACCCCGGTGGCGGCGGCGTAGTACCGGGCGTGCTCGGCGAGCGCCAGCAGCCCGTTGCCGCCGGCCACCCCGAACTCCACCACCGTGACGCCCCGGTGCCCCAGCCGCGCCGCCGACTCGGTGGCCCGCCGTACGCCGTAGGCGTAGTGCGGCCGCTCGACCAGGCCGAACCGGTACGCGGCCGCCGGACCGACGCCGGGCAGCCGCCGCAGCAGCCGGTTGCGCGCCGCGGTCCGGGTGCCGGACTTCGACCACTCCCACAGGACGTCGGCCAGCCCGCCGGCCGGCCGCCGGCCGAACGGATGCCCCTTCTGGGCGGTCGAAGACGAACCCCTGCGCACCATGTCCCTCCCCGGTACGACGACGACGGTCGGAGGCATCCCTACCCTTCCGACCCCTGCGGCGAATCGGCCCGCCGGAACCCGCGGGAGGCGAGGGCGGCATCGAGCACGTGAGGTGCCCGGCCGTCAGGGGCGGCGTGGCGCCGCCGCCGTGATCCGCCGTCACCGGCTCCGGCCCGGACACCGTGGCGGGGCGCCTCGCCGGTCACCCGGTATGTTGATCATCCGCCGGCGTCCGACCGCCTCCCGTCGGTTGGCCCGCCCCGCTGACCCGCGGCGCGCGGCGTCGTCGCCCGGGGCCGTGGGTGGGCCGTCCGGTCCGGTTCACGCGGTCGGTCCACGGGTGTCGGGCGTGGGTTCCCGTCCGTCCGGCGGCCGCCTGCGTAGCGTTGGCGCGATGAACGGGACGGTGTCGTGAATTCCGGCGTGGAGCCGGCCTGGCCGCCGGGTGAGGAGGACCACCCGGGGTTCCGGCCGGATCCGGACGAGCGGCTGGAGGGCGTCGCCGCGCAGCTGCGGGCCCTGGCGAGGGCCAAGAACCGGTTGCAGGGACTGCTGGCGGCGGTGCTCGCCATCGGCGGCGACCTCGACCTGCCGGCGGTGCTGCACCGCATCGTCACGACGGCCATGGACCTGGTCGGTGCCCGCTACGGCGCCCTCGGCGTGCTCGCCCCGTCCGGCGACCACCTGGAGCGGTTCATCACCGCCGGCCTGACGGCGGAGGAGCGCGCGGCCCTGACCGGCGTCGACTTCCCGCACGGCCGCGGCGTGCTCGGCCAGCTGATCCACCACCCCGAGCCGCTGCGTGTGGACGACATCCCCTCCCACCCGGCGTCGGTCGGCTTCCCGCCCGGCCATCCGCCGATGCGCACACTGCTCGGCGTGGCGGTCACCGTCCGCGGCGAGATCTACGGCGACCTCTACCTCTCCGAGCGCGAGGACGGCCGGCTGTTCGACGAGGAGGACGAGGAGATCGTGCGCGCCCTCGCGGGCGCGGCCGGCATCGCCATCGAGAACGCCCGTCTGTACGGCTACCTGCGCGACAGCGCGGAGCAGTTCCAGCGGCTGCTGCTGCCCACGCTGCCGGACCTCACCCCGTTCTCCGGGGCCGCGGTCTACCGCACCGCCGCCGAACCGGCCGGCGTCGGCGGCGACTGGTACGACGCCGCGGTCCTGCCCGACCGGGCCTGCGTGGCCGTCATCGGCGACGTGGTCGGCCACGACCTGAACGCGGCCGCCGCCATGGCCCAGGCACGCAACATGCTCCGCGCGCTGCTGTTCGACCGCAAGTCCCCGCCGAGCGCCGTCCTGACCCAGCTCGACCACACCGTGCGCGCCATCACCGACCTGCCCGTCACCACCGCCTGCCTGGCCCGGATCGAACCCGCCGCCGACGGCTGGACCCTGCACTGGAGCACCGCCGGTCACCTGCCGCCGCTCGTCCTCACCCCCGACGGGCACGCCCGGTACCTGCACGCCGAACCCGGCATCCCCCTGGGCGTCGACCCCGACATCCACCGGCCCGACCACAGCCACCCGCTGCCCGCCGGCAGCACGGTCGTCCTGTTCACCGACGGCCTCGTCGAGGACCCCGGGCGCTCCATCGACGAGGGCCTGGACACCCTCGCCGCCCTCGCCGCAGCCCACGCCGCCGACCCCCTGGACGCCCTCGTCCGCGCCCTCGCCGACCACCACCCCAGCGACGGCCACGACGACATGGCCATCCTCGCCATCCGCACCCCCGCCCCGCCCCGGCCCGGTCCGCTCGCGTAGCGGCGGCCCGGGCCCTCAGCCGCCGCCCCCGGCCGCCGCCAGGGCGTCGCCGAGGGCGGTGCGCTGGTAGAGCACGGAGCGTCCCGAGCGGGCCCGGCTGAGCAGACCGGCGTTGAGCAGGACGGCGAGGTGGTCGCCGACCGCGCCGGTCGCCAGCCGGAGCTGACGGGCGAGCTGGCTGGTGCTGGCGGGGGTGTCCAGCGCGGTCAGGATCCGCGCCCGGGAGCCTCCGAGGAGCGCGCCGAGCGCCCGGGGCGCCGCGGCGGGCGCCGTCTCCAGCAGGGCGGCGGTGCCGCGGGCGGGATAGATCAGGGTCTTCGGCCAGGGCGCCGCCAGATGCGCGGCCACGGTCGGCCGGACGAACACCGAGGGGATCAGCAGCAGTCCCTCCCCGGCCACCGCGACGGTGTCGGTGGGCAGGTCGATCTCGATCGCCCCGTCGCGCCACAGCACGCCGTCGTGCAGGTCGGCGATCACGGCCGCCCAGCCCTGCTCGCCGATCCGGCCGACGCGGTGGACCACGTCCCGCTCGCAGACCGCGCGCAACTGCGGCCAGTCGGCGGCCAGGAGCTCGTGCCAGGCCTCGTCCAGGGCGGCGGCGATCCGCTCCACCACGTCCGGCGCGGCCAGGATCCGCCCGACCCGGGCCTCGGTGACCGGCCGCACGGCCAGCGCGCGGGCGATCTCGGCGCGGGCCCGGGCGGGCGGCGTCGAGCGGATGGCGGCCAGGTCGTCGGCCCAGGTCTGGGCCGGGCCCCGGGGCGGCGCGGCGAGGAAGTCGGGGGCGGAGCGCGGCGTGTGCAGGGCGAGCGCCGCGTCCAGGTCGCCCGCGGCGCGCAGCCGCTCGAAGACGGGGCGCAGCCGAGCCGTCCACGCGGCGGGCAGCCGCCCGCCCCGGCCGTCCAGGGCCCGCAGCAGGCCGGCCAGTTCGATGGCGGGGGAGAGGGCGAAGCGGCTGCGCAGCAGCGCCTCGGCGGCGACCTCGAAGCGGAGCATCCCCCGAGCCTACGACGCGGGCGCGCGGCCCCGGGCGTGCGGTCCCGGGCGCGGCCTTACGCCGGGGGACGAATCATTCGCCCCGGCCGGGACACCACCGGAAGGCTGCCGCGCATGACCACTCACCCGCCGACGCGTCGCACCACCTACCGGGAGGTCCTGGCCGAACGCCGGTTCAGACTGCTCTTCCTCACCCGTGCCGTGGCGATCACCGCCGACTCGCTGCGCATCTCGGCGTTCTCCGTCCTGGTCTTCAGCACCACGGGCTCGCCCCTGCTGAGCGCGGTGTCCTTCGGGGCGGGCTTCCTGCCCCAGATGTTCGGCACCGTGCTGCTCGGCTCGCTCGCCGACCGGCTGCCGCCGCGGGCGCTGATCTCCGGCGGCTACCTGCTGGAGAGCGCGGCGGCGCTGGCCCTGGCCCTGCTGCCGCTGTCCGTCGCGGCTGACCTGGCGCTGGTGGCGCTCGTCGCCCTGGTGACGCCGGTGTTCCACGGCGCCTCCGGGCGGCTGGTGGCCCGTTGGCTGACGGGGGACGCCTATGTGCTGGGGCGGTCGCTGAACAGCATGGCCTCCTCGGTCGCCCAACTCGCGGGCCTGGCCCTCGGCGGCGCGGCGGTGGCCGCCCTGGGCACCCGTCAGGCGCTCGCCGTCGGCGCGGCCCTGCATCTCTCGGCGGCGGTGGCGGCGCGCCTGGGCCTGCCGCGGCTGAAGGCCGACGGTGAGCCGTCCGGCTCGGTGGCGAAGGCCGGCCTGCGCGGGACGGCCGCCCTCCTGGGCGCCCGGGACCCGCGCCGGCTGCTGCTGGCGCAATGGCTGCCGGGCGCCGCCGCGGCCGGTGCCGAGGCGCTGATCGTCGCCTACGCGGGGCAGCACCACTTCGCCCCCGGCAGCTACGCCCTGCTGATGGCCTGTGTGCCGGCCGGCATGCTGGCGGGCGCCCTGGTGGTGGGCCGTCTCCTGCGGCCCTGCGTGCGGGAGCGGCTGGTGGCCCCGCTCGCCGCGGTGACGGGGCTTCCCCTGCTGGCCTTCGCGGCCGGTCCGGGCGTCGGGACGAGCGCGGTCCTGCTGTTCTGCGCCGGCACCGGCTTCGCCTACGCCCTGGGGCTGCAGCGCGCCTTCGTGGACTGCGTGCCCGCCGCTCTCCAGGGCCAGGCGTTCGGGCTGCTGCACTCCGGGACCATGACCCTGCAGGGCGTCGGCCCCGCCTGTTTCGGCCTCCTCGCCGCGGCGGCCGGAACCGGCACCGCGATGGCCGCGGCCGGCGCCGCCACCCTGCTGACCGCCTGGTGGATCGCCGGCTGGCACACCGCGGCACCGGCGTAGCCGCCGGTCACGGGCCGCCCGGCGGGCGGGTCCTCCCGGCCTCGCCGGCACCGGACCGCTCCCGTCGGCACCGCACCAGGTTCAGCCGCGCTCGCGCAGGGTGTCGCCGGGCCGCCGCAGGTAGGTGCGGCGGTACAGGCCCGCGAAGTGGCCGGCGTGCGCGAAGCCCCAGCGCATCGCGATCCGGGTCACCGTCGTGCCGGCCGGGTCGGCGGCCAGCAGCTCCCGGTGCGCCGCGTCCAGGCGCACCCGGCGCAGATGGGCGAGCGGGGTGGTCCCGAGATGCCTGCGGAAGGCGTACTGCAGGCCCCTCGGGGTGACGAAGGCGGCCGCCGCGATGTCCGCGAGCGCGATGTCCCGCTCCGCGTTCGCCTCGATGAACGCGACCGCCCGGCGCACCGTGGCGGGCATGGCGTCCGTCCGGTCCGCCGCCGGGTCGGTGCGGGCGGTGTGCGGCAGGGCCGCCAGGGTCGCGGCCGCCAGGTGCTGGGCCGCGGTGGCCACGAGCAGAGCGCTCTCGCAGGCGACCGGGTTGTCCAGGACGTGGTCGCGCACATAGGCGACGGCGGCGCCCAGCTGCCGGTTCGCCGCCTGGTCGGCGGCGCGGGCCCCGGTCAGCCGGACCGGCCCGCTGCCGTCGGCGCCGGTGGGGGCGACGGCGTCCAGCAGACCGCTGTCGAACATGGCGATGGTGTAGCGGGCCGCGCGGACCTCGCCCCGGTAGGGGGCGTCCGGAGGGGCGATCAGGAACGTCTCGCCGGGGCCGAACACCGTCTCCTCCCCGCCCGCGTCCCGGACGGCGAGCGTGCCGGAGTGCATGCTGATCAGGCACACCCGGCGCAGGCTCTCGGCGTTGAAGGCCATGTCGTAGCCGAAGGACAACCGGTCCACGCTCAGCCCGCCCACCGCCCGGCGGTTGATGCGTGCCCTCGCGTCGACCACCGACTTGCCGATGCGCATCGGCGTGTAGGCGGTGGAGAGGAACTCCTCCGTGGCCTCCGCGCTCGCGCTGTCGAAGGACAACGACTCGATCATCGTCACCACCCGTCCGTCGGCACGGCGGCCTGCTCCGCGTGCCGGGTGTGACGACGCTACGCGCCCGCGCGCCCGGAGGAAAACCCGGCCGCGGCGGTACGGGCCGGACGGTGGACGTTCACCCGTTCACCCGCTCACCGTTCAGCAGTTCGCGTCGGTGGGGTCGAGGCCGGCACCGTCCTCGACCTCGACCTCGAGAACGGTGTCGACCTCGGTGATCCTCAGCAGCCGCCGCAGCTGCGGACGGGGCCGGGTGAGGCGGAAGGCGATGCCGGCCGTCATCGCGCTCCGGCGGGCCCGGAGGAACTCGTTCAGGCCCGCGGAGGCGCAGAACGTCAGCCCGGCGCAGTCGACCGTGATCAGGCTGGGGGCGGGCCGGTACCCGAGCGCGGCGTCCAGGGCCTCGGACAGGACGGCGGCGGTGTCCAGGTCGGCCTCGCCGTCCAGCACCAGTAGGCGGGTACCGGGCCCCGCGGGCCGATCGGTCACACGAAGCTCCGGGTACACGGTGCAGTCCCTTCGACAGCCGGGTGCCCGCCGGCGGACGGTCCCACCCCACAGTCGGCCCTCGGGGCACCGGACCGCAGCCGCGTGAGCGAACAACCCGACCGGCGGCCGTCCGGAAAACGAAACCCGGCCCCGGTCAGCTGTCCTCGTCCTCGCCCCGGTCGTCGCCGTCGCCGTGGTGGCGTCCGGTGGGCCTGGCGAAGACCTGGGACCGCTCGCTCTCCGGGGCGGCGGTTCCGGCGACCAGGTTGCCGCTGGTCGACTCGAACACCACCGTGCGGCCGGCGGCGTCCACGAAGGGCGCCCTGGAGGAACCGTTGCCGAGCGAGCCGTCCGGGGCGGTCGAGACCCGCTCGGTGCGGCCGGTGCGCAGGTCCTGGCGGTAGACGTCCCAGCCCTGGTGCTGCGGGCCGGACACCAGGTTGTCGGCGGCCGACTCGAAGTGGATCCAGCGGTTGTCCGCGGTGATCGAGCCGTGGTCGGAGGAGCCGACCGAGCTGGTGCCGGGCAGACCGCCGCTGACCTTCGTCACCGCGCCCGTCCTCAGGTCCCGGACGTGGAGCACGGTGTGGTAGCGGTGGCCGCCGGTGGAGCCGCCGGGCTCGGGCAGGGTGTAGATCGCGCGCTTCCCGTCGGGGCTGATCGTCGCCTCGAAGCTGGAGTAGCCGAGCACGCCGTCGAGGCCGACGCTCACCGGGGTGAGCTTCCCGGACGGCACGTCGTAGGTGTAGTAGACGGCGGAGGTCGGGTGGGCCGTGATCGTCTGCGCCGGGGCCTGCGGGAGGCTGCGGCGCGCGGCCTCGGCGGCGCCCGGGGTGAGCTCCACGTCGGTGGCGGCGGACGCGGCGGCGAGGCCGGGCGTCTGCTCCTCCGGCAGCAGCTGGGAGAGCGAGGAGAAGCCGATGGTGCGGCCGTCCGCGCTGATCGTGGGGTGGAGCGACAGGAGCTCGCCGGGCCTGCCGTCGGCGTCGCGCGAGACCAGCCGGGTGGTGTGGGTCCACCGGTCGGTGAGGTAGACGTTGTACTTCCAGGTGTACGGCCTGGTGAGCGCGGGGTCGGGGGTGTCCACGACGGTCGGGTCCAGGTCCGTCCGGGAGGACACGAAGGCCACGTAGCGGCCGTCGGCGCTGATCGAGGGCGCGTAGGAGGCGTGGAACTTGTCGGTGTCGGTGCCGGTGGTGCTGCCGCTGACCAGTTCGGTGCGCCCCGTCCTGCGGTCGCGGACGTAGACCTCGTCGCGCCCCTTCACCGGAAGGCCGGGCACCACGTCCTCGGCGTCGCTCTCGAAGGCGACGTAGCGGCCGTTGGCGTTGATCGCGACGTAGTCGGTGAAGCCGTCCAGCGGCTCGTCCGCGTCGGACAGGTTGACGCGCTCGGTGCGCCCGGTGCGCAGGTCCCGCACGTAGGCGTCCCGCCAGCTCTTCCCGGGCTGTTCCACCAGGTTGGTGGCCCAGGAGGTGAACAGCACGTAGCGGCCGTCGGCGCTGATGCCCTGGCTCGCGGACTGGTCGTCGGGCACCGCGCCGTTCACCCCGGTGCTGACCTGGACCGTGCCGCGCGGCGGCGGGCCGGCCTGGGCCGGGGCGGCGGTGGCGGCGAGCAGGGCGGCCGCGGCCAGCGCGCCGGCGCCGCCCGCGAGCCACCGGTTGCGGGTCGTCCGGGTGGTACGAGTCATGAGTCCCCTCCGATCGCCCGGCCGGGCTCCCTCCCGGCGACGGGCTCTGCGGGACAGCCAAGCGCCGCGCGGGCTCCGTGGTCAACGTCCACGGGTATCCCCGCCCGAAAATACGTCAACAGACTTATAGCGCAAGGCGATCGGCCGGGTGGGCGGCTGCGCGCGGGCCCGGGTGCTCACAGCGTGGACGCGTGCAGCAGGGAACCGGCCGCGTAGGTGATCGCCATGGCCAGGGCGCCGCCGGCGACATTGCGCAGGACGGCGGGCCGGGCGGGCGCGTTGCCCAGGCGCGCGGAGCCCCAGCCGCAGACCGCGAGGGCGACCAGGACGGCGAAGACGGTCACCGGGACCCGCGCCGAGGCCGGCGGCAGCACGATCGCCAGCAGCGGCAGCATCGCGCCGACCGTGAAGGCCGCGAAGCTGGCCCAGGCGGCGTGCCACGGGTTGGCCAGCTCCTTCGGGTCGATTCCCAGTTCGACCTCGGCGTGCGCGGTGAGCGGGTCGTGCGCCGTCAGCTCCAGGGCGACCTGCCGCGCCAGCTGCGGCGTCAGCCCCTTGGCGGTGAGGAGTCCGGTCAGCTCGTCGAGTTCCGCCTCCGGCGCGGTGGCGAGCTCGTGGCGCTCCTGGGCCAGGGCCGCCCGTTCGGAATCGCGCTGGGTGCTGACCGAGACGTACTCCCCGGCGGCCATCGACAGCGATCCCGCCAGCAGTCCGGCCAGTCCCGCCGTCAGCAGTTCGCTCGCCGTGGACCGGGCGCCGGCCACGCCCACCACGAGTCCGGCCGTCGACACCACCCCGTCGTTGGCCCCCAGCACCCCGGCCCGCAGCCAGTTCAGCCGGCCGCCCAGGCCACCGGTCTCGTGCGGCTCGCCGTGATGCCGTCCGTCCGCCGCGGAACGCTCCCGCCGCTCGTCGTCAGCGTTGCCCATCCGTGGAGTATGGCAGCAGGCGGCCGCGGGGAGCGGAAGGCCCACCGCGGCCGGCGGGACCGGGTGGAACCGCGGCGCCGGTGTGATCGTCTTCTCGGGGCATGAGTGACAACACATGGGCCCGTCGAGGCCTCCTCCGTACGGCGGTCGCGGGGGCCGCCTTACTCCCCGTGGTCGGTGGCGCGGCCACGGCGGCCGCGAGCGAGCCGCAGCAGCCCCGGGGCGACGCCGAAACGGTGTTCACCTGGCTCGGCAACAGCGGTTGGCGGATCGAGGGCAACGGGAAGACCGTCCTGTTCGACCCGTACATCACGCGCTTCCCGACCAACGGTTTCGACCCGAAGACCCGGCTCACCATCGCCACCGACCTGGTCGACCGGCACATCGGCACGCCGGACATCGTCCTGGTCAGCCACAGCCACTGGGACCACGTCAACGACGTCCCCCACATCGCCAGGAGCCGGGGCATCCCCGTCGTGGGGACCGCCACCACCTGCCACCTGCTGCAGGCGATGGGCGTGGACCCCGCGCGGCTGATCGTGGTCAAGGGCGGCGAGGTGCTCGACTTCGGCGGGTTCGTCGTCGAGGTGGTGGCCAGTCTGCACAGCCGCAACGCCAAGCACCGCTACTGGGTCCCCGGCACGCTGAACGCGCCGCCGGCCAAGGCGCCCAGGACGATCGGCGACCTCCCCGAAGGCGACACCCTGGCCTTCCAGGTCCGGGTCGGTGACGGCCCGTCGGCCCTCCTGACCGGGGCGAGCGACTTCGTCGAGCGCAACTTCGCCGGTCTGGAGCCCGACATCGCGATGATCTCCGTGGAGAGCACCGCCCGGGCCGTCCACCGCTACGTTCCGCGGCTCCTCAAGGCCCTCGACTCCCCGCGAACGGTGATCCCCGTGCACTGGGACGACTTCGAGTCGCCGCTGACGAACCCGGCCGTCCAGGACCGGACGATGGACCTGGACGGCCTCGTCTCCCAGGTCCGCGCCCTGTCACCGGGCACCCGGCTGATCCGCCCCGAGCACCTGACGCCCCTGAGGCTGCGCGCCTAGCCGTCCGTCCTCGACCCGGACAAGGGGGTCGACCCGGCCGTCGACGACGCCGACGGCGTCCTGCTCGACGGCCGGACCGGCTACCTCTCGGACGGCGGAACCCTCCGGGCCCCGGGCCTGGCCGCGGGCCGGGCGGTCGGCTCGGCGCGCGCCGGGCCGACCGCCCGGCGCGGCACCACGATCGATGAGCCGGGCTCATCGGTCGATGAGCTGATCGATCTTGTTCGGCCCTTCCGCCGGCTGGTGAGCTGGCCGCATGACAGACGCCGAAGTCCTCGCACCACCGTCGGCCCCACCCACCGCCACCCGCTGGCCGCCGGTCCTCGCCGTCGCGCTCGCCACCTTCACCGTGGTGTCCTCCGAGATGATGCCGGTCGGCCTGCTCACCCCGATGTCGCAGAGCCTCGGCGTCACGGACGGGGTCACCGGTCTCTCCCTCACCATCACCGGACTGCTCGCCGCCGCCCTCGCCCCGTTCGCCCCGAGGATCGTCGGCCGCCGCGACCGCAGGGCCGTCCTGGTCGCCTTCATGCTCCTGCTCGCCCTGGCCGACGCGCTGTCCGCCCTGGCACCGGACTTCGCCGTCCTCGCCGCCGCCCGGATCCTGCTGGGCGTCGCGATGGGCATCGTCTGGGGCCTGGTCGCGAGCCTCGGCCCGCGCCTCGCCGAGGGCCCGCGGGTCGCGCTCGCCATGACACTGATCTTCTCCGGAGTCTCCGTCGCCTCGGTCCTCGGCGTCCCGCTCGGCACCTACCTGGCCGCCCTGCTCGACTGGCGCGCCGCGTTCTGGGCGCTCGCCGCGCTCGGCGTCCTCTGCGCCGCCGTCCTCGCCGCCACCCTGCCCCCGCTGCCGGCGCGCGGCCCCGCACACCGGCGCGGACCGGCCCACGCCCTGCGCCACCGCGGCGTCGCCACCGCGATCGCCGTCACCGCCCTCGTCGTGCTCGGCCACTTCGCCGGCTACACCTACCTGCGGCCCGTCCTCGAAGCCGACGCGGGCCTGAGCAGCGGTGCGATCGCCGCCTGCCTGCTCGGCTACGGACTGGCGGGGGTCGCCGGGAACTTCACCCTCGGCCCGCTGTCCGGGCGCCACCCGAGGACGGCCGTCGCCCTCGCCCTCGGCGGCGTCGCCCTGGCCGCCCTGCTGCTCCCGCACGCCACCGGAGGCGTCGTCACCGTGCTGCTCGTCCTGCTCCTCTGGGGTGTCGCGTACGGCGGGGTGTCGGTCTCCACCCAGACCTGGGTCCGCACCGCCGACCCCGCCGTGATCGAGGCCTCGGCGGCGCTCTGGGCGGGCGTGTTCAACGCGAGCATCGCGCTCGGCTCCCTCGCCGGCGGCCAGGTGGTCGACCGCGCCGGCACCGGCGCCGTCCTGCTCACCGCGGCGGGGCTGGCCGGCGCCGGACTGCTGCTCACCGCGCTGTCGCGGCCGCGCGGCCGGCGACGCGACGGGTAGCGCTCAGTCGACCTGCCCGGCCAGCAGCGCGACGAACTCCGCGGCCAGCCGGTGCGGCCGCCGCTCGTGCTGGACCACCTCCAGGGTGGTCGGCTCCAGCTCGGGCACCGGCAGGAAGCGCAGGTCCGGGCGCTGGACGTACATCGTGCTCCGCTCGCAGAGCAGCAGCCCCCGACGGGTGCCGGCCACCATCGACAGGCCCTCCTGGATGGTTGCCGCCCCCGCCGGGTAGCTCAGCTCCCGTCCGCTCGGCGTCCGCCGGGGCGCGTTCACCTGCCGCCAGTACGCGGGCGCCGGGCCGCGCGGCTCGATCAGCGGCAGCGCGGCCAGTTCCTCGGCGCTCACCCCGTCCGTCCCGCCCGCCCCGGCGAGGCGCTGCCCGGCGGAGATCGCCACGTGCACCGGCTGCCGGGAGAACTCCATCAGCACCTGGAGGTCGGGCTCCCGGCACGGGGCGAGCACGATGGCGAGGTCCACCTCGCCCCGGGCCAGGTGGCCGAACGGGTCCGCCCACGGCAGCTCGACCAGCTGCGTGGCGCCCTCCGGCAGGCCCGCGATCACCCGGGCGACCGGCTCGTACACCGCGCACTGGAAGCCCAGCCGCAGCGGCCGCGCCGTCGCCGCCCGCGCCCGGGCGCTCCCGTACCCCTCCCGCAGCCGCTCGAAGGCGGGCACCACCTGCTCGGCCAGCTCCCGCCCCAGCGCCGTCGGCTCCACCCGGCGGCTGGTCCGCCGGAACACCGGAGCACCGATCCGGCTCTCCAGCCGCTTGATCAGCTGGGAGACCCGCCCCTGCGAGAGCCCCAACCGCTCCGCCGTCCGCCGGAAGTGCAGCTCCCCGACCAGCACGGCGAAGCACTCCAGCTCCTGCAGCGGCAGCTCGGGAAGCAGGGGTCCCACCGTCCGTCGTTCCATCTCGGCAGCGTACGCCCACCTCCCGCCGCCCTCATGACGGTCAATCGGTCGGCCGCTTCCTTTCGTCCGTGGTCAAACATGCTGACAGGTGTGCCGGACTGTGGAAAGGTCTGGACCGATCCGCCGGCCGGTCCGGCCACCGCCGGGCCGCCGGAGCGGATGCGAGGTCCCGACCGAGGCTCTCGCATCGCGACGTCGAGGAGTCTGCCGTGATGTCTCGTACGCGCTCGCGTCGGTCCGGCGCGCGTGCCGCTGTCGCCCTGCTGTCGGCCGCTCTCGCGCTGACGGTCTTTCCGGCCCCCACGGCGGTCGCCGCCGAGGCCTCCCCACCGCCCGCCGGCGGCCGGGCCGTTTCCTCGCTCCAGGTGCCGCCCGGCGTCACCGCCGGGGTGGCGGTCTACGACCGGCAGAGCGGCACCTTCACCGAACAGCTCAACGCCACCACCCAGTTCCGCTCCGCCTCGGTGGTCAAGCTGCTGATCGCCCTGGACTTCCTGTGGAACCGGGGCCCCGCCTACGACATCCCGTCCGCCGACCGCGTCCGGCTGGACGCCATGCTGCGCAGCAGCGACGACTACGCGGCGAGCTATTACTGGGCGAACAACGGCGCCGGCGCGATCGTCGACCGGATGGTCACCCGGCTGGCGCTGACGGGCACCGCCCGCCCGCCCGCGACCTACGAGGGCTACTGGGGCTACACCGCCCTCACCGCGGCCGACACCGTACGGATCTACCGCTACCTCCTGGAGCAGGCGCCGGCGGCGGTACGCGACCACGTGCTCGGGAACCTGCACGCCTCGACCAGGTGCGGCACGGACGGCTTCGACCAGCGCTTCGGGATCGCCGGGGCCTTCGAGCAGCCGTGGGCCGCCAAGCAGGGCTGGTCGGGCTTCTCCTCGGGAGGGTGCACACCGCAGCCGCCCCACCCGCCGACGGTCGCGCCCGCCGGCCCGGCGGGCGGCACGGCCGTGGACCTCACCCGCCCGGTCCTGCACAGCACCGGCACCGTCGGCACCGGCGACCGCACGATCGTGGCCGTCTACACCTCGCACCCCGTGGGCACCACCTACGGAAAGGCCTACACCGATCTCGGCCGCCTCACCCGCTCGCTGAACGTCCCCGGTGCCGTCCAGCCGGCCGGCAGCTGGTTCGGGACCTGGGGCGAGAACGTCCGGGTACGGCCGGGCCCCGACACCTCCCAGCCGCCGATCACCGTGCTGCCCGCCGGCGTCGAGGCGCTGGTGACGTGCCAGAAGCAGGGCGAGTCGGTCTCCGTCCCGCCCTACCTCAACGACTGGTGGGCGTACCTGCCGCAGTACGGCGGCTACGTGACGAACATCTACCTGCAGTCGCCCGGCAACCAGCTGCCCGGCGTCGGCGTCTGCTGAACTCCGCCCGCCACCGTCCCGGCCCGGGGGATTGGGAACGGGAGCGGCGGGCAGACGGACCCCGCCCTCCGCGACCGGCGGAGCGGGCGGTGTCCGGCGGGAGCGGAAGGCAAGGGGGCGGGTCGTCGTGCTGGGTCAGTCACACGCGCTCAGCGGGGCACTGGCCTACGCGGCGACCGCGCCCTTCCTGCCGGAGGCGCTGGTGGGCGTGGAGCCGCGGCCGGGCGAGATCCTGGTCGGCACGCTGCTCTGCGCCGGGGCGGCGGTGCTGCCCGACCTGGACCACCGCGACGCGACGCCCGCCCACCTGTTCGGCCCGCTCTCCAGGGGGCTGTGCGGCCTGGTGGGCCGGCTGTGCGGCGGCCACCGCCACGCCACCCACTCCCTGGTGTTCGTGGCGCTCGCGGGCTGGGGCACCCGGGCGGGCGTCACACGCCTCGGAGACGGCTTCACCCTCGGCCTGACCTTCTTCCTCCTCGCTCTCGCCGCCCGCGCGCTGCACCTGCACCCGCCCGGGCACGGGCCGACGGCATGGCTGACCTCCGTCGGCCTGGCCGGTGTCGGGACGGCCACGGTGGCCGCCTGGTTCCCCGGCATCGCCGTCTGGATCCCGTACGCGGTCTGCCTGGGGACCCTGGCCCACCTGCTGGGGGACTGCCTGACCCCGCGGGGCGCTCCCCTCCTGTGGCCGTACCGGAGGCGCTTCGAGCTGGTGCTGATCCGGCGGACCGGCGGAAGGCTGGAGACCCGGTTCGTGGTGCCCGTGATGACCGTCGCCACCTTCGCGGCTCTCTGGTTCGCGGCCTTCGCCCCCCTGCTGGCCACCGGCTGAGAGCCGCCACCCGGCGCGGCGGCACGCCGGCCTGCCGCCGCGCCGGGAGCGGTGGCGCGCCGCCGCACCGGAACCGTCAGAACAGCGGCAGCCGGCGCAGGAAGACGTCCTGGTGCTGGTTGGTGTCCCCCGGAATCCCGGGGGCGTCGGCCGAGGCGATCATCACCGACGTACCCAGCGCGTCGACGGCCGGACCGTCCGACTCGACCGGGGGCTGCGAGCCGTCGGTGGTCAGACCGACCCGTTCCACCGCCCCCGTCCACAGGTCGCGCCGGAAGACGTCGGCGACCCCGTTGCCGTCACCCGGCACCAGGTTGGCGGCGTTCGAGGCGAAGTAGACCCGTCGGCCGTCGGCGGTCATCACGGGGGAGTACGACTGGCCGTCGCCCGCACCGGGCGCGCCGTCGTGGGCGGTGCTGACCAGGGTGGTGGTACCGGCCCGCAGATCGTGGACGAAGACCTGCGGGTGCGCGTAGCCGGTGGCCGGCGACGTGTAGGAGCTGAAGAGCGCGAAACGACCGTCCGGGCTCAGCCCGCCGTCGAGGACGCCGTAGGTCCTGCCGTCGGGGCCCACGCTCGCGGGGCGGGTGGTCCCGGTGCGCAGATCGTGGACGTAGAGCGGATACGTCCGGGCGAGCCGCCCGTCCGCCGCCTCCTCCTCCGGGTCGCCGCCGGAGCCGGGGGCGAGGCTGTCCCGGGAGATGAAGGAGACCCGGCTGCCGTCGGCGCTGATCGCGGGGTGGCGAGCGGGGCTCTCGGCCTGCGTGCCGTCGTCGGCCACGTTGGCACGCCGGGTGGTGCCGGTCCGGCGGTCGTGCACGAAGACGTCGGCCACGTGGTTGGTGTCCCCGGGCACCAGGTCGCCCCGCCCGGAGGCGAAGGCGACGTACCGGCCGTCCCAGCTGATCACCGGGGTGTCGGTGCCGCCGGTCTGCGGCTGCGACGGGTCCCCGACGGAGATCCGCTCGGTGCGCCCGGCGACCCGGTCACGGACGTACACGTCGAAGACACCGTTGGTGTCACCCGGGACCAGACCGCCGGCGTCCGAGGCGAAGGCGACGTAGCGGCCGTCGGCGCTGATCGCCCTCCCGGAGGAGGAGCCGGTGGCCTGACCGCCGTCGTCGGCGACGCTGACGCGCTCGGTCCGGCCGGTCACCAGGTCCCGCACGAAGACGTCGGAACTGCCGTTGGTGTCGCCGGGCACCAGGTTGGCCGCGTCCGAGGTGAAGACGGCGTAACGGCCGAAGGCCGAGAGGCCGCCGAGGTAGGAGTCGCCGTCCGGCTGCGCCCCGCCGGGCGCCTGGCTGATCCGTACGACCGGCGGCGGCACGGCGGCGGGCCCCGCGGCGGCGGGCCCCGCGGTGACCGCGCCGAGCACGACGGCCACCGCGCCGGCGAGCGCGGTGCGGGTTCGGGCAAGGTGCGGTACGGGCATGGTTCCTCCCCAACAGGCTTGTCCCCGGCCTCCGTTGGCCGGGACGATGCCCCGAGCCAACAGCCGGGAAGGGCCGGCGGTCAACGCCCGCTCGGCGACTGCCGCAGCGCGCAAGGACATCAGGGCGCCACCAGCCCGCGCTCGTCGGGCCTGGCCGTCGCGGGCGGCATCACCCCGCGCGGCTACGGCTTCGAGTGCGCCGAGGTCCGGAAGGCGCTGGACCAGGGACCGAAGCCCCGCGAGGTGGCCCGGGCCGTCGGCAGCCACGAGTTCTACGTCCCCGGGCGGGCCGACCCGAACCGGCCCGCCCGGAGCAGTTCGGCCCAACGGCACCACCGTGGACTCCCCGTTCCGCGGCTTCTACCGGTTCGCCGAGCGCTCCGCGGTCCACGCGGAGACGGTTCGGCGGCATCCCGGTCCAGACCCCCGGAACCGAGCGCTGAGCCCTTCCCCCGACCGCCGGCGGTCCTCGCGGCCGGCGTCCAGGCCGATGACGTGATCACCCGCCACGGCGGCCCGCGCCGTGCGCCGCGACGTGGGCGAGCACCGGGGCCGCGCCGTCCTCGGCGGCGAGGCGCCCGGCGAGCCCGGCCGCGCGGCGGCGGCGCGCCGGGTCGGACAGGCAGGCCGTCAGGGCGTCCCCGAGGGCCTCGGCGGTGAGGTCCCGGAACGGCAGGGGCCTGGGCGCCACGCCCAGCCGGTGGAGCCGGGACGCCCAGAACGGCTGGTCGGCCATGACGGGGACGGGCACCGCGGGCACCCCGGCCCGCAGCCCGGCCGCGGTGGTGCCCGCGCCGGCGTGGTGGACGACGGCGGCGGTGCGGGGGAACAGCCAGTCGTGCGGGAGGTCACCGACGGCCAGGACGTCCGGGCCGTGCCCGCTCAGTCCGGCCCAACCGGCCTGCACCACCGCCCGCACGCCCGCTCGCCGCACCGCGGCGGCCACCAGTTCGCCGAGCCGTTCGCCCTGCCCGGGCGCCATGCTGCCGAAGCCGATGAACACCGGCGGCGGTCCGGCCCCCAGGAAGTCGACCAGGTCGGCCGGGGGCCGCCAGCGCTGCGGCCGGACGGGCCACCAGTAGCCCGTCACCTCGACCCCGGGCGGCCAGTCCGCGGGGCGCGGCACCACCAGCGGACTGAAGCCGTGGAAGACCGGCCGGACGCCCCCGGGCGCCGGGCGCGCGTCGGCGGGCAGCCCGAGGCGGGCGCGCAGCCGGGTCACGGCATCGGCGAAGAGCGCCTCCGCCCGGCCGAGTACGGCCCGGCCCGCCGCGAGGTTGCCCTCCGGCCCCGATCCGTCGGCGTCCCGGGCACCGGGCAGGGGGAACTGCCCGGTGGCGAACGCCGGCGCGAGGTAGGTGCCGACGACGGGGACGCCGAACGCCTCCCCGGCCGTGCGGCTGAACGGGGACGGGCCGAAGGCGGTGAGCACCAGGTCCGCCCCGTCGGCGACGGCCCGCGCCACGCCGTCGGCGAGCCCGTCCACGTACGCCCTCGACGCCGCCCGGGCCTCCTCGGGCGAGGCCGCCCGGGCCCGGACCAGCTCCTGCGGGTCTCCCGGGACGGACCGGTGGTCGAGCCCGCAGCCGCCGACGAGCGCGGCGAACGACGGGTGGGCGGCCACGGAGACGCGGTGGCCCGCCTCCAGCAGACGCCGCCCCAGACCGGTGAAGGGCGCGACGTCGCCCCGCGAGCCGGCGGTGACGATCAGGATCCGCATACCGCGATTCTCCCCGGGCGGACGCCCCTCGGCCCGGCCGCGGCTCCCGGCGGCCGTCGCCGTCGGACCGGACCGGGCACCGGTCACCGCTCGCGGGGCAGGGACCTCCCGGAGACCTCCGGGGGCCGGCCGGTGGCGGCCACGCGCGGGTGCAGGGTCAGCTTGATGTGCTGGGTGTCGGTGCGAGTGCGCGAGGCGTCGCCGCCCATTTCGACGACCCAGAACCGCACCTTGGCACCCGCCTGCCCCGAACGCTCGACCGCCACGGCGACCTCCAGTTCGATGTCGCCGAGCTCGAAGGCGATGGTCCGGCCGACAGCGTCGGCCATGGCCTTCTCCAACTGGCCCCGCAGGTCGTGGATGACATCCGACAGCTCGATCACTGGTCGCTCCGGGGTCGGTTCGGGCTGGACGCGACCCCACTATAGGACTTCTCGAAGTCCCGCATGGCTCGCCGCGGCCCTGGGCAACTCCCGGGCATGAACGTCGTATTGGGACTTGACGGAGCCTCCCCGGGCATCGGCATCGGCATCGGAATCGGCATTGGCATCGGTATCGGCCCCGGCGCCGGGGCGGCGGCACGGCGGTGACCGGACTGCGCGGCGAGCGGGCCGCAGAAGTGATCGTCCGGCACACCGACGGCCGCGAGACCCGCGGCTCGGGCTACCTGGTCCGCGCGGGCGTGGTGCTGACCGCCGCGCACGTGGTGCGGCTCGCCACCCGCGTCACGGTCCGCTTCGAGGCGGACCGCCCGGCGCAGTGGAGCGCTCCGGCACGCGTCCTGTGGTCGGACGCGCGCGCCGACGCGGCCCTGCTCGCCCTGGACGCGGCCGACCCCGGGGGCGAGGGCGATGCGGACGGCGCGGACGGCGCGGGGGGCGCGCGAAGGAGCGCGCGGCGCGTCAGGGCGGCGCGCTTCGCGGCGGTCCGCGAGCGCGACGCGGGCCTGCGCTCCAGCGCGCTCGGTTTCCCCTTCTTCAAACGGCGCGACGACGCCGACGGCCTCACCTCGTACCGGGACTCCTGCCACGCCCGCGGCGAGATCGCGCCGCTGGCCGACCGCAGGGAGGGCACCCTGGAGCTGCGGGTCCAGGAACCCGAACGGGACCCGGACCCGGACCGCTCCCCATGGGAGGGGATGTCGGGATCGGCCGTCTGGGCGCACGGCCGGATCGTCGGGGTGGTCTCGCTGCACCGCCGCGAGGAGGGCCTGGGCACCCTGACGGTCAGCCGCGCCGACAGGTGGGCGGCCGCGGCCGACGAGGCGGGCCGCGAAGCCCTGCGCGCCGTCGGCGTCACCGCCGCACTGCCACCGGCCGCGCCCCGGTGGCGCGAGCCGCGGCTGCTCCTGTGGAGCGGCACCGGCGCGGTCCTCCTCGCCCTGACCGCCTGGTTCGCCACCGCGCGCCTCACCGCGCAGCCGCCGCTGCACTTCCGCGTCACGGGCAGCTGCGACAAGCCCGGGACGAGGCTCCTCAACGCGTCCTCCGGGTTCACCCCCGGAGGCCGCTACACCAACGAGATCCGCTCACCCGACGGGAAGCTCTTCCCGCTCGGCACCCGCCAGAGCAACATCGTGACCGACAGCGGCTCGCTGACCTGGCAGTGGACCTGCGCCCGCACCGACAAACCGGGTACCTACCAGGCCCGCGTCACCGACGAGACCACCCACCGGCAGACCGGCTGGGTCCCCTTCACCGTCGCCCCCTACGCCCCGTACGCCTGTGCGTTCCGCGAGGAGAACGGCCTCTGGTACGCCGGCCTCAGCGGGACCACCACCCTCCCGCTCCCGCCGCCGACGGGCGGGACCTCGATGGACGACGTCGCCGAGGCCCAGTGCCTCCTCCAGCGCCTGGGCTTCGACCTCGGGCAGGGGAACGTCGACGGCTGGTACGGCGAGCGCACCCGGCAGGCCGTCGTCGCCCTGCAGCAGCAGGCCGGAGCCACCGCGGACGGCCTCATCGGCCCGGCCACCTGGCGGCTGCTGCGCACCCGTTCACCTCAGGGCGCCGGCTGACCCGAGCACCGCGGCGTCACTGGTCGGAGTAGCTGAGGTCTCCCACCGTCCAGCTGCTGATGTCGGCGATGGCGATGCGGTACATGCCGCCGGTGTGGGGCAGGCCGTAGCTGCCCTGCAGGATGCGGGCGACGTGCAGGTGCAGGTGGGTCGGCCGTGCGGTGGCCGGTGTGCCGTGCTCACCGGCCCCCGTACCGGCCGCCGCACCGGCGCCGTCGCCGCCAGCCTGCGGCGTGAAGAGCGCGGCGAAGGGCTTCAGGAAGTCGGAGGCGGTGAGGACTTCCGCAACCCGCTCGAGCCACAGGCTCTCCGGCGCCAGCCGGCCGGTGATGACCGCACCGGGGACGACCACGGTCAGGGGCATCTGGTTACTGCGCTCGGACTCCACCATCGCGGCGATCTTGACGAGCAGTCCATCGGGATTCGACATGGAACCGAGGGTAGTGCCCGCCGGGCCGTGTCGACCCGATCGCGCGTCCGCCGCCCCGCCCGTCCGCCGCCCCCGCTCACCGCTCGGCGGGATCCTCCGCGTGGTCGCCGAGGGTGAGCAGGACGCGCCGCAACAGGGCGGCGAGCTGGTCGCGTTCGCCGGTGGTGAGCCCCGTGAGCTGGCGCTCCTCACCGGCCAGGTGGTGTTCGACGAGACGGTTGGCCAGCTCCCGCCCGCTGTCGGTCAGCGAGATCAGCACCCGGCGGCGGTGGGCCGGATCGACGTCCCGGTCGACCAGGCCCTTCTCGACGAGGCGGTCGATGCGGTTGGTGAGCGCCGCGGAGCTGACCATCGCGGCCGAGCTGAGCTCGCCCGCGTTGAGGACGTGCGGCGGCCCGGAACGCAGCAGGGTGGCGAGGACGTCGAACTCCCAGGGTTCGACGCCGTGCACGGCCAGGTTCTCCTTGATCCCGCGCTCCAGCAGGCGCGAGGCGCGGGAGAGACGGCCGATCACGGCCATGGGGGAGGCGTCCAGGTCGGGGCGGACCGCGCGCCACTGCGCGGTGATGCGGTCGACGCCGTCGTGCTGCGGCTGCTGTTCCGTCATGCGCCCAGCCTAACATTTCGATGTAGAAGTGTTTGACGGCGCGGACCGAATCTGCCTATAGTTTTGACATCGAAATGTTCGACACTGGGGGATGACATGAAAACCCTGCTCACCGGTGCCACCGGTTACATCGGCTCGGCCGTGACCGAGCACCTCGTCGCCGCCGGCCACCAGGTCGTCGCACTCACCCGCGGCAGCGAGCCACAGCCCGGCCGGGCCTGGCACGCGCGGGTGATCGGCGACACCGCCGACCCGGCCTCGCTGGCCGGTGCGGTGACCCCCGACATCGAGGCCGTGATCCACCTGGCTCCCCCGAGCGGCGACGCCGACGTCGACGCCGCCGTCATCGAGGCGCTGGCCGCTCCGCTGCGCGGCACCGGCCGCCCGTTCGTCTACACCAGCGGCGTCTGGGTGCTCGGGGCCACCGGCGAGGCCCAGGAGGTCGCCGAGGACGCCCCGACCCGCCCGATCGACATCGTCGGCTACCGCCCGCTGATCGAACAGCGGGTCCTGGCCGAGAGCGCCGAGGGCGTGCGCGCGGTCGTCGTCCGGCCCGGCATCGTGTACGGCCGGGGCGGCGGCATCCCCGCCATCCTGGTCGACCGGGCCCGCCAACAGGGCGTGCCCGAGTACTACGGCGCGGAGGGCGTGCGCTGGCCGGTCGTCCACGTGGACGACCTCGCCGAGCTGTTCGTGGCCGCCGCCGAGCGGGCCGAGGCCGGCACCGTCTGGCACGGCGTCGGCGAGTCGGCCGTCCCGGTGCGCGACCTCGCCCGCGCCGCCGGCCGTGCGGCCGGCGTGTCCGGCGCCCCGCAGGCGGTGCCGGTGGAACAGGCCGCCGAGACCTTCGGCCCGCTCTTCGCGGGCGCGCTCGCCCTTGACCAGAGCGTCAGCGGAGCCGCCGCCCGGACCGCCCTCGGCTGGCGGCCGGAGCGGCCGGACGCGGTGACCGAGCTGGAGTCCGGCTCCTACCGGCGCGTCGACGCCGCCCAGGAAGCCGTCGCGGTCGACTGACCCTCCCAACCCCCACACCCCACCCGGCCGGCCCGGGGGCACTCTGGACATCGAGGACTTCGCCTCGGTGGGAACGTTCACCGACTTCGTCCTGGCCACGCGCGGCGGCATCGCGGCCACGGCCTAA